>JBIPMY010000019.1:0-28540 GCA_044376335.1 Bryobacter sp.
AAGAATGCCACCTCTGGAACGCCATCCGCGATGTCGAACTCAATCCCGTGCGTGCCGGTCTGGTCGAATCTCCCGAGCGGTTTCGCTGGTCCAGCGCGGCTGCCCACCTCAGCGGAAGCGACAGCAGCCACCTCTTGGATATGGCCTTCTGGCAGCAATCCGGAGGCGCCCAAAACTGGCAGGAATTGCTGAACACAACTGCCACCGAAGGCGACACAAAACGCCTGCGCAGCGCCACCTATTCCGGCAAACCGCTTGGTTCTGAAGGGTTTGTGAAGCAGGCGATGGCCGCCCTGGCAACTAAAATGGAAGAGCCAATCACTCGTTTCCACCCTGCGAGAGCCTCCCGATTTTCAGAGCAAGAATATACCGAAGTCCTGGCTTCGGGTGGGTAATAATGGCTGAAGTGAATTTGTGGAGGTGACCAAATTCTACGCAAAATCGCAGCCGGGACGGTCCAGGCTTTCATCCTCCCAGGCTGCCATCCTCCCCTGAATAACCCTAAGCCTCCCAAAAGCAAGACCAATGATTAGGCCCCAATTTCAGTCATAATAGGGACGATGGAAAGTCTTCACATGAGCGAAGCCGAACTAGCTCGGGATCTTCATGCTGTACTGGCCAAGGTCCAGCAGGGCATTGAGGTCATCATTGAGCAGGATCATCGGCCAGTCGCGGTACTTCGGGCTCAGAGCCGAAGTGGCCGTCCCATCACAGAAATCCTTCGCGAAGCCAAAGAACGCAACTCCACCGTAACGCTAGACGAAGAATTCAGCAATGATTTGGAAGACATCATTGCCAGCCATCAAAAACCATGGAATCCTCCGTCCTGGGATTAGTTTTAGATTCTAGCGCTGTCATCGCCGCTGAGCGAAAAAGACAATCTGTCACTGCTCTGATCGAAACTATCCTCGCAGCGTATGGACCAATTGAGCTCTCCCTTTCGCCAGTCACTATAGCCGAACTGGTTCACGGCATATACCGTGCTAAAACGCCCGAAATGGCGAAGAGGCGTCGAGCCTACATTGAAGAACTTGTCAGCTTGATCCCAGTGCATCCGGTTACGAATCATACTGCTTGGCGTATCGGCCAAATTGAAGGTGAGGAGGCAGCAAAAGGCAATGTCCTGCCTTTCAACGATCTGATGATTGCAGTTACAGCCATCGAACAAGGCTACGCCGTGCTGACCGGAAATTTGCGGCACTTTCAGAAGGTCCCTGGCCTGACAGTTCTGCCGCTCCTCTAATCCCTGACTCTGTAGTTGATTCACATTTTCTGCTGCCCCGATCTCATTACCATTTCAATTCGAAAGATGAAGGCCAAACCCATTCACGACAATTTGAAAACTCGATTTCCTTTGTTTCCAACATTCCCATCCCGCTGAAACATTAAGACGTTCACTGCCTGAGCTAACGTCAGGCCATGGAAAACAAAACTCCAAACACACCTGTGGATGCGCTGCCGCCCACTCCAAAGGCTCCCGCTAACGAGCCCCGCAAGAAGAAGATGACCGAAGCCGCCCTCGCCGCCAATCGCGCCAACGCAAAGAAGTCCACCGGCCCGCGCACCACCGCCGGCAAAGCCCGCTCTGCCTCCAACGCCTTCCAGCATGGCCTCTACTCCATGAAGAACTACAGCCACCTCGTAACCCATCCCAACCTCGTCGCCATCACCGTCCACAACCTCCTCGAAGAGTACCAACCCGTCACGCCCACCGAGCACATGCTCCTCCAGCAGCTCATCCACTTCGAACTCCGCTTCCTCCAGATGGAACACGTCTGCAACCACTACATGCTCGACAGCAAACACGACGCCCCAGACCGCGCCTACCTCACCGTCCTCCGCGAGCTCGACCGTATCCCCAACCGCATCCTCAAAACCATCAAGGCCCTCAAGGCCCTGATCGCCGAACGCGGCACAAACAAAGAAATCGAACCCATCGACGACCCGCCCCCCGTCCCCACTCCTGATGAATATGAGCAACTCAATGGCGAAAACGAAAATCTCAGTAACGAACCCATCAAGGCTACCCACCCCACCGGCGCAGAAATCACCCAGAACATTACCGACTACATCTACAAAGAGTTTTGCCGCCGAATGGAATTATCCGACGAAGAGCTAGCCGCCCAATACCCACCACTAGATAATCTCCGCTAGCCCTCCGCAAGTGCGGCAATAGCAACTAGAAAAAGCCCCCCCGTCGAGCCCCATCCGTAAGGGTGGGGATTCCAAACGACGCCAACCCCATCCCCAAGGCTGGCAATAGCAACTCCAAACAGCAACTCTACAGAAAACAAGGATCAAAGCCAAAAGCCAGCCCCAGATCTAGTTCTCAACCCAACTGCCCGGGACAGTCCAAAACAACGCCGGGCCAGTTCTTTGACAATTTACTTGTTACGCGAAAAAACGACCGGCGCCCGAGGTGTGCCCGCAGACTGTCCATCCGCCGCCGGATGGACCGTCTGTTGGGAAAACTCTCAAAGCGCCAGTGTTCGATTGAGTCACAGTCGCGCATTTCCACTTAGCGTCTAGCGACCGAAGGGCAACCTGCGCTCCGAATTGCCCCCACTAACACGATTAGGCCAGTAGCTTCTTGCAGTGCTCGAGGCACTTGCGTACCTCAACCACCGTATCGGCACCCTTGTACTCGTACTCGATATTGGCCGGGAACTTGTACTTCTTGCGCGACATCAGCTCAAGCACTGCCTTGATCGGAGTATCGCCTTCACCAAAGGGCATGTTCGCTCCCTGATTCTTCTTGCGATCCTTCAAGTGGATACAAACCGTGCGGTCTGCGGTCTTCTCGAGGTACTCAGTGGGGTCGAAATTGGCGGCCCAGAAGTGTCCGATGTCGAGATTGATGCCGATGTACTTGCTGGTGCCCTTCATGGCTTCAGCAAAGTTGTCAGGCGTTGCAAACTCGTTCGGCTTGATGTTGGAGTGATTGTGCATCCCGACGTATACCTTGGCCTTGGCAGCAAAGGGGTCGATACGCTTGGCCGTTGAGATGTTCGACGAAGCCGTCAGCTTGTTCACACCCAGCGCCTTGGCAAATTCAAAACCGCGCTCGATTTCCTTGTCGGTAAAGTCTTCACGGAAGCTGTAGTTGTAGGCGAAGAGCTCGATGCCGGCATCATCCAGCTTCTTGCGAATCGCCTTGAAGTGATCAAGACTCACCGTCTCGCGCCAGTTACGCAGCTCAGCGCGGTCTTTCATCTTGGGCTCGGCGTGGCCACTGAAGAGCTCTACTGACCCGAGGCCGATCTCTTGCATCGCCTTGATCGCACCATCAAGATCGCGATCGCGAAAGCTGTAGCTCTGTGCGCCAATGGTGACGCCCTTAAAAGTGGAATTGATCTTAGCGGCTGATAACGAGGCCGCGCCCGCCGTGGCCAGTGCGCCAGCGGCAAATTCTCTGCGGGATAGCATCTAGCTATTCTATGCGGGTTGCGAGGAAAACTTGCGTGCCCCCAATATTGTTTGTGCCTGTGCCCGAAACACGAACCAGGTAGGTCTTGCCTTCTTCTACAGCCAGGCGAATCACCGGCTGCGTGCTGGACCTCTCGCAGGCGGTCTCAGTTTCACCTTCATAGACAGCAATTACGTTCCCTGCAAAGCCGCCCAGAGGGCTGGTAGTGGCGGCGCTTAAGTAGACCCGCCCCGTAAAGCCAGCCACAAAGCGAAACCAGTTGCTCCGCGAATCGACAGAATCAGTACAGGAGTGCACCGGGCTGCCTTCCGGATTCGGCGCCGCAAAGAGTCGAGAATTCGAGATTCCTACAAAGGGAAAGCTGGGTAAAGCAAAAGCCTGTGCCACTGTTGCGTTGCCGGCCACAGCGCGCGCTGCACTTTGGGAGACCGCAAAAGAACGGTCGCCAACCACAAAATCACTAGTGCGTGACAGGGTGCTGGTGTTCACAGCAAATTGAACGCTTAAGTCTGCCGCACCCTTACCAGTAACAGGCGAAACACGCGCCCAGGTGCTGCTAGCCAATACAGACCAAGTGCAATCATCTGCGGTATTCAGCCTCACCTTCTTGAGATCGCCAATCGCCGAAGAAGGCGCAATCGGTTCCACTTCAAAACGGCAACTCACTGCTTCGCCACCCGCCAGATTCACAGCCCAGGCCCCACGTCCATGCGTAAAAGCGTAGAGCGTCGACACGCCATTTTCCCGCACAACATTCATCGATTCCACCACCGTATTCACGAAGCCCGCATCCTCTTTGGCCCAGGTCTTGCCACCATCGAAGCTCGCGAAAATACCAGCATCGGTGCCTACGTAGAGGTGGTCTGAATTGGCTGGGTCGATCGCCACTGAATGGGCGGGCAAATCCGGCAAGCCAGTGTCGCCTTCACCATCCCAGCGCACCCAGGTGGCACCGCCGTCAGTCGATCGAAAGAGATGCCCCTCGCCACTGCTGTTGTTGAAAGTGCTGACTGTTGCATAGGCGATGTCCTGATTGTTGGGGTCGAATTCCAGCCACGAGATATAGCCGTTGGTACGCACAAATTCGAAAGGCCACTCGGATTCTGCGTTGTCCTTGGTGGCGGTGTTGCTGCGATACAGCCTGCCCGTATTGGTGCCAAAAATCACACGGTCTGGGTTACCGGGCGCAATCGCCATCGCACTGATGTTGCCTAGTGGAATCGCCTGGCTCACCCTCTCCCAGTTGTCGGCTCCGTCATTGGTCCTCCAGAAGGACCTGCCCCCGATGTAAAGACGCTGCGAGTTGTTCGGGTCCATGCGAAAAGGTGTAATGAACAGGAAATTCGCCGAAGGCTCCGTAATCCCGCGCGTGGCGTTGGTAAAGGTTAAGCCATTGGTCGATCGACGAAGCGATAGCCTCGTTGTCTCCGCATAGATCCGATTGGGATCATCAGGAGCGATTGCAACATACCCACCATCCCCTCCACTAATCTGTTGCCACCCGGCAATACCCTCTGCCGTGGTGCCACGATTGGTGCCGTTGTCCTGCTTGCCACCGGTAAAGACTGCGCCTCCCGGATAGGGCAGCCCGTGATAGAACTGCGACGTCGTCATGCCCTTACCAAGACTCACAAAACGCATCCGGGTACCAATTGTGTTGCACGTATCGATAGGGCGCATTCCAACATCTGCCGCCGGGTTATCGGTACGAAACAGGCCACCATCATTCAGGAAATAGACAGACTGATTTGAGGTCCCATCATATTGGGGATGAAACGCAATCAAATGCTGATCGGCATGAACGTAAGTAGGATTAGTGCGCGTGGGCCACCAGAACGAGGCAACGCCCCAGTTCAAGCCTCCATCCTCAGACTTCATCAGGTCGATGCCACCCGAGAACAAGCGCTCCGGGTTGGTGGGGTCAACGGCTAGCGCAATGTCATACCAGCCCTGATTGGAAAATGTGGAAGGCCCTCCACTGCATACATCGTTGTAAAGAGAAACATGATTGGAGAGCAAACCGTGGTTCATCCGGTTCTCGTCCTTGTTGCTTGCCCGCGTTTCCCAGGTGTCTTTATCGCCATTGGCCGTTGAGCGATAGATGGCCAGAAAGCCATCGCGAAAATCCCCTTCTGCCCGGCTCGAAGCTAGAACGTAGACGATAGAAGGATTGGAAGGAGCCACCGCAATCACCGACCGGGCCATGCTTTCATTGGTCAATACAGCCTCCCACGCTGCATCCCCTTCTGCTGCCGTATTGCGAAAAATCGTTGTCTGCGTCGTACGCCGTCCACAGGCGGCAAACAGGTAATCCGACGTTGCACCCGGGCGCAACACCAGATCCTGGCACCCGTCAAACGGAGAGTTCCGCTCCAGCGCCAACTGCCAGCTTTCTCCGCCATCATTGGATCGAAAGACGCCCACATTGGTGGCTGCATAAACCCGGTTCGGGCTCACCGGGCTCACGATGATCTTGTTGACAAACCAGAATCCCGAATTGTTCCGTGTAGCCTCCAGCCACTTCCAGGTGAGGCCTCCGTCTGTTGTCTTAAAGATGCCAGCACCACGTACCGCATCGATGTTGCCAAAGCCTTCGCCCGTCCCGGCGTAAAGAATGTCAGGTGAACTCGGGTCGATTGCCAGCGCATTCACTGCCATGTTGGGAAGCATGTCCCCCACGGGGGTCCAGTTTAGTCCTGCATCGGTACTCTTGAATACACCACCCGCTGCTGCACCAACAAACATGGTGGCCGGTGTTGTGGGATGAAATACCAGCGCACGTGCCCGCCCGGCGATGTTCGTCGGGCCAAGCTCTCGCCAGGCACCAAGGGAAATTTGCCGCTCGGCTTGTGTCGACTTTGAGTTTGTCGCTCTGCCTGTAGCAAGCGACACGTGCCGCATCCGCTTTACCTGCTCGCGAGCTTCGATATAGCGATTGGCAGGCAGTTCGAGCTTGCCGTCGAGCGCACGCCGTTGCAGATAATACTCGGCCGCCGCCCCAGGCTCTTCGGCTTTCTTCTTGAGGCCGCGGGCTCGAGGGTCCACCGGCACTTCCGGCACCTCAATAATTACCTGTGCACTGCAGGCGCCCACCAAAAGCAATCCAAGCCACAACTTCATTTCATAACTCCTCAAGAACAAACTTCCGCGATCGACTGCGCAATTTTCTCCCCATGAAATCGACCATTCTCGATGAAAACTTCATTGGTGAAAACACCTGCCACCAGCACTCCAGCCAGATACATCCCGGGCCGCTCGGTCTCGTAGGTATTGGGATTCAGATTGGGCCGCCTTGTTTCAGGGTTCAGACGGATGCCGTGCCGCTCAAGAAACTCAAAGTCCGGGTGATAGCCCGTCATGGCAAAAACAAAATCGTTCTTGATCCTGACTTGGCCCTCCGGCGTCCTCAGAACCACCTCGCCCTCAAGGATTTCCTCTACAGACGTATTGAAATAGGCCGGAATTTCACCATTCTTGATCCGGTTCTCGATATTCGGCTTGATCCAGTACTTCACGTGGTTGTGAATCCCAGGCCCGCGATGCACCAGCGTTACCCGGGCCCCTGTCCACCAGAGCTCCAGAGCAGCAATGGCCGCTGAATTCTTTGCACCTATCACCAGAACATCCGAGTTGTAATAAGGATGCGCCTCGCGGTAATAGTGAATCACCTTAGGCAGATCTTCGCCCGGCACTCCGGTGTAGTTCGGAAGGTCATAGTAGCCGGTAGAGAAAATCACCTTGCGGCACCCATATTCACCCTTATCGGTCACGACGGTGAAATTTCCATCTTCTCCGTCGACACGCTCTACGCGCTCATATTGATGGATGTCCAGCTTGAAATGGTCTGCCACACGGCGGTAATACTTCAGCGCCTCATTCCGGGTGGGTTTCTCGTTGAGAGACGTCATCGGAATGCCGCCAATCTCGAGCAATTCCGGTGTCGTAAAGAACACCATGTTTGTCGGGTAGTTGTAAAGCGAGTTCACAACGCAACCCTTCTCAATCAGAATCGACGCGAGACCTCGCTTCTTCAGCTCAATCCCGCATGCCAGCCCCGTAGGCCCCGCGCCAATTACGATTGCGTCCAGCATCTAGAGCAGTTCAGCTACTTTGTCTAAAGCAGCATCAATCTGCGATGCATCTTTGCCGCCGCCTTCGGCGCGATCTGGCCGCCCGCCACCCTTGCCGCCCACCATCTCGCTGATCGCTTTGATGATGTTACCGGCGTGGATCTTCGGGTTCAGCTCTTTGCGCACAGCGGAGATAAACTCAACCGTGCCGGAAGCAGTAGTGGTTCCAAGCACGATCACGTCAGCAGCATTGCGGTTGAGGAAGTCATCAGCCACCATTCGCATCTGGCCGCGATCCATGTTGGCAAGCTTGGCCCGCAGCACCTTCATGCCGTTCAGATCTTCTGCCTTCAGGTTGGAAGATTGGGCATAGGCCAGTTGTTCTTTCAACTGATTGAGCGCATGCTCCAGATCTTTCTTCTCGCGTTCCGCCCTGGCCAAAGCATCATCCTTGGCGCTCAGTTGCTCTTCAAAATACTCAGTCACCCGGGGCCCCGCCACGGCTTCCATGCGTCGTACTCCGGCAGAGCTTGAGCCTTCGTAAACAATCTTGATGCCACCGATGTCGCCCGTACGCTTCACGTGCGTACCGCCGCAAAGTTCCTTCGAGAACTCACCAATGCTCACCACACGAACGCTATCGCCATACTTCTCGCCAAAGAGCGCCATCGCGCCCGAGCTCAGCGCCTCGTCAAGGCCCGTTACCTTCGTCGTGACGTCGATATTGGCCAGTACTTCTTCATTCACCAGGCGTTCAATCTCAGCCTTCTCTTCAGCGCTCACCGCTGCATAGTGCGTGAAGTCAAAGCGTAAACGGGTGGGGTCAACAACGCTACCGGCCTGCTTGACGTGCCGTCCCAACACCTTCTGCAGGGCTGCCTGCAGGAGGTGAGTAGACGTATGGTGCCGCATCGATGCGTTGCGCCACTCAGGTGCTACGCGGGCAATTAACGTCTGCCCAACCGCGATCGGCTTCACCAGCTTCACCTTGTGAACAATCAGGCCCGGCATGCCGTAAACAGCCGCCGTCACATCGGCCAGCTTCTCACCGCTCTCAGAGTCAAACAGTGCGCCGTGGTCACCTACCTGGCCGCCGGAATCGGCATAGAAGGAGGATTGATCCAGCACTACTTCGGTCTCGCTGGCATAAAGCACGGTCGCTGGGGTTTCCAGATGTGTGTAGGCAAGAAACTTCGTCTTGGCCAGTTCTGCAAAGGCCGGATTCACCTGCGTCTTCTCAGCACCCTTCCAGCTTGCCCGCGCCCTCTGCTTCTGCTGCTCCATCGCCTCATCAAAGCCCGGCAGATCGATACTCAGACCCAACTCACGAGCCATGTCTTCCTGTTCGTCCAGGCCCAATCCAAAGGTGTCGTAAAGCTTGAAGGCTGCAGGGCCCGGCAACACATTGCCCACCGCAGTCTTTGCTTCATCGCGGAACATCTTCTCTGCCACCAGAAAGGTAGTGGCATAGCGCAATTCTTCTTCTCTCACCACACGTGCCACGCGCTCTGAGCTCTCGATCAATTCCGGATAGGGCCCGCTCATGAACTCAGCAACAAATGGCGTCATCAGGTGCATGAAGTGATTCTCGGCACCATCACGCCGCGCATGCCGAATCGCCCGGCGAATGATCTTGCGCAAGACATAGCCGCGGCCTTCGTTGGAAGGCACCACGCCGTCATGAATCAAAAACTCCGCTGCACGCGCGTGATCGGCCACAACGTTCAAAGTAGCCGGCTTCATCTTGCCGCCCAGCAACTGCGCCGCCTTCTCGCGAATCGGCTCAATCAAGTCAGATTCGTAGTTCGAAAGCTTGCCCTGCAGGATTGCCGCCATGCGTTCGAGGCCCATGCCCGTGTCGATCGACGGTCGAGGCAGCGGTGTCAGCACGCCTTCGGGAGAGCGGTCGTACTGCATGAACACCAGATTCCAGAACTCAACAAAGCGGCCGCCGCCATCGAGCGGGAATTCTTCATGCTCATGGCCCGGCGCCGCTGAATCCTTACCCAGGTCAAAGTGAATTTCAGAGCAAGGCCCGCAAGGCCCCGTATCGCCCATCTGCCAGAAGTTGTCCTTCTCATCCAGCCTGAAGATGCGGGATTTTGGCACCCCGGCAACCTTCTGCCACAACTCCTCAGCTTCATCGTCTTCACGAAACACGGTGACGTAGAGCTTGTCCTTCGGCAGACCGTAAACCTTGGTAATCAGGTCCCAGGCAAACTCGATCGCCTCGGCTTTGAAGTAATCGCCAAAGCTGAAATTCCCGAGCATCTCAAAGAAAGTGTGATGGCGGCGTGTGTAGCCTACGTTCTCAAGGTCATTGTGCTTACCACCGGCACGGACGCATTTCTGCGATGTCGTAGCGCGCGAATAGTCGCGCTTCTCCTGCCCAAGGAAGATTTCCTTGAACTGGTTCATACCTGCATTGGTGAACAACAACGTGGGGTCGTTGGCAGGGACAAGAGAAGACGAGCGCACAATGCGATGGCCTCGTCCGGCGAAGAAATCAAGGAATGTCTGGCGAACTTGGTGACCGGTCATGATAATGGATATTCCATTTTCCCACTTTGGCACGCACTCTGCCCTAAACTGGAAATACCGATGAAAGCTCGTGTGCATGTTTCGCTGAAACCTTCAGTCCTCGACCCCCAGGGTCAAACCATTACCAAGGCCCTGCATTCGCTGGGTCATAACGAAATTCTGGACGTGAGACAAGGCAAGTATTTCGATATTGAACTCGACCCGAAAGCTTCGAAAGAAGCTTTGGCACAAAAACTGCAAACCATTTCTGCAGAGGTGCTCTCCAACCCGGTCATCGAGGATTTCCATATCGAAGTCCTCGGCTAACTCTCTCTTCCTCTCCAAACAGCAACGGGGTAAGGAGCGCCTCTAAAAATTTATGTGTGGAATCGTAGGCTACATTGGCAATCGCCAGGCAGTATCGATCATCATGGATGGCTTGAAGCGGCTGGAATACCGCGGATATGATTCCGCAGGTATCGCTGTTTTCGACGAGACGGCTACCATTGCCGTTCGGCGAGCCTCCGGAAAGCTGCGCAACCTGGAAGAAGCGTTGCGCCAAAACCCCACCGATGGCAGTTTCGGCATCGGCCATACCCGATGGGCCACCCATGGCCGCCCTACTGAAGAAAACGCCCACCCGCATCGCGATTCCAAGGGCGATCTGGTTGTGGTCCACAATGGCATCGTTGAAAACTACCTTTCCCTGCGACACGCACTCCAGGCCAAGGGGCATGTTTTCCTTTCAGAGACAGATACCGAGATCATTGCCCACCTGATCGAAGAAGCATTCAGCGGCAATCTTGAAACTGCAGTCCGCGCGGCCATCTCTCAAATCCAGGGCGTATTTGCCATTGCAGTGATATCCCGTAAGGATCCAAACAAAATTGTTGCCGGCCGCCAGGGCCCCCCTGTTGTGATCGGTTTGGGTGAAAACGAATACTTTGTCGCCTCCGATGTCCCGGCAATCTTGAGCCACACGCGCGACATGTTTTTCCTGGCCGACGGCGACATGGCCGTCCTAACGCCAGAAGGCGTCACCCTGTCCGATTTCCAGGGCAATCCCGTCACCCGGCCGATTTCCCACATCCATTGGGATCCAATCATGGCCGAAAAGGGTGGCTATAAGCACTTCATGCAGAAGGAGATCTACGAGCAGCCGCGTTCGACGCGCGACACAATGCTCGGCCGTCTCGGTGCTGAATCTGGCCGCGCCTTCCTCGACGAAGTTCAAATCTCCGCCGACCAGATGCGCCAGTTCAAACAGATCCGCATCATCGCCTGCGGCACCAGCTGGCACGCAGCCCTGGCCGGTAAATTCCTGATTGAAAAGCTCGGCCGCATTCCGGTTGAGGTCGATTATGGCAGCGAATTCCGCTACCGCGACCCGATCGTTCCCGCTGACACGCTCACCATCGTAATCTCGCAATCCGGTGAAACCGCCGACACACTCGCCGCCCAGCGCGAAGCCAAACAAAAGGGCTCTGTCACCTTGGCCATCTGCAACGTGATCGGCTCCATGATCACCCGCGAAGCCAATGGCACTCTGATGACCCACGCCGGCCCTGAAATCGGCGTTGCCTCAACCAAGGCCTTCACCAGCCAACTCACCGCCCTTTTCGTTTTGGCCCTTTACCTGGGCCAGGAGCGCGGCACTCTGACTCCCGATCAGGTGCGCGCTCACATCGAAGAAGCACTCAAGATACCCGGCAAAATGGAACAAGTTCTGGCTACCGAGGTGATCTATCAGAACCTCGCTCGTTCACTCCACAAAGCGAAAGACTTTCTCTACCTCGGCCGCGGCGTGCACTTCCCCATTGCTCTTGAAGGCGCGCTCAAGCTCAAAGAAATCAGCTACATCCACGCCGAAGGCTACCCGGCAGGCGAAATGAAGCACGGCCCCAATGCCCTGATTGACGAAAATCTGCCCGTAGTCGTCCTCGCGGCCTACGATCCCGAAGATCCAGACAGCCGCATCCGCTACGAAAAGACGGTCTCCAACATTCAGGAAGTAAAGGCCCGCAGCGGCATCGTTGTAGCCATCTCCAACGAAGGCGACAAAGAAATCGCCGAGATGGCCGATTACGTCATCCCGATTCCGATCACCAACGAGTTGCTCTTGCCGCTCCTTGAAATCATCCCGATGCAGCTGCTGGCTTATCACATCGCTGTTCGTCTCGGCTGCGACGTCGATCAGCCTCGAAACCTCGCCAAGTCCGTTACTGTCGAATAAAAAGAAGGGCCATCGAGATCGTCTCCATGGCCCTTTTTCTCTACTAGTTGATCGGCAGATTCGATGGGCTCGCCGGAATCACCAGCGGCTCGCCTGGATCGATATGGCGCCGATCCTTACCGCTGTGAGCCAATCCCACATAAGGGAAAGTCTCGCGATAAGGCACGTCGTTAGCATTCACCGCGTCGCCCAACAGATTGGCAAACTGCGGCTGTCCGGTGAGAATGCCGGCTACAGCGCGAGTGGCAATATCAACCACGTCGTCGCTGACACGTCGGCCGTTCGGGAAGCCTGCCGCATCACCGGCAAGCAAACCCATCCGTTTGCGGTTTGCTTGCGACGTTGGGCCAACACCCAGGTTCACACGCAGCAAATCTGCCACTGGTCCGCCCGGCCCTGCCGCAGCAATCGGCGGCGCATAGGTCACCAGCGGCAACAAGTCCACGCGGTTGGGCGAAGGAATCGGCAGGGAATAAACTGCATTCAAAACCCGGGCCAGCAAAGGATCGAGAAAGAAAGCCGCAAACTGCCCGTCATCCTTAGGCTCAGACATCGAGAATTTGTCTTTGAAACCGGTGCCAATCAACAGCTCGTTAATCAGTGGATTGCCCATGCGTTGCACGGGCCGAAAGCCGCCTGATTCCAGCATCGGATCCGGGCTACGCCGCACCGTTGTGCGTGCTCTGGAGGTTTGGCCGTAGGTGCCAATCGTCGCAAACGCATCACTCGCACTCGGCCTTCCGCCAGTCAAAACAGTCCCGGGCTTTACCAGCATCGAGATCGGTACTTCAATCGCGATCGAGTTCACATTGAAACCAGACACACTGTCAGAGCTAAAGTTGGTCGTGTCGTTTGCATCCTGCGCCGGCGTCAATACACCCGCACTTCCGCCAATGCCACCATTGCGGAAGTTAAGCGAATCGAAAGCCGCCCCAAGATCGATATAAAACGGGTCGTCCACCGTGCCGGCGAACACCTTCACTCCGTTATTGAGAGAGTAGATGCCCTGCTGCGCGAGCGCCGCATAGTTCGGCATTGTGCGTGATCCCACATTGGTCGGCACGGCGAAGAGCCGCCGCCCCTGTGTCAAATCTGTCGCCACACCAGTCTTCTTGTTCAGCATCGTCACGCTGTAAGACTGTCGCAATCCCAAGCCCTCTGAGCCGCTGCCATCAAGCGCAGTAATCGCCGGTGGCACCACTGGGGACCCCGGGTTCGGTGATCCCGGCTTGGCCGATACCCCGTTGCCAGCACCCACAAATCCGGTAAATACTCCCGGCAAACGCTGCTCGGTTGTAAATCGAAATTGAAAGGTAATGTCCTCAATCCCGTCCCGGTCATTGTCGACATGCATCTGGTAAAGAATCCCGGGGTCAAACGGGAAATAGTTGGGCCCATTCGACGGCTCCAGCAATGGGTCTACGTTCAGAATCATAGTGGCCTTGGTGGGGTCGTCATAACTCACAAACGCATACCAGTCGGTGATATCCGCCGTACGGTCCAAAGAAGTAATTGGCGCCTCGCGGTGATTAGCCGCAGGGAGCTGGGACTGCAACACTAGCAATGCCAATGGAATGGCAAGTGTCTTTTGTAGATTCATATGGTTCCTTTGAGATAAGTCCAAACAGGTGCTACTGGCCCATCCGGCGACGCCGGATATACGCCAGTCCCGCAACTAGCAGCGTGCCAACCCCGGTCATACCGGCCGGCTCAGGCACTGCCGTAAACGAGTTCGTGAGGGTACCCCCAGATGCGGAGCCGCTCTGGCCACCATCAATGGCAATTTCGTTTCGAACAAATAACGAAGCACCGTTGGCATCCAGGTTCAAAGTGGCAAAGAGGAGATCAGGGTCGCTGGGGTCGATGGCAACCACTGCCTGATTGAAGAAAGAGCCACCCGCTTCACAAGAGCTTCCATCCGCACTCAATGCGCCGCCCTGACACAAGAACTGGTTGCCCAATACCACGCCATCATCAGTTGCCTGAGATCCGCTCAAGCCGAGCGATGCATTGGTGAAGATGCCGAGCGGGCTAACCAGATAAGTGAAGATCTGCTCAAATGAGCTGCCGAAAGGAGAGCCGAGCGCCGTAGTCTGAAATTGAAAACTCAAACTTTGCGTGTACTCCGATGAAGTCGGGGTTACCGTAATGTTTTCAGCTCCAATCACAGGTGCGCCCGAAAGATTGGCCAGGACATTAAAGTCAGAAAAAACCATGTTCCCCACCGAGCAGGGGCCCGAGGCAACATAGCTTTGTAATGTGGAGGTTTGGCAGGGCATGGGGGCTGCAAAGGCAGCACTTCCCATCGCCATACCGAAAACGAACAGACGGGTAGTCAGTCGTGAAAATAGGGTATGCATAGCGGACTCGCTTTCACGAGGCACTACGAGTGCATTCACCGAACCGGATCTAAAGTAACTATCTCTTCACAATGAAAAGTACTAGAGCCCGGGCCTGAAGCTCCCCGCCGGGCTTCGTCTATTGCTGCATCAGGCCCTTGAAGAAGCAAAAGATTTCCTTCATAATCAAACAAACGTATGAATGAAGCAAACGTTCGAGAGACTAAGGATCGAATTCTCGACGCCGCCGAACGTCTCTTCGCCCTCCACGGCATCGAAGCCACCTCCCTGCGGCAAATTACCAGCGACGCCAAAGTAAACCTCGCTGCTGTGAATTACCACTTCAACTCCAAAGACGAACTGGTAAGAAGCGTCTATTCCCGCCGCATCCGTCCCATGAACGAGAGCCGCCTCGCCCGCCTCCAGGCCCTCGAAACAAACGAAGCCAGCACTCTCGAATCTATCCTCGAAGCCTTCTACGAACCCACCATCGACATGGCGCTCAGCCTTCAGAATCATGGATTTACGATTGGACAAATGATGGGCCGCCTCTACACAGAGCCCCACGGAGCCATGCAAAGCCTGATTGTCACCGAAATGGGCGAAGTAGCCCGCCGCTTTGCTCTTGCTCTCGCCCGTACCCTGCCTCATCTCAGCCAGCGCGAAGTCTTCTGGCGTCTGCACTTCACCATCGGCATGCTCGCCCACACCATGGCCGCCGGAGAAAAGCTGAAACATTTAAGCCATGGCCTCATCAACCCTCATGACAAACAGGAGGTTCTCCGCCAGATGATTACCTATGCCAGGGCGGGCCTCAGCGCGCCAAGTCTGGAGCCCGCTCCATGACGATTCTTCTCCTCACCCTGCTCGCCGCGGAGCCACTGCCCCTGAGTCTGCCCAAAGCGATCGAGCTCGCCACAGCCCCCAACGGCAACCTCCGCCTCCAACTCGTCAGAACCGGAGTCGAACAAGCCGAGGCTCGCCGCCGCCAGGCACTTGGCGCCTTCCTTCCCAATCTCGATGGCTCCATCGGCGCCTCCAGCCAAACCCGCAACCTCGCCGCCTTCGGCTTCAGCTTCCCACAGGGTCTCCCCTTCACCATCCCCAGCTTTGTCGGCCCCTTCACTGTAGTGGACTACCGTGCCACCGCCACCCAAAGCATCCTCGATTTCTCCTCGATCTACCGCTACCAAGCCACCAAACTCCAGAAACAAGTCGCCACCGCCGAAACCCGCAATGCAACAGAACTCGCCATCCAGCAAGTGGCCCGCGCCTATGTACTGGTTCTCAAAGCCGAAGCCGCTCTCGACACCACTAAGGCCAACGTCGCCCTCGCCGAGCGTCTCGTACAACTTGCCGAATCACAGAAGCGAGCCGGTACCGGCACCGGCATTGAAGTCACCCGTAGCAAAGTACAACTCCAAAACGAAAAACAACGAATGCTCGTAGCCGAGAACGACCTTGAGAAGTCGAACCTCGATCTCAAACGTGTCATTGGCCTCGACCTTGCACAGGCAGTTGAGCTCACCAGCCGCATGAACGATGGCAGCGCGCCTATCCCTACCGTCGAGCAAGCCTTTGAAACCGCACTCGCGCAGCGTCCAGACCTCGATGCCCAAATCAAACGCCAATCCTCGGCGCAACTGAGCCTCAAAAGCATCAGCTCCGAGCGCCTCCCCAGCCTTGCCGCCAGCGGCGATTACGGCACTATCGGCGACGGCACCAGCCTCGTCCCCACTCGCAGCATCGGCGTCGGTGTAAGGGTGCCAATCTTCGACGGCGGTCGCCGCGAAGCCCGCCGCGCCGAAAGCGGAATCCTCCTCCGGCAGGAACGTCTCCGCGCCGACGACCTTAAGAAGCAAATCGAGCTCGAAGTGCGCACCTCACTCAATACCCTCAAAAGCGCCCGCGCACAAATCGAAACTGCCAAACTCGGCCTCGAACTCGCGGAAAACGAACTCGCCCAAGCCCAACGCCGCACCGAGGCTGGAGTCGCAAACAGCGTTGAGCTCACCGACGCCCAAACCCGCCTCGCTCGCGCCCGCGACAACAACCTCGCCGCGCTCTACCTCTTCAATCTCGCCCGCATCGACGTCGCTGCCGCCACCGGGTCTATGGAACAAGCAGTGAAAGGAATGGTTCAGTAATGAAAAAACTGCTCCCAGTGTTGCTCATCCTCATTGCCGCCGCTGGCTACTTCGCCTGGAGCCGCTCACACGTTGTAGACGACAACGTTCTTCATCTGAGTGGCAACATCGAATTCCGAAAGATCGACATCGCCTTCAAGACCGCCGGCAAGCTCCTCGAACTCAAAGTCGAAGAGGGCGCCAGCGTCAAGCTTGGCCAACTCCTCGCCAGCCTCGACCGCGAACAAATGCAACGCATGCGCACACGCGACAGCTCCACCATCGACGTAGCCCAGTCCAACCTGCAACAGCTCCGCACCGCCATCCAGTATCAACAGACCACCCTGGAGAGCGAAATCAACCTCCGCAACGCAGAACTCCGCCAAGCCAAAGCCAAGCTGCAAGAGCTGCTCGACGGCGCTCGGCCGCAAGAAGTGGCCCAGGCCCGCGCCCAGGTCAACGACCTCAAGGTGATCCACGATCAGGCCCACCGCGACTACGACCGTGCCCAGAAGTTGATCGCGCGTGAAGACATCAGCCAGTCGCAATTCGATCAGTTCAAGACGCGCTTCGATTCGACAACGGCGCAAGTGCAAAGCGCAGAACAGCGCCTCGCTCTAATCCTCGAAGGCCCCCGCAAAACCGACATCGAATCCGCCCGCGCCAACCTGGCCCGAGCCGAAGCTGCACTCAAACTCACCGAGGCCCAGCGTCTCGACATCCACCGCAAAGAAGAAGATCTCGACGCCCGCCGGGCCGATGTCGCCCGCAGCAAAGCCGGTGTCAGCGTTATCGATTCGCAGCTCGACGATACCAGCGTCGTCTCACCCGTTGACGGTGTTGTCCTGGTGAAGAGTGCAGACCCCGGAGAAGTTCTCGCCGCTGGCACTCCGGTGCTGACTCTGGGCGAGATCGACAAGCCCTGGCTGCGCGGCTACGTACCGCAGAACAAGCTTGGGCGCATCCAGCTCGGCATGCCGGTGACAGTGCGGTCAGACTCCTACCCCGACAAGACCTATACCGGCAAGATCAGCTTCATCGCCAGCGAAGCCGAGTTCACACCCAAACAAATCCAAACCACCGAAGAGCGCGTAAAGCTGGTTTACCGCATCAAGATCGAGATCGACAACTCGAAACGCGAGCTCAAACTCAACATGCCGGTAGATGCCGAAATCCGGTTGAACTAAATGAGTATTGCAGTACAAGCCCGCTCACTCTCGCGACGCTTCGGCGCAATCGAGGCCGTGCGGGATCTCAGCTTCGAAGTAAAGTCCGGCGAAGTCTTCGGCCTGGTAGGCCCGGATGGCGCGGGCAAAACTACAACGCTCCGCATGCTCTGTGGTCTGGTAGATCCCGACCAGGGCGATGCAGTGGTTGCGGGCCTCGAAGTTGTCAAACACCTTGATCAGGTCAAAGACGCGATCGGCTACATGGCCCAGAAATTCGGCCTCTACGGCGACCTCACGGTCGAAGAAAACATGGATTTCTACGCTGACCTCTTCGGCATTACCGGCCAGGTGCGAGTAGACCTTAAAACCCGCCTGCTCCAGATGACCCGCATGGAGCCCTTCCGCGACCGCCCTGCCGCCAAGCTCTCCGGCGGCATGAAGCAGAAGCTATCGCTCATGTGTACCCTGCTACACAAACCCCAAATCCTTTTCCTCGACGAGCCCACCAATGGCGTTGACCCCGTCTCCCGCCGCGACTTCTGGCTCATCCTCGAAGAGCTCGTCAAAGACGGCATGACTGTAGTGGTCTCCACCGCTTATCTCGACGAAGCCGAGCGCTGCCACCGTGTCGCTCTCATGGACCGCGGCCGCATCGTCCTCTGTGGCACTCCCGCCGAGCTCAAAGCCAACCTGCCCGAGAAGTGCTATGCCATCCGCGGAGACAACCTCCGCGAGATCAAGCACACGCTCGAATCGCGCCCCGGCGTCAGCAGCGTCGAGATGAGCGGCGCGGCATTGCATCTCTTCCTCAAGCCTGAAGCCAAACTCCTCGACATCATTGCCGATCTCGACATCGATGCCGAGCGCATCACACCCACCCTTGAAGACATTCTGATTTCAGAAATTCACCGGGCCGCCGCATGAGTGAGTTCAGCGTAGTCATCGAAAACTTAACCAAGCGATTCGGCACTTTCGTTGCCGTCGACAACGTCACCCTCAACGTCGGCAAAGGTGAGATCTTTGGCTTTCTCGGTCCCAATGGCGCAGGCAAATCCACCACGATCCGCATCCTTTGCGGCCTTCTCGCCCCCACCAGCGGCAAGGCCATCGTAGCTGGCTACAACGTCGCGAGCGACCCAGAACTCGTCCGCGCCAACATCGGCTACATGTCCCAGCGCTTCTCCCTCTACGACGATCTCACCGTAGCTGAGAACATCGATTTCTTCAGCGGCATCTATGGTGTCGCCAAAGACAAGCGCCCCATCCGCAAGCAATACGCGCTCGATATGTCGGGCCTGGTGGGCCGCGAAGACTCAATGACGCGCACCCTCCCCGGCGGCCTCAAACAACGCCTTGCCCTCGGTTGCGCCATCCTCCACGAGCCACCCATCATCTTTCTCGACGAGCCCACCAGCGGTGTCGACCCCATCGCCCGCCGCAGCTTCTGGGATCTCATCTACCAACTCTCAGAGGCCGGCCAGACAGTCTTCGTAACCACTCACTACATGGATGAGGCCGAATACTGCCACCGCCTCGCCCTCATGTACAAGGGCAAGATGATTTCGCTCGGCACGCCCGCCGAGCTCAAAGAGGCCCTGGGCAAAAGCAGCATGGAAGAAGTCTTCGTCGAAAGCATCGAGCGCGAAGAGGCAGCCAGCCTATGAAGTTCCGCCGCTGGTGGGCCGTTACCCGCAAAGAATTCCTGCACATCGTGCGCGACCCTCTCAGCCTCTACATGGCTCTCGCGATCCCGCTCCTGTTGCTGCTCCTCTTTGGCTACGCCCTCAGCCTTGATGTCGATCATGTACCAACAGCCATCTACGATCTCGATCGAAGCTCCGCCAGCCGTGAGCTGATCGAGCAATTCAAAGGCAGCCGCTATTTCGACATCGTAGCCTCGGCCAATACTCCGGATGAGCTCAATGCCGTTATCGACAAAGGCAAAGCCATCGTAGGAGTTGTGATTCAGCCCGGCTTCGGCTCAGACCTCAAGGGGGGCCGCGAAGCCAAAGTCCAGCTAATCCTCGATGGCAGCGATTCCAACACCGCCAGCATCGCGCTCGGCTACGCCCAAAGTCTTGTCACTCTCTACGGCATCGAAGTTCGCGCCATAGCGAGAGAGCGTCTCGGCGCACCAAAAGTAAACTCGATCGACACCCGCATCCGCGTCGTATTCAACAGCGATCTCAAAAGCCGCAACTACATCGTCCCCGGCCTGATTGCCGTCATTTTGATGATCATCGCCGCCGTCCTTACCAGCCTCTGCGTAGCCCGCGAATGGGAGAACGGCAGCATGGAGCAGCTCCTCTCAACGCCTCTCCGCCCGGTAGAATTTCTGCTCGGTAAACTCGCTGCTTACTTCGCCATCGGCATGATCGATATGGTGATCTGCATCGTCACCGGCGTCTTCCTCTTTGAAGTGCCCCTGCGTGGCAGCGCCGTCCTGCTCATTGCAAGCTCAGCCCTCTTCTGCTTCGGCGCACTCTGCTGGGGCATCCTGCTATCGACGATCACCCGCAACCAGGTAATCGCCTATCAGCTCAGCATGATCTCAAGCTTCCTGCCGGCCTTCCTTTTGAGTGGCTTCATCTACTCCATTGACAACATGCCGCCGGTGATCCAGGTGGTCTCACGCATCGTGCCGGCGCGTTACTTTGTCACGATCCTCAAGGGCATCTTCCTCAAAGGCGTGGGCGTGCAAATCCTGTGGGCAGAATTACTCGCTCTGCTGCTCTACGGTTCCATTGTCTTCTTCATTGCCGTCCGCAAAATGCGGGCCAAGGTGGCTTGATTCTTATGTGGGAACGCATCCGAGAAATGATCATCAAAGAGCTCAAGCAAACCCTGCGTGAGCCCAAGATGCGCGCCACGCTGATCATGCCACCGCTGATCCAGTTGCTCGTCTTCGGCTACGCTGTCAATCTCGACGTAGAACACGCCAAGCTCGCCTGGATGGATCAAGACCGCAGTATCGAATCCCGCGAACTCCTCGAACAATTCACCGGCTCCGGCCGCTTCACCATTGTTCGCTATCTCGAATCCGAGCAAGACACCCAACTCACCCTCGATCGCAGTGAAGTAGAAGGTGTGGTCCGTATCCTGCCCGGCTTCGCAGCAGACATCGCCCGTGGCCGCACAGCCGCAGTGCAAGTGCTCGTTGACGGTACAAACTCCAATACCGCCAGCATCGTCTCAACACAGTGCACACAGGTGATCCGCCAATTCAGCACAAAAAAGCTCGAAAAACTCCAGCGCCAAAAGCTCGTCGGCCGCGCCGTAGACCGCCCCCTCTTCGCCCCGCTCCCCACCCTCACCATTGAGCCCAGAGTCTGGTTCAACCCGGAGCTGCGCAGCCGCAACTATTTCGTCCCTGGCGTTCTCGTCAACATCATCATGCTGGTAACGCTCTCGCTGACATCGATGGCTATCGTGCGGGAGAAAGAAATCGGCACCATGGAGCAGCTCATGGTTACACCCATCCGCCCCATCGAGTTGATCATCGGCAAGACACTCCCCTTTGCCGCCATCGGAATGATTCAGCTGCTTTTCATCACCCTGGTAGGGATGCTTGTTTTCCGCGTGCCACTCAACGGCAACCCTGCACTTCTGGTTTTCTCCAGTGTCTTTTTTATTGAGTGCACTCTCGGCCTTGGCCTCTTCATATCCACAATCTCAAACACCCAACAGCAGGCGATGATGACGACGCTCTTCCTGTTTCAGCCCATGTTCATGCTCAGCGGCTTCAGCTTCCCCATCCGCAACATGCCCGAGATCGTACAGTGGGTTACCTACTTGAACCCCATGCGTTACTACATGGAAGTAGTGCGAGGCATCTTCCTCAAGGGCGTTGGTATCGAGATCCTCTGGCCGCAGATTTTGGCGCTCGCCGTTCTTGGCACAACGATTCTGGCGATCAGCGCAATGCGCTTCCGCAAGCGGCTAGACTAGCGGTCTGTGTTCTGGCGCTTGTAAGGTTCGCGCACATGCTTGGCGGCTTCTTCCATCGCGCCCTGCGTGTTGTCTTTGGTACGGATCGCCTGGTTGTATTCGCTCACTGCGCGCTCGCGCTGCCCGGTGATATCGAAGATCTTGCCCAGATTGATGTGCGTCCAGACTTCGGTCCACTTGGGCTCAAGATCGCCATTCAGCACTTCGCGAAACTCGTTGGCCGCAGCCTGATAGTTGTTCTGCAGAAAGAAGATCTCGGCCACGCGGTAATGCCCCAGTGACGAATTGCGATTCACTTCGAGCGCCTTCTGATACTCCTTGAGAGCCTCCTGGAAGTCACTTACCTCGGCAAACTGCTCACCCTTGCGAATCGCTACCGACACACGAATCTTGTCGTCATAACGCAGCACCTGCATGTCCGGGTCAAGCTTCACAATCACCGGCTTGCCAAAGGTCTCGACGCTGAATTCAGACGAGGTGCCCACCACCTCAACCGTCTTCTCTTCCGGGTTGCCTTCAGTCTCAATTTTCAGTTTCACCGGCATACGGAAGGTATCAAGATCCTGCGACACCTTGCCCAGAATCCGGAAGCCCTTGGCCGTACGAAACACCGTATAGGTCAGCTTGAATTCCGGTGCACCCGACGATTCAATCCACTGTATGAAGAAGTACTGAAGGTCACTCCCATAAGCCTGTTCGGCAACTTTGCGAAGATCGTTGGTAGAAACCTGCTTGTAAGCATAGGTCTTGGCAAAGTTCTTGAGTGTCGCCTCAAACTTGTCTTTACCCAGGAGCCCGCGCAGCATGTTCAGCACTGCAGAACCCTTACCCGCGGTTGCGGCCCAGAACTCCGGCGAATAGTCTTCGTATCGTGAACTCTGAATCAGCGGCGGTTCAGGCTGCGTCAGCGCTTCCACATAAACGTCACGCATCTCAGACTCAACAGCCGAAGGCCCGCCGGTCGACTCAAAATACATCGACTCCGAGTATCGTGCCAGCCCGTTCACAATCCAGATGTGGTTCCGGGTGGTTGGCGAAAGCAATCCGCCCCACCATTGCCGCGATACCTGATTCACGATCAACCGCTGGTTCACCTCTGTACCAATGCCCGAAGGAGAAAGAAACAGCAACCCGGGTGCCGAATACCCATTCGGAAAACCCTTGAAGGTCTCAGCCAGATACAGGTTCACCGAAGGAGGCTTGCCATTCAGGTCCGACAAAAAGTTCATCGCCTTCGAAACCATCGCGCCAGTCTCATTCGCCATCGCAACATTGTTGAAGAACATGGTCGTAGTGACACCCTCAATACTGGTCTGTACGGGCTTCATCTTTACCAGAGAAAAGCTGCCATAAAGCGCCGGCTGCGTCGTCTTGAAGCTGGTCACTGTGTTTGCGCCAGCCTCGGTCTTCAGATCCACACCAGAGCTCAACACACGAAACTCGGTCGGCGCGGTCACGTTCAGATTCATCGTGTAGCGGTCGCTCGTGTATTCATTCACCGGGAACCAGCGAGCCGGATACAGCAGCGTTGCACCAGTAGCTTCAATCGCTGCAAAGCGGATGCCATAAACCGGGCTCTCTTCGCGCCCATCAAAACGCCCGTCATAATCAAAGGTCACCGTAGTGGATTTGCCCTTGGCTAGAGGCTGCGAGAACTGCAAGCGGTAATTGAAATCGCTGGTTTTTGAGAACGCTACCGGCTCACCGGCATCGCCGGTCACATTCGACACGCGCATGGCATCGTTGAAGTCTACCTGGATCGAAGACAGACGGTCGTCCAGCGGCGTGAAGCGCATCTTCACCTTGGCGAGCATCGTTTGCGACGCAGGCGTTACTGCAACATCGATGTCGTAGTGTTCTACGTCGACGCGACCGCGGCGATCTTGCTGCGCGTACAGCGCCGCGCTAAGCAACAGAATTGGCAGGAATCTCATTTTGTTCATTCAGGATCTCATCCACAATACGGGCCGCTACTTCAAACGGATCATGGTCGCTGCGTAAAACGCGCGCCACCTCCGCCAGGCCCTCTTTCATATCATCCCGTTCCTTGGCACTCTGAAGCAAACGCAGCGTCTCCACGGCCAGCTTCTCGCCAGTCATGTTTTCCTGCATCAACTCCGGAATCACCTTCTTGCCAGCCACCAGGTTCACCATGGTGTAGAACGGCACATCGACAAGAAACTTTCCAATCAACCAGCTCAGGCCAGTTACCCGATAGAAGCTCACCGTGGGCGCACCCAGCAGCGCGGCTTCCATCGTCACTGTGCCTGAGGCGGCCAGCGCCACATCACAGTGTGCCAGCAATTCCCAGGTTTGACCTTCAATCACATGGATGGCTTCGGGAAGCGAATGGTTAGCAAAAAACATCCGTCCAATCGTTGGGGGCGTCCCTAGTACAAACTGCACGGGCATTTTTGCCCCAATCCGCCCCACCGCATCGATCAGCGCTGGCAGATGCCGCGCGATCTCCCCATGCCGGCTCCCCGGCAATAGCGCCACCATCGGGCGGGTTGGATCGAGCCCGATCGACCGCAGAAAATCCTCACGAGTCCGCTTCGCCGCAATATGGCGCGCCATCGGGTGGCCAATATAGCTGGTGGCAACACCCCGGTCGTTAAACCATTTCTCTTCAAACGGAAAAATACAAAGCAGCCGCCGCAGATCACGACTCATCTGTTTGGCACGCCCCTGCCGCCAGGCCCAGGCCTGCGGAGCCACCAGATAAACCACCGGGATGCCCATCGCCTTCAGCCGCCGCGCCACGCGCAGATGGAAGTCGGGAGAATCGGTAAGGATCGCCAGATCAGGCTTTTCGCGCTCAGCAGCTGCCAGCAGCTTCTTGTATTCGCCGTAAATCCCCGGCAGATGTGTCACCACCTCTACCAGCCCCACCACACCGAGCTTGCCGGCATCGATTACCGGCCGCACGCGTGCCGCGAGCATCTTCGGTTGAGCGCAACCAAAGAAGTCCAGATCGCTGCGTTTTCGGCGCAAAGCGTCCACCACGCCAGTGGCGTAAAAATCGCCACTCGCTTCCCCTGCCGAGATCAGGATCTTACGCGCCACTTCTACCCAGCGTATCGCGCTATCATTCGGTTGTTGATGACAGAGCGGTTGACGGTGAAGGCATTCGCGGAACGTTTCCGCAAAGAGATGGTTCCTCTCTCGGGGAAGATCAGTTTCTATTCCGCAGGCTTGCGCCTGAACGAAGAAGACGAAAAAGAGCTGATATACGATCCAGTCGGCAGTTTGCCGCCCATGGTGCGCGAGCTTTTACCCGACATGTCGATCGTTTTGGTACCGCATCTCGAAGGCACCGGTGAAGTCACTGTTGTGATGGATCCCCCAAAAAGCGCGGTTAAAGAAGAAGCCGAAGACCGCATCTGGCAGAACGAAACCCTCATCGACAACAATGTCGTGCTCACCTTCGCCGTGCAGGGTTGCGACAGTGGCGAGTATCACTACCGCCTCTTCCGCATCATCGCCGCCAAGGTTGTAGAGCGCGCCGCACCCAAGTTCTGGAACGAATTCGAAGAGATCCTCCGCGACGAATTGAAGCGCCGCGTCCATGGGGAAGTGGACGAAGAGAGCTGGAAGGCCAAGGACGAACTTCTTGCTGCCGCAACCACTCCCTGGCGCGATTCCAAAATGTTCCGCGCTTATGCCAAAGTCGCAACGATCGATACTCTAACCCTGTATCTGCACGGCCTCTGCTGCGACATCGACGTCGAACCCGGCCCCCGCCAGATGCAAAGCCGCGAAATGCGCAAGCGCCTCCTCTGGTTGCACGAAAAAATCGGAGCCCCCGAAGGCTACGTGATTTTTCCTGAGCAGAAGAAGACCTAGGCTTTTGACCTAGAATCGAGCTTGGCTCTACTCACATTAATCAGGACTTGCCATCGGCAAACTTGTTCCAATATTCCTCTCCCAATGCGGCAAACTCTTCTAGCGATAGTTTGGATTCATCAACCTGGAAGAAGGCGCGGAGTCCACGTATAAAGACCTCAATCGTGGAACCCTCCTTCATTGAAAACAACAGACTCAGCGCAATGCCTGAATCGGCATAGGCCATTTTCGAATCAAGAACTTTAAACTCTCCACTGCCAACTGATTCCTCAAACTTGGACCAAGACATGGATTCCTCACGCCATTTTGATTGGTACTCCGCTACCAATTCTCGTTCTTCAGATCGCGAGGCCCCTTCCGGCAAAATAAAGTCTCCCGGCCATGGAACATACGTGAGCGCGCGGACCGATTGCACTCCACATACTTCGACAGTGAAGAGGCAATCATCGGCCAGTTTATGGAAATCTCTCAAGTAGCCAACTTCAAATTGGAACGTCAGAGTTCTTTTCAATCGATCAGAAACGACTGATAGAAGACCACCGTCGTGGAGGGTGTCCCAGAGACTAGTCGTTGCCGTATTAGCTGGTAGGTGAGTCCAATCAACTAATTCTTTGTTGTTTGAATCCATTTCATTCTCGTCTCGGTTTAGGTATTCCAATTCAATTCGCTGGCATAGGACTCGATGTGTCAGCGATTCCATATGCTGCTGCACCAACTCATCACAGCTCCCGAAAGCTTACGGCCGCGCTAGCTCGCGCTTTGCGGCTGATATCGCTCCACTCGTATCGACTTCTCCAAGCTCCGCGTAACGGCGATATCGTAGCTATTCTGCATCCGCATCAGCGTCTCCATATCCACGCCAAAGGCCTTTTCGAATCGCAGAGCCATCTCCCCGGAAAGGTTGGCTTTGGCATTGAGCAGACTGGAAAGTGTGGGCCGCGAAACACGAAGAATCTTTGCCGCTCTAGTGACGGATAGCTCATATGCCTCGATAATCTCGGTCTTCAAAAAGCGGCCAGGGTGCACGGGCTTTAGCATTCGCATGATTTACTCCTCAGTGATAGTCTTCAAAATCGCTATCGACGATTGGCTTCAGTATTTTGAAACCCTCAGCAAACTGGCCTCGAGTTTACTCTGCTCAAACCACCGAAGAACCGAACGCTGATCCTGGAGCGTCTCAACATAAAGCAGCAAGCGGTATTTGGGAAAGTCTTCCTCAGCCAATTCAGGAAATACGCCAACATCTCGATTGTGCTGCAAAATCAAAGACTCTTCGTCTCCTTGGCCGCGATAATATTCGCCACCTCTGCTTCCTGCTTCGTGTGGCTCAAGCGAAATTCGCAAAACCTTACTCAACTCAACTGCCAGCAAATCGATGTCTTCTGAAACAAATCCAAAGAGGTAAACCATCGAGACCTCACTTCAGCAACTCCGCAATCTCGTCATACCCAGCCGCCCGCGCCAACTCCCCAGCCGTCTTCCCCGCCTTGTTCTTCCGTGTCCGATCCGCACCCTTTTTCAGCAACAACGACATCATCTCCTCACGTCCCCAACTCGCCGCATAATGCAACGGGGTCGCCTTCGAATCCCGGTCCAGCGCATGAATATCCGCCCCACGCTCCAGTAACAACTGCGCCATCGCCAACTGCCCCGCCAGCGCCGCATCATGCAGCGGTGTCGCCCCATTCGCATTCAACGCATTCGCACTCGCCCCCGCCGCCAGCAACAACTCAGCAATCCCCAAATGCCCCTTCAAACACGCATCGTGAATCAGTGTGCTGCCATTGGGCGTGGGTGCATCCGGATCCATCTTCCGCTCGAGCAGCAACTGCACCACCTCAGTCTGCCCCTTCAGCACAGCATCTTCCATTTGCTTGGCCGCCCCACGCGCATCCCCACCCGCAATCTTCGCGCCCTTCCCCATCAGATAATCCACAACTAATGTATGCCGCTGCCGCAGCGCTTCATCGAGCGGCGTCGCGCCACTCTGATCCTTGGCATCCAGTTCTGCCCCCGCGACAATCAACAACTGCGCCACCTCAAGAAAGCCCCGCGTCGCCGCCTCATGCAGCGGCGTAATCTTCGTATCCTTGATGCGGTGCTTCGGGTTGGCCCCAGCCTGCAACAACAACTCGACAACCGCCGCATGCCCCTTCCAGGCCGCCTCATCCAGCGCCGTCGCTCCACTGCCATCCTCGGCATCCACATCCACCTTGTGCGCCAGCAAGAACTGCACAATCTCCTTGTGCCCGCGGCTCGACGCAAGATGCAATGCAGTAGACCCCACCCTGTGACGCCTCTTCAGATCTGCACCCCGCGACGCCAGCAACTCCACCATATCCAGATGATTCGTCAGAATCGCATAGTGCAAAGGAGTAGAGCCGCTCTCGGTATGCGCGGCGTTGATGTCCATATGCGGAGCATCCACTTCCGCCCCACGCTCCAGCAACAGAATCGCGATTTCCTTGTGCCCACCCCAGGCCGCATCATGCAGCGGCGTTCCCCCAAGATTGTCCCGCTCCTTGACTGAGACCCCCGCCTCAATCAACGCCTTCACCTTGTCGATATCCCCGGCGCGCACCGCGCTGTGCAATCCCTGATCCGCCCCAAGGATCAGGGAGCACAGCAGAAATAGGATGCAGCGCTTCACATCCGCTAGACTACCGCTATTTCTTCTTGGTAGCCGGCGCGGGTGCTGCCGGAGCAGCAGCTTTACCCTCAGCCTGCAGCTTCTCAATCTCAGTCACCAGACGGTCACCAGAGATCACATCAGGATAAAGACCTGCAGCCGTCCACTGCCAATCCATCCGGATCTGCCCCTTCTGATCGATCAGAAAGACATGCGGAAAGTACATGGCCGGG
>JBIPMY010000641.1:0-2764 GCA_044376335.1 Bryobacter sp.
TTGAAAACCAGCCGGCTTGGTCGTAAGACAATTGGCAAACTTCACAATCTCAGGGTGAGCAAGCAGTGCCTCAATGGAGTTGTAGGATTGCTCCAGTTCCTTCTCACTAAGCAACGAATGAACAAACGAATGGCAGGCCTTGCATAGCAGGGCTATTCGGTTGCGCCCTTCCTCTTTGCTGTGATTGCGGGCGAAGCGGGGCTTGTTGTGGCGGGATTGCGGCAATAGATGGTGACGAGTAAGCGCGGTATCAAGACGTCCGCAAATAGCACAAGGTGGCATCTCTAAATAGAGGATGCCACCTTGTGCTTTCAGGTTGGATTTAAAAACTACGGCTTGAGATCAGGTTCCTGGATGAACGTGGCCCATTCTTCGGTCCAGTCGACATCACCGATACCGCCGATCCACGTTGCCCACTGGTCAAAGAACCCGTCGTCCGGGGGCTGCAACCAGCTTGCCCGGAAGATCTGCGAACCGATCTGACCACGCAAGTCCGGGTTGGAGTATTCCAGAGGATTGCGCAGGAGCGGATTTGCAAGAACAAAGAGACGCTCAGCAGGCCGCAGAAGATTACGGAAGTCGGCAACCACCTGGCTATCAAAAGTGTTGGTAGCAGGGGTAGCGGCCGAAGTTCCGTTATTCCAGCTCAAGATGCCGGTAGCGGAGAAATTGCCGGAGGCGATGTTGGGCTGAATCGAGTCAGCGATATTGGCTCCGCCAAAGGTACGAGTGGTCCAGTTGTAGCAGAGCATATTGTTGAAGCTGCCGCCAGAACCGCGACGGAAGTAGAGGCAAGGCGAATCGGCTTCGTCAAACCCGGCTGCGTTGGAACCGATAAACGAAAAGTTGTACATCGTCGGAGTACCCAGCGGACGAGCGGCGAAGTCGCGCTCGTAGTTGTCGCTCTCAATACCGCGGTTGGAGCGGTCGGAGTTGGCAACAAAGATACCGTGTTGGACGCGGCCGCGATAGCCAAGCTGCACGTCTACATAATCGTCAGCACCGTAGGTGCCAACCAGGTACTTGGCATCGTTGATCCCACCAAACCACTCGAAGCTATCGTCGAAGCCATAGTGAGCCTGAAGGTACTCTGACTTTGAAGCAGTGCCGCAAGCGCCCCAGGTGAAAGAATTGCTTTCTTCGTTGGGACGAATCAGCGCGCCGGCAAATTCAACGCGAACATACTTGAGCGAGCCGCAATCGTGGGTATCGTCGGTTCCACCATAATTGCCATCGTCCCCGTCAGAGACACCTTCGATCGGAAGCGAACCGCTGACATCGTTGATGCGCGCTTTGCCCAACAACGTGAGGCCACCCCAATCGCCACGCTGACGGCTGCCAACGGGTTGAGAGCTCGTCATGATGATGGGTTGGCTGCGGGTGCCTTGTGCAACCAGACGGCCGGCCGTGGTGATCAAAAGAACACTGGCGGGCTGCGAACCAGGAGCACCGATAACGACGGTGCCGGGCTCGATCGTGAGTGTTGCGCCACCGCGAACACGAGTCACACCGCTCAGGCGGTACGCTTTGTCGCTGGTCAACGTACGGCTGGAGGTGATGTTTACAGGCAAGTTCTCTACATCGCTAACCACTGCAATCTTCCAGTAAGAGCTCTTCACCACGCGTGTGCCGGTATAGTCGCGAACCTGAACCACAAGCGTGTGCATACCAGGCTCATTCGGTACGGCGACGGAAGAAGAAACAAGCGCGCCGCCAGCACCTACCAGAACCTGCTTATTCCACTCGGGCAAACGGGTGATCTGAAATCCCTGCTCGGGAGTACGGCCAAAGATGTCTGTTACAGCACTGGTATTGCCAGGAAGATAAAACTTCGCACCAGTCTTGTTGTACTGGCGGTAAGCAACCACCGTGTACGGATAGATGTCGTTGTTCGACTTCATCGTGGCGCGAATCGTGATGTTGTCTCCTGGACGGAAGACATAATCGGATTCACCGGCGCGCCGGTTGTTGTTGGTTGCCCAAATCCAGAACGATGCAGATGTATCGATCTGGCTGACGCCAGCCAATTGGCGCTCCGCTTCCTCAGCGCTGAGGAATGGGTTGCCATTTGACTTTGAGTCGGCTGAATAAGCACTGATGGCAACTAGGCCAAGTGCAAACGTTGCGAGGAGATTGTTTCTCATTGCTGCTCCAGAACTTCCTGACGTGATTTAGAAAAATGTATAACTAGTGCCAATGGTGAAGGTGCGGCCAATACGGAAGGCCCTCACCAGGATGTCGGACTGCGTGTAACGGTAATGATTGTCGGAAAGGTTTTCTGCGCTAAAGCGCATATTCCACTTTCCGTTTTCCTTGAGGTTGAGTTGATAGACAAAATCCAGGAAGGTATTGCGCTCCTGATTGATGTCAGGAAGCCGGAAAGCTCCCACGTCCGTGATCCGGCGGGAAACAGAATTCGCATAAAAGCGGGCCGAAGAACGTAACTGCGGCCGGCTCCATTCCGCGATTCCGTTTACGATGTAACGGGATTGGCCCACAAGCGCGCGATTGCGGCTGGTCAACTGTGGAAACCGGTCCACAGGGATGTCTACGTTCGAGTCGACAAAAGTGAAGTTGGATTGCACAGAAAAATCCCTCAGCTTCTTCGAGAAGCGAGAAAGGTTGTAGCGCCATTCCAGTTCAACACCCTGATTCTTGGCTCCGTCAACGTTGATGAAGCTCTGCCGCAATTCTGATGCAGTCGGGCTATAGATCTGCTCAATCGGGTTGGTGAATTTCTTGTAGAAATAAGAGGCTGCGATGA
>JBIPMY010000234.1:0-9481 GCA_044376335.1 Bryobacter sp.
ACGGGGGTGCCGCTGGGGTTGTTGCTGGAGAAGGCTGGGGTGAAGTCTGGGGCTAAGTTTGTGGTGTATTCGTCGCCGGCGATTCAGAGAGGGCGCTATGACAGCATCGATCTGGATGAGGCGCTGCATCCGCAGACGCTAGTCACTTATGCCATGAATGGGAAGGATCTGCCGGTGGGGCATGGGGGGCCGGTGCGGATGCGTGTGCCGCGGCAGATTGGATATAAGAGCATCAAGTTCTTATCCACGATTACGGTGACCGATAGTTTGAAGGGATTTGGGAAGGGTTTGGGATCTTCAGCTGCGGATGCCGGGTATCAGTGGTACGCGGGGATTTAGTTCCGTCAGGACAACAGGTTTAGGCCCTGGAGAAAGCCCCTGATTGCAGGAAAGAATCCTGGGTCTTTGCTGCTGGACGGGTGTCGGATTCGGGCATTTATGGGCTTTCAGCCCACCAGTTCTGCCGCAGGCGTAGTGGAGATACGTTTTGTTTAGAGGGGCCGGTGAGGATGACGAAGCGCTGACCGTCGGGGGAGGCTTCGAAATGCTGGACAAAAAGTGCAGGATCGGCATTGACTCCCCCGAAGAGGAGTTCCGGCTTGGGGAAGGATGGTTCGCCGGGGGAGCCGGATACAGTCACAGACATCAGCGCAAAATCTGAGGAGATAAAAAAGATTTCCTTTCCGTCGCCACGCCAACGTGGTTCTGCACCGCCACTGGTTGATAGTTTCCACTTCCGCCCGTCGGGAGGATAGGGAGTGACGTAAATCTCTGGGGATTTAGATTCATTCGACATGTAGAGAAGGAGTTTGCCGTCAGGGGACAGTGAGGCGCGCTGCTCACGGGCTGGTGAGGAAATCAATGGCCGGGGCTTGTCACGCCCGTCGGTTGGCAGGGTCCAGATATCGAAGTTGGATATCGGGTCATGGACTGTCAAAATAGCAGTCTTTCCATCCGACGACCAATGCGAGGGCCATGACGATTTGCCTGGACCGGGGAGAAGCTTTACGAGAGGCGGACCGTTGTCCGGGATGGAAATCCGGTAGAGATCGATACCACCCGAAACAGAACTATTGCCAGCCAGAAGGCTCCGGCTATCAGGCGCCCAGGTGGGGTCGCTGGCGGCAATGGCTTGTGGAACGGAGGTGACCCGGTTGGTTTTGAGGTCGAATAATTCAAAGTCTCTTTGACCCGTGCCGTAATTTTGCGACAACATGGCGAGCCAGCGGAAGTCTGGAGAAGGACTCGCGGCAATATACTCCTTCAGCGCGCCAGCCTTCTCCTGGAGAACTCCCTTACGATTGAACAATTTCGGCTGAGTTCGACGGTCTTCCATCACAAGGTAGACGAGATCGCCGCGAGCCGAAGCAGCGGCGGGAACGAAGAGATGGGTGCTCCGGTTCACTCTTTCGCTAATTGTGTGTGCCTTGCCTACTACCTGGTTGGTGGAGGAATCAAATGGCATGAGCATCAGCCCGGGGCCAGACCGAAAGACAAGGGCTCCTATGGAAGAAGCAGTTCTGGGGAGATAGATCGCCGAACTGGAGGTGGTGGCGAGTTCGCGTTGAGGGTCTTTGCCTTCGAGGTCGGCAAGCAATAGACGACCGATATAGCGGTTGACGGCACTCCAATAGACAAAATGCCTTCCGTCGGGCAGAAGAAAAGGGGCATCGTGGCGCTTGTCGGTACCTTCGATGCGGGTAACAGGGACTGGCCTCGAAGCATCCTGGTGGACTTTCGCAATCGGGGTACCAACAGTTGAAGAAAAAAGGATGACACCGTTAGCCCCCCAGTGAGCGGCAGCGACGGTTGGAGCATCGCAGATTTCTCTGGCTGGACCGTTTGGAAAAGGCTTACGCCACAGCTTGCCTGCAGAGGCATAGCCCAACTCTTTGCCGTCGGGCGACCAGAAGGGAAGTTTGCCGTCGAAACCCGGCAACGGTCTGGCTGGGCCGGCAGCCAAATCGAGGATGTGTAGAGAACTGGTGCCAGATGCGGTAGAAAAAACAAGGTAGCGACCGTCGGGAGAGAGGGCGTAGTTTGATTCGTTAATGCTAATTCCCTCCCCCAAGTCGAGGCGTGTGTCCGTGAGCCGAAGATTGGGATCTTGGGATGGCTGACGGAGTTGGAAGGCAAACCAGGACAAAGAGGCAAGCACTGCAGCCAGCGCCCACCACATCCAAGGGCGTCGGGGGCTAAGGGGCTTGAGTTCCGGTTGAGCAATGGCTTCGAGTAGTCTTGCAGTCTCTTCAGCGGAGGGCCGGGCTTCGGAGGATTTGCTGAGCATGCGTGCCACCAACGCGCCGCATGGGCCAGGCAAGGGGGCTTCTCGATTGACTATAGAGTGCACTGTATCGATCCAGGAAGAGGACTCGAAAGGGTGTTTACCGGAGAGCAATTCGTAGAGGATTGTGCCGATGGCGAAGATGTCGCTTGCCGGGCTCGCCGGCAAGCCCTGGCATTGTTCCGGAGACATGTAGCGGAGGGTACCTACGCTCGTTCCGGTAGAGGCGCTTTGACTGATGGCGGCATCGATTTCACGCCGGGCCAATCCGAAATCAAGGACCTTAACAAAGCCGTCGGGACGCACAATTATGTTTTCTGGCTTTAGATCGCGATGGACAACGCCTGCGGCATGCGCGAAGGCGATTGCTCTGAGAATTTGGATAGAGATCGAAATGGCTTTCGCCTGCGGGACTGGCGAATTCATGATGGAGCGTAATGGGACGCCATCGATGAGTTCCATGACAATGACCGGACCTGCATCGCTGGCAATGACTTCATGAACCACGACGATGTGAGGATGATTGAGTGCGGAGGCGGCCCGGGCCTCGCGGAGGAAGCGTTTTGTTGCGGATTGGTCTGCCTGACGCTCGGGGACGATGAACTTCAGGGCAACAGGCCGGCCCAGCGCTGTGTCGCGGCCCGCCCAGACCTCGCCATAGGTGCCTCTGCCGATCTGCTTTTCAATTAGATATCGACCCACTTGTTGGCCCGGGAGGATTTCACGGGAGGGGAGATCCTGCTCGTCTTCGGTGGAGTTGAGGTCGGTGAAGAGGTTGGCCACGCGGGCGAGGATGGCGGGATCGGTGGAACGGCTGGCGATAAATTCTTCGCGGCCTGATTCGGGCAGAGCCTGAGCAGCCTGGAAAATTTCCCAGGCCTCACGCCACTGTTGAGGGGTCATGGATGGGGATCCTCGACCCAGGAAGCGAGCGAATCCTGAAGCCATTGGCGGGCGAAGCTCCAGTGGCTGGCGACGGTGCGTACCGAGCAATCGAGGCGACTGGCGATCTGTTCTCGAGTGAGGCCCTCGAAAACTTTCATTTCGACGACTGTGCGGAGGGCGGGATCAATTTCTCCGAGGCGATTGAGCACCTGATCGATGTCGGCGAGACCCTGGTCTGGCCTGGCCGGTACTTCTAAGCCGGTGGAGAGGGAAATTTTTGTGAAGCGTTTGGCAAGAGGACGTGCATGGTGAATCAGCATTCGCTTCATCAGAAAAGCAGCTAAGCGGAGGAAGGCAGCTTTTTCTTCCTGCTCGCCCGCTGTGCCCTCTGGTAGAGATTTGATGCGACGCAATTCGAGGTATAGCTCGTTGACCAGGACCGTAGGCTGCCAGGTGTGATTGATGCGTTCGCCCCGCATTTGGGAGGCAGCGATGCGGCGAAGCTCGGGGTGAAAGAGTTCGACGAGGCGTGCGGCGGCAGTATTGCTGCCTTGCCGCAGTTCTGCCATTAGTTCCCCCGTCGTCGCTTCAAAATTCACGCTAAAGAAAAGTTTTGCACACTTCCTGGTGATGTTCGCCCTTCTGGCATTGAGGAAAGGTTGGCATCACAAATGAACTTCATAATTCTACTTACTTTGAGCGCAAGGCTGTCCGTCGCAGTTGCTTCGATTGACTTTGATGAACGGATTGCACTGGGTACAAAAGCCATCGCACAGAAGGATTATCGTGCAGCTTCCGAACACCTGCAGGCGGCCAGGCAACTGGCGGAAGGAATGACAGCGAAGACCGCTACAGCGATATCGAATCTGGCAGCACTGGATCAAATCCTGGGTCGAGTTTCATCGGCAGTGAGCGGGTATCGGGAAGCGCTGCGCCAATGGGATAGTTTGGGCATTCAGAACGAAGGAATGCGCACTACGTTGCGAAATCTGGCCGATAGTTTGAGGCAGATGGGTGAGATTGAAGAGTCCCGGCAGGTTTTGAAAAGACTTGGTGCGTTGCTCGAAGCAGATGCAGTTCCAAACCGGGAAGCAATGCACCGCTTGCGATTGAGCCTTGCGCGCATTGAAGAGGCCACGGGACAAACCGAGAAGGCCGAGAAGCTCTACCGTGAGGTACTTGGAGGAGAACCTGAGCAGAGCTCGGTACGTGCGGCAGCCCTGGACGGAGCAGGAGATGCAGCACTCAAGGGAGGCAGGTTCAAGGAGGCAGAGGAGTACTTTGCGGCAGCGCTCGCCATCTGGGAGGAATCGGGTAATTTGATTCGTGCGGCCAGCTCGTCTAACCGCCTGGGTGACCGGTGGTTGTCGGAGCGTCAACCAAAACGTGCAGTGCCGTACTTGAAACGATCTCTTGCGATTTTCGAGCAAGAGGGGGTTGGTGGGGCACAGCTCGCTTCTGTGCTGAATAATCTGGGGCAGGCCCATCGCTTTGCTGGTAATGCAAAGGCAGCAGAGGAGTATTTTGACAAGGCCATCGCTACAGCGACGCGGGAACTTGGAGCGGAGCATCCGGTTGTCGCGGCCATTCAGATCAATAAGGGTAATTTGGCGATGAGTCGAAAGAAGTATGGCGATGCTGAAGTTTTTCTGCGGCAGGCGTTAGCGATTGACGAACGTCGGCTGGGGAGGAATCATCCCGACATAGCACGCGATCTGGCGCAACTGGCAATGCTTCATGTGGTTCGAAAGCAGTACGATGCTGCACGTCAAGAACTTGGGGATGCGCTGGCGATTCTCGAGGGGTGCAAGACTCCGCTCACGATTGAGCAGGCATCCTGGTTTGAGATGCGGGCGGACTTGCTGCGCAGGGCCGATAACTATGCCGAGGCGGCGAAGCTGGAAGCGGTGGCTATGAGGATTCGGGTGAAGCAGTTGTTGCGGTAGGAAGGGTCCGCACAAAAAGAGATGGCTCCCCGGCATGGATTCGAACCACGATTGACGGAGTCAAAGTCCGCTGTCCTACCATTAGACGACCAGGGAGCAAGGTCTTTTTTAGAATAGCAAAATCATCGGCCCGAGAGGGTCTTGAGTCTTTCAATTTCGATCTCTTCTTCTGGCTTGAGACCGGCGAGGCGACCGTAGGAATTCCAGGAGCCGATTGCTTCTTCAAAAGATTCCTGAGCAATTTGGGTTTTGCGCTGGGTGCGAGCGAGTTCGCCCCTTAGAGTCAAGGCCACGGCGAGCTGGCGGCGGTAGTCGGATTTAGACCCAGGACGGGCGACTAGTTTGCGCAGGATCTCGACTGCTTTTTCGGATTCGGCAGCGGCCGTCGAGATATCAGATGACTCGCGGTTCATGCGAGCAATCTTTACGATGATGTCGGCCAAGCCTTCAGATGCTTCTTCGTTATCTTTCTCTTTTTCAGAAGCCTGTTCGAGTAGCTGGCGGGCTTCCTTATATGAAGCTCTGGCCTGATCGCCCTGTTTGGTTTTCTCGAGTGTTTCACCGAGGCCACTGAGGGTTTTTGCGAGATCAAGGAGGGGGCCGACTTCGCTGTCTGGCTTGGAGGCGGCGGGGCGAATGGTGGTTTCGGCCGTTTTGAACATCGCCATGGCTTCGCTGAACATGCTCATTCTGAGGGCCTTGTCGCCGACGTTGTTGGCGGACTGGGCATAGTCGCGGGCTTTGGCTGTGTTGCCTTTGTCGCCTTCAAAGATGACGCCGAATTGACGCATGGCGTTCTTGGCAAAAGGCATGGCGGCTTGTTGATCGCCAGCGGCAAACATGAGATCGCCGAGGGCGGAATCGGCGGCAGCCAGAGCCTTGAGAACCTGTGGGTTTTGCGAGCCTGCGGCAGTGAGTTTGTTCTTCCAATCCTGGGTGACCTTGATGGCTTCTTTATAGTCGCGAGCGCCATTGAGCATGTCGGCGAGCATTTTGGCCGAGCGTGAATATTCGAGCAGCTCGAGGTCTGTCGCACCGCCGCTGCTGGCCAGTTGGAGGGTGAGCTCGTAGGCTTTGCGGGCGGACTGGATTGCGGCGCCACGATCGCCCGGAAGGAGACCGCTGCCTTTGAGCTCTACCTCAGCGAGACGGAGATAGGCTTTGGCTAGTTCGGTTACGACTTCGGGCTTGCCGGCACTCTTGGCGAGCATGTCGTCGAGATAGATTTTGGCACTCTGAATTGTTGAGACGCTGGTTGAACCTTTGCCGCCTGGGCCGCCTTTGCCGCCAGAGAAGAGATTGCTCGTGATGTTTTGAATTTGCGAGGCTTTGTCGACGGACTTCGAGCGTTGGAAGACAGCGATGCCGGCTGCGCCGAGAACGGCCAATACGAGAGCTGCAGTGATCCAGTTCTGTTTGAGAGACCGGACCACGAAGTCCATCATGGCTTCCTGGCGCGGCTTGACTCCCCGACCTTCGAGATAGGCTTCAATGTCGCGGCCAAAAGCAATTGTAGAAGGGTAACGGGCCTCTACGTTCTTTTCGAGGGCCTTGGAAAGAATGAAGTTTACGTCTTCATCGACGCCATCGATTTTGGGAGCAATCTGCTCGCAGATGGCGCGGCCGCGATCCATGATGGTGTCTTTGGGACTTCCGTAGGGCGGGCGGCCGCCTAACATTTCGTAAAGAATGACGCCTAATGAGTAGACGTCAGAAGCTTCAGTTAACTCTTTGCCGCGGATTTGTTCTGGGGAAAAGTACGACAGACTTTCGGCATCAATCTGGGTTTGTGTGGCAATGGCATCGCCGCCTTTAGCGAAAGCGCGAGCTAGGCCAAAATCGACGAGGCGGGGATTGTGTTCACGGGTGAGTAAGACGTTTGAGGGCTTGAGATCGCCGTGCAGAATCTTGCGCTGGTGGGCATAACCCACGGCAGTAAGGAGCCTTAGGAAAACTGTAAGGTTTTCTCGCAGGTCCATCTTAAAGGAAAGTTCTGTAACAGGAAGGCCGCCTTCGAACTCACTAACTACAAAAGGATAGCCCTCGGCAATCCAACCAGTGTCGAGTACTCGGCCAATATTGGCGTCGTAAAGCATGGTGAGAATGCGAAGTTCCTGGATGAAGATTTGTTGAAGGGAAGCGTCCTCGAGCCTGATACGAGCGGCTTTGAAGTTCACGAGCTGCGTCATGGTGCCATCTGCGCGCTCGGCAAGATAATCCATGCCGAGACCGTCAGAGCCTAGAGGAAGGAGGATGCGCCAACCGGAAACGATCTCAGGAACTTCTTCGTTCTCGCCGGTACGATCAATTTGACGAAGAATGCGGTGAGCGTAAGCGTGGAGGTCTTTATCCTGCTCGAGTCGTTCATCGAGAAAGAGGCCCCGGGCTCTGGGCGGAAGCGTCAGAGCCTCGGAGATTATTGGCTGAATCGTACTCCACTGATTAATCGTCACGGAATTAAACCTTAGTATGACGAAGCTTGAATGCCAGCGCCATACATACAAAGCCTGAGTTTAGACCTCAAGCTGGGGGCGAGAGGGCTCTGGCCAGTCCAAATGGAAGAATTTTCCACGGGGAGAATCGGTGCGTTCGTAGGTGTGAGCGCCGAAATAATCGCGTTGGGCCTGGAGCAGGTTGGCCGGCAGGGTAGCGCTGCGGTAGCCGTCGTAGTAGCTGAGGGCGGAGTAGAAAGTGGGGGCCGGGATGCCGTTGGTGGCGGCAGCGGCTACGACCTTGCGCCAGTTGGTCTGGCAACGATCCATTTCGCTCTTGAAGAAGGGGTCGAGGAGGAGGTTGACCAGGTTTGCGTTGGCGAGATAGGCTTCGGTGATCTTCTGGAGGAAGCGGGCGCGGATGATGCAGCCGCCACGGAAGATGCGGGCGATGTTGGCGAAGGGGAGATCCCACTTGTATTCGACCTGGGCGGCACGCATGAGCTGGAAGCCCTGGGCGTAGGCGCAGACCTTGGAGCAATAGAGAGCATCGTGGATGGCGTCGATCATGGCCTGCTTGTCGCCGGTGTAGGCGGGGCTGGGGCCGGTGAGGGTTTGTGAGGCATTGACGCGTTCGTCCTTCACAGCGCTGAGGAAGCGGGCGAAAACGGCTTCGGCGACTGTGGGGGCGGGGGTGCCCATGTCGAGTGCGTTGGCGCTGGTCCACTTTCCGGTGCCTTTCTGGCCGGCGGTGTCGAGGACGATGTCGACGAAGGCTTTACCGGTGGTAGGGTCGGCCTGGGCGAGGATGTCGGCGGTGATTTCGATGAGGAAGCTGTCGAGGACGCCGGTGTTCCATTTCTTGAAGACGGCTGCGCATTCCTGGGCAGACATGCCGAGGAGGTTCTTCATGAGGTCGTAGGCTTCGCAGATCATCTGCATGTCGCCGTACTCGATGCCGTTGTGGACCATCTTGACGTAGTGGCCGGCGCCGTTGGGGCCGAGCCAGGTGGTGCAGGGGACGCCACCGACTACGGGCTTGCCGGGGGCTGCGCCTTCGAGAGGCTTGCCGGTGAGGTCGTCAACTTTGGCAGCTACCGCTTCCCAGATGGGCTGGATTTCAGCGTAAGAGGAAGGGTCGCCACCGGGCATTAAAGAGGGGCCGAAACGGGCACCTTCTTCCCCGCCCGAGACGCCGGAGCCGACAAAGCGAAGGCCTTTTTCTTTGAGCGCTTTTTCGCGGCGGATGGTGTCTGTCCAGAGGGCGTTGCCGCCGTCGATGATGATGTCGCCTTCTTCGAGATGGGGCACAAGGGAATCGATGACTGCGTCTGTGCCAGAGCCGGCCTTGACGAGGATGATCATCTTGCGGGGGCGCTTGAGGGATGCAACGAAGCCTTCAAGGGTGGGCTGACCGTCAAGGCCGCCGGGAGTATTCGGATTTTCGGCTACGAACTTTTCCATCGTGGCGGTGGTGCGGTTGTAGACCGAGATGCGGAAGCCGTGGTCGGCAATGTTCAAAGCCAGGTTCTGGCCCATGACGGCGAGGCCAATCAGGCCAATGTCGGATTGAGGATTAGACATAAGTTTGGTTGAAACTTATAGGCTACCACTCGGCGTAAGGAGTGCCTTCGAGGCTCTTCTGGTCTGAGCCAGACTTAACATCGTAGATGCCAGGTTCAGTCTGGTTTACGCTGGCGAGGGAGTCTTCCTGGACGGTGCGCCAGGTGTCGGCGCGGCCCGTCATCGGATCGACAGGGATGGAGCGAAGGTAGCCGGCGTCGACAAGATCGCGCAGGTCTTGAGGGGCCTTTTGTTTATCGTAGGTGTATTCGTCGATGACCGTTCGCATGGTGAAGAGGTTGTTCTTCAGCACGCTTTCGCGGGCGCGTACGAGGGACTTTTGGTAGATCGGGATCGCGAGGGAGAGGATG
>JBIPMY010000235.1:0-9466 GCA_044376335.1 Bryobacter sp.
GAAGCAGCCCTAACAACAACGACAATCCCCACAACCTCCATAGCCGACCACGACCCCACCCACTTCTTCCACATCGCCTTCGAGCGAGCCCACAACCAGCCCCCATCCCCCGCCCACCTGGCCGTTTTCGCCCAGGCCCAGGAAGAGGCCCAACAGCAATGAAGATCCTCGCCCTCCGTGGAGAAAACCTCGCCAGCCTCGCCGGCAAATTCGAACTCCGCTTCGACGAAGGCCCCCTCTCAAGCTCCGGCCTCTTCGCCATCACCGGAGAAACCGGAGCCGGCAAATCCACCCTCCTCGACGCCCTCTCGTTAGCCCTCTACGGCGAATACCCACGCCTCGTTTTCTCAAGCAACGAGAAAGCCCCAGACTCAAGCGGCGAAGTCATCCAGGCCAACGATTCCAGAAACATCCTCCGACGGGGCGTCGGCTTCGGCTCGGCAGAAGTCGACTTCGAAGGCCGTGACGGCAACACCTACAGAGCCCGGTGGGAACTCCGCCGCGCCAAAGAAAAATCCACCGGCAAGCTCCAGGCAGAAAAGCGAAGCCTCACCAACCTAGCAACAGAACAAACCATAGCCGACAAAAAAACAGACGTCCTCACTCAGGTCGAACACCTCACCGGCCTCACCTTCGATCAATTCCGCCGCACCAGTCTCCTCGCACAGGGCCAATTCGACGCCTTCCTCACCGCGCGAGAAAACGATCGTGCCGAACTCCTCGAACGCATCACCGGCTCAGAGATCTACACCCGCATCTCCACAAAGGTCTTCGAAGGCACCCGCCTCAAGAAACAAACGCTAGACACCCTCGAAGCCCAACTCACCCAACTCGTCTGCTTGAGTGTTGAAGAGCGCAACAACATCGAAGACCAAATCAAAGCGCTCACAAACAAAGCAAATCAAATCGCCGAAACGCTCAAGCTCTGGAACCAGTTGCAGCAAGCCATCACCAGCGAGACCAAGGCAACAGCAGCCCACCAGGCCGCCCAGCAATTCCTCGATCAAGCATACGCAACACTCACAGCAAGCAAAGAAACCCTCGATCGCACAACCGAAGCAAAACTCAACATCGACACGCAAATTGCGAGCCTAGCCCCGCTCTGGCAGCAAGCCGAAGCCCTCGATACAAAGCTTCAGGCCACCACAACACAACTCACCGCCGCCACCCATCTCGAAAAGCAGCGCCAACAATTCGAAGTCACCCAAGCCCAGGCCCAGGCCACTCAAACCAAATCAAAAACAGAACTCGAAGCGCAACTGGCCACCAACAAAGCCTGGCTCGAAGAACGCACCACCTGGCTGCCCCTCGTGCTCCAACGGGAAAGCCTCCAACAAAAAATCAACCAACTCGGCAACCAGGCCCTCAATGAGGACTTCCCCGAAGCCGATGTTGCCCGCCAAATCTTGAATCGCATTGAAGACGATTTCAAAACTCTCGATCATCGGCAAGCCCTACTCGAAGCCACCAGACAAGAAGCAAACCGAGCCAGTCAAACCCTGTCCACTGCCGCAGCCAGCCTCCGCGCCAGACTCGAACCAGACAAGCCCTGCCCCGTCTGCGGCAGCACGACACACCCAATCCATCACGACGATTTATCCGAACTCGCCATCACCTTTGAGCAGCGCAATCTCGATCTTACAAACCAACAAAAAGAACTCGATCAGACAAGAAGCAAACTGGTCCAGGAGCAAGCCAAAGCCGCCGCTGCTCTCGACCAAGCCAGACTCGCCAGGCTCAAAGAGCAAAAAGACCTGCTGCAACAAATCGCTCCCTTCACCTTCGAAAACTTCGCAGCCAACTGCGACCTCTACGCAAAACACCAGGCCATCGCCGAAACCCTATCAAACAAACTCAGCAACACAACCCAGGCACTCACCGCAACCACCGCAACCCTCGAAGCGGCAATCCTGGCCTCAGCCGAAGCAAAGCTCGACTCCGAGCGGCTCGCCAAAATCTTAAGCGCCCAAAAGGCAGAGCGAGACACCATCCTCAACGGCCAACCCACCGCCCCACACAAACTCAAACACCAAACAGAACAAGCCGCCGCCCACAAAGCCCACCTCAATGCCAGCACCCAACTCGCCGCCGCTCAAGCGGCACACAGCGCCGCCACTGAACAACTAACAAAATCCGACCTAGCCAGCCAACAAGCCACCGCAGCCCGAGAAGCCGCCCAAGCCCTCTACCAAGGCACTCCAATCGACCCAGCCGCCAGCGAAGTCGAACAAAGACAAGCCCTCCAGCAAATCGGCATCGAGCAACAAAAGCTGAATCAAGACCAGGCAAATCGTACGAAAACCCAAGCCCTACAGGCCCAAATCAACGAAGCCAAATCCACCTACAACACCTGGCAGGAAGTAAACCTCGCCATCGGCCAATCCGACGGCAGCAAATTCCGCAAGCTGGTCCAGAGCCTAACGCTAGACCATCTGGTCCATCTAGCCAACCACCACCTCGCAAACTTCTCCCAACGCTACCGCCTCGCGCGCTCCTCACAAGAAGACCTAAGCCTCCAGATCATAGATAACGAAATGGCCGCCGCCCTCCGCCCCGTCACAACTCTATCGGGAGGAGAGCGTTTCCTAATCAGTTTAGGCCTGGCACTAGCCCTGTCCAGCCTCGAAGGCAAAGACGCATTCGTAGACTGTCTCTTCATCGACGAAGGCTTCGGCTCCCTCGACGCAGAGTCGTTGGATCAAGTGATGGTAGCCCTAGAAACGCTACCTTCTTCAGGCCGCAAAGTAGGAGTCATCACCCACGTAGCCGCCATGATGGACCGCATCGCCGTTCAAGTAAGAGTCACCAAACAAGGCAACGGCCGCTCCACGGTTAAAATAGTAGATTCAGCCCGCGACAACTTCGCCTTTTTCGCAAACCAACAATGAACCCATCCAGCGACCTAATCTGGCTCCGCCGCTCCGGCATCGCCGAAGGCCTATCCTTCCTGATCCTCCTCGGCATAGCAATGCCGCTAAAGTATCTGGCTGGCCAACCCCAGGCAGTGCGAATCGTAGGCTCCCTCCACGGAGCCCTCTTCATCATCTACGCGGTGATGGTCCTGATAGCCGCCCGCAACCACAAATGGCCGGCCAAAGAAATCGGCCTTGGCCTCCTGGCCGCCTTCCTACCCTTCGGCCCCTTCTGGTTCGACCGCCGGCTACGCACTAAATACTGAAAAACGAAGTATTCCCATCAGGCAGACCTCCCAAATGTAGGACGTCGCAAAGAGTCCAAACAAGAAGCTCCAATTCGAATTGCTCTTCATGATACGGTGAACTTTTATGCTGAAAACAGCAGGCCTCATCGCTTTAGCGCTCCTCGCAATACCCTGCGCCCAAGCCTGCAAATGCGCGTCCTATCCACCTTCAACTCCTCAAGCTTGGCTCATCCACGAAATCCTATTCTTGGGCACTGTCACCGACACTGGCCCCACACTCGCAGACTTCAACAAAATGATGCAACGCAAGTTCTCGGCCAAAGAATTAGATGAATTCGAATCAACCAGGGACTTGGCCACTCAAAAGCGATTTTGGAAGCGAATCCTCCCGAAATCAGCCCACATTCGACTCGAGAAGGCGCAAACCGATGACGAACTCGAGCTGCTATTCCTGGAAGTTTTCCCACAATTTCGGGACGAAGGCCGCCCCGTCCGCTTCTCCATCCAGGAGACCTTCAAGGGCACACCCTTAAAGACACGCGTAGTCTGGACCCGCCAGGGCTTCGGCGACTGCGGCTACGCCTTCGAGCGCGGAAAAACCTACCTGGTCCCCGCACACTTTGACGACAAGACAGGCCACGAAACCACCGGCCTCTGCCTCCACATCCTCCCCGCTGAAAAAGCCACCCAAGAGCTGAATTTCCTCCGCGCCAACACCAAGCCCCTCCCCTAAGCCCAAATCCGCGGACAAAGGGCGCCCCCATGATAGGTTGGAATGAAATGTCAAAGGCAGCGTGCGTCTTCGCGTTTTTACTACTGACAACCCCATTGGCGCAAGCCTGCCATTGCCCCCCATCCCCCCCGCAGACGCTCCAAGACCTGCTAACCCATTCAATCCTGTTCTTGGGCACCGTAACTGATCCTGGCCCAAACCTCTTTGACTTCGCAAAGCTCTTTGAGAGCAAATTGTCGCCGAAAGAACGCAAGCGCCTTGAAGAAGCAATTGACATTGACATGGCAACGGCAAAGAAACTCTACAAACGCGTCCTCCCAAAATCTGCTCACAGCCGTCTCGCGAAAATCAGAACAGAAGAAGACTTCGAAAAGCTCGTGAAAGAATTCTTCCCTGCGCTCCAAACAGATAAAGAACGCCCGGTAACCTTCACAGTCCACGAGACCTTCAGAGGAAAGCCCAGCAACACCCGTACAATCTGGACTAGCCAGGGCCTTGGTGACTGCGGTGCCGCTTTCGAGCGCGGCAAATCCTACCTGGTCCCTGCATTCTTTGACAGCGAGACAGGCCACGAAGAAACCCACATCTGCCTCCACATCCGCACCGCCGAAGATGCCACCCAGGAGCTCAACTTCCTCCGCGCCAACAGTAAGCCCCTTCCCTAAGCCAAAACCGAGAACTGTCAATAGTTGACATCTATTGCCATGCGCTGTACGGTGAAACTATGAACGTCCACCTCGGGTCAGCCTTTGACGAATTTGTCGCCGATCTTCTAAAAAGTGGCTACTATCAAACCCAGAGTGAAGTGCTGCGCGAAGGCTTGCGACTCCTTAAGGAACGGGAAGAGATCAAGCAATTGCGGCTCGCAGAACTCCGCAAAGAGATTGCACTTGGAGCCAAGCAAGCGGATCGAGGAGAGTTCGTAGACGGGGTGGCTGCCTTCGCAAGAATCCGCAAGCCCAGCGCAAAGCGCAAAGCGTTAGAAAGCCATTCTCCGGCTTGCAAAAACTCCAGGCATCGGCCACTTACGCGAAGACTTGGCCGACCGGCGGCATCGGTTCTTTCTGGTTTACTCGTACCTGATCGTCTATCGCTACGAAACGAAGCCTCTAAAAACATTCGAGTCCTGCACGCCGCTCGTGACGTGCAAAGCATTCTGGGCCCTCCTGCTGAGGAATAGCTACCGCGGCCCTAAGCCCAAAACCGCGCATAAGGCGGCGCACCCGGCTGCCCCGCCGCCACCCGGTCCGCCTCCAGCGTATCCGCGCAATCCACCCCCTCCGGATACCGGTACCGCGCCACAAAATCATCCTCCATCTCAAGCCCCCACCCAGCCGCCCCGGGCAACTGATAATGCCCGTTCTTCACAACCAGCGGATTCTGGAAAACCCCAGCCTGCAAGAACTCCAGATACTCCAGCCACCGCCCCTCACTCCCAAACCACGCCTGGTCAAAGATCGACATCGCCCCCACCAGCTGCCCCAACCCAATCCCCCCGCTATGCGGACAAACCGGAACCCCAAACTTCGCCGCCATCGCCACAATCGCAAACAACTCATTCACTCCACCAACACGAGCCCCATCAATCTGGCAATGCGTCAACCCACCACCAGCCAGCAACTGCTTGAACGTAATCGCATCCGGAGCCTGCTCCCCACCAGCCACACCAATCCCTACCGGCTCCAGCGCCTTCCGCAACTCGATATAACCAACCACATCGTTATAGGCGATCGCCTCTTCAATAAACAACAACTTGTACTCCGCCAACTCCTTCATATACGAAGCAGCATTCCGCCAATCCCCAAGATTCTGATTCGCATCCGTCAGCAACAACGCATCCGGCCCCGTAGACTCCCGAATCGCATCCAGCATCCGTCGATCCTCGTCCAAAGCCCGCGCCCGGTCATACTGCTGCCCACGCCCCACCTTGGCCTTAAACGCCCGCGTCCCAGCCTCATAAAGCCCGCGACACAACGTCCGCACCTCATCCAAAGGCCGCCCGCTCCAACCCGCAGTGCTATAAACCCGAACGCCATCACGCTCCAGCCGCGCCACATTAGCAACCTTCTCCGCCTCCCGGCTCCGAAGCATCTCCAGCAACTCATCCTCAGTCAGCACATCCCGCAGATGATGAAAGTCCACACACTGCACAATCTTCTCGGGCGGCAAGCTCGTCAGCAGCTTCCACATCGGCACGCCCTCGCTCTTGGCCCAGAGATCCCAAAGAGCATTCACAATCCCGCCCACCGCCATCCGGTAAACCCCCAGCGCCAGCCACCGCAACTGATGATGCTCCGCCAGCGCCTGCGCAAACAATCCCGGCTCGGCAATAAACTCAGCCAGATCCCGCCCCACCACAAACCTCCGCAACGCCTCCACCGCCGCCGCTTGAATCTGCGTCCCATCTCCAATAGTGAAGATGAGAGACCGCCCCTCCAGCCCACTCTCAGTCCGCAGAATCGGAATCACACAAGAATAATTCGGTGCCAGATGCCGCGGGTCACTCCCCGCCATCCCCAACCGAACCGTCGGGTACCGCAAATCCAGAACTTCCAGCGAAACAATCTTGTGTGAACTCATCAAAATCTCTCCAACAGAAATATTCTCACGACCCACCAGCAAAAAACCGCTTCGACGCTAAATCAAATCGAAGCCGAAGCGTCCCCCCAAGGGGATCATCCACTTCAACCCTCAACTCATTTTCCGCACGCGACACCCGACAAGCCCGCGCCCAGCGATCGCCGTAGTCATAGTATCGATACGGCACACCCCACTCATCCCAAACCGTAACCCGCACCTTATCATCAGCCCCAATCGTCCGCTTAGTCCAGGTCGCCCTCGCCAGCCCGCTAGAACCAACACAAGCCTTCTCCGCATCCCAATGCAGCCCTACCAATAAGCACAACACCGCGAACCCCAAACACTTAAGAAAGGTCTGAACAGATTTCTCCATCACCCACCATTATCCGGATTCCCGCTACGCATAAAGCCACGCCTCCATTTTGGACTATGGTCAACAACCATGGTACAACTTGCATATGCGAGAACTAGCCATCTCCAAGTTCAAAGTGAACTGTCTTGCGGTTGTGGAAGAAGTCCGGCGAACCGGCAAGCCAATCCGGATCACCAGATTTGGCAAGCCTGTAGCCGAACTCGTAGCAGCCAAGCCCGAAAAGAAGAAATTTACTCTCGGAGCCATGAAGGGCAAGATGGAAATCGTCGGCGACATTGTCGGTCCTGTCGGAGCTTTTGAACCCTGGGACATGGACGAAAGAAATCTCGTTTGAAACTCCTGCTCGATACTCATGTTTGGCTCTGGGCCTTATCCACTCCTGAGAAGCTTTCTCGAAGCGCCAGCAAGGCCATGGCCAGATCCTCTGATCAACTCTATGTGTCTTCAGTCTCAGTGTGGGAGGTGAGCCGTCTGCTTTCACGCAAGCGCCTAAACATTTCTTCCAACTTCGAGAAATGGCTTGCCGATTCTCATCTTGCCTTACCGGTTCTCGAGGCCCCTGTCAATTGGGCAGTGGCAGAACAGGCAAGCAACATCCATCTTCCCCAACCCGACTTCGGAGACACCTTCCTCGCAGCCACAGCCATCGTCTTCGAAATGACCCTTGTCACCGCTGATGAACAATTACTTAATGCAAAGTGGCTGAAGACTATCCCAGCGCGCTAAACCCAATCGCCGCCAAATCCGGCACCGCCGCCAGCACCTGCCGCTGCGCAACCAACCCGCCGCTCCCCTGCTGCGACCAATGCCCCGGATGCGCCCCCGCACTAACCACCCGGTCCTCTTCAAAATCGAGAAACAAAATCTCGTCCCCAACCTCAAGCGTCACACTCTGAGCCACCCCACGATTCTGCACCCAGATCACATGCGATCCCTCCACCACCTGCAGCAGCGTCGGCGCAGCCGGATGATGCCAGTTCGCCGGCTTCTCCGTCGCAGCCTTCTTCACATCCTCAATCCGCTGAGCCCCCACCAAAACCTCAGCACTCAAAGTCGCAGTGCCAATCACCGCCCCACCAGTCTCTACATCATGAATCACGCAATATTGCATTAGTCCACCTCCAGAACGTCCAGCATACCAACAGCCGGGTATAAGCTATTGCTTTACATCTATGAATCGCAGATCCTTCTTACACACCGCTGCCGCAGCCGCCGCCCTCCCCGCTACAGCAACACCACAGGCAATCCCCGATCTCGGCTCGAGCAAGATGAAGATCACCAGCGTCAAGATCGTGAAGTCCCGCCCCCGCATCCCTGTCACCCCATTCAAGCCCTTGCCCGGCGCCTGGAGCACACAGCAGGTAGAGGTCGCAAACCCGATGTCCATCTACCCCGAATACAAAGCCACGCGCTCCCTCTTCAATCCCGATCCCGGCAAGCTCGAAGACTTCACCGTCGAGGTCACCACCGACAAAGGCATCAAAGGCTACGGCAACGGCGGGCGCGCCGGCAATTACATCGTCGAAGAACACCTCGTAAAACTCCTCCTCGGCAAAGACCCCTTCGACATTGAAAAACTCTGGGACATCATGTGGCGCTCCACCATGAGCTACGGCCGCATGGGCGTCACCATGAACGCCATCAGCGGCGTCGATGTCGCCCTCTGGGACATCATCGGCAAAGCCCTCAACACCCCTGTCTACAAACTCCTCGGCGGCCAGACCAAAGACCGCATCCCCACCTACTGCACCGGCAACGACATCGAGCAGCACGTCGAATTCGGCTTCAAGCGCCTAAAGCTCGCCATCCCCCACGGCCCCGCCGATGGCCGCGATGGCATGCGTAAGAACCTCGATCTCATCAAGCGCGCACGCCAGGCCCTCGGCCCCGACGGCGACATCATGCTCGATTGCTGGATGGCCTGGACCGAACGCTACACCATCGAAATGGCCGAGATGATGGAGCCCTACCGCATCTACTGGATGGAAGAAGTCCTCCAGCCCCACGACTACGCCGGCTTCGGCCGCCTCCGCAAAGCCATCAAGTCCACTCGCATCGTTACCGGCGAACATGAGTACGGCCGCTACGGCTTCCGCCTGTTACTTGAAAATCAATCCGCCGAAATCTGGCAGCCCGACGCCCAGTGGTGCGGCGGCCTCACAGAACTCCGCAAGATTGCCGCCCTCGCCGCCGCCTACGATATCCCCGTCATCCCTCACGGTGGCGGCTTAACTCCAGAATCCGTCGCCTTCTCCATGGCCACCGTCAACGCCCCGTGGTGCGAGATGTTCATGCCAGCTCCAGGCGGTCCGCGCGACTATTACAAAAAGTTCGAAGAAGACTACCGTCTCACTCGCGGCCCCGAAGGCATCTACATGCAGCCGCACGACAAGCCAGGCTTCGGCTGGGCTCCCGCAGCCTAAAGCTACCGCAGCGCCTCAATCACCATCTGCAAGGTCTTCCCCGTAGCATCTCCTACCGGCGTAGCCTTCCATCCATCTCGCGACCCATCGTACTTGTACCGCACCGGCAGCCTCGTAAGCGCCGGATCATACTGCCCTTCATTGCCGCCCATCTTGTAGATCACCATATCGAGCGAAGGCACCACATAGATCGCATA
>JBIPMY010000642.1:0-2750 GCA_044376335.1 Bryobacter sp.
CAGAGGTAGAGGCAAAGATTGGACGGCTGTATGAGGCTGAGGGGCTGGAGGCAGCCTTTACGTGGATTGAAGCTACGCTGGTGCCGGTGTTTGAAAAGCAAGAGCGGAGGATTGCTCCTCCGCTCTTGCGTAAAAAAAGACCCTGAAGGCTGTGTGACTACCAGCGGGGTTCGCGACGTTCACGGCCAAAGCCGCCACCGCCACCAGGACGCCCGCCGCCACCACCACCGGGACGGCCACCGCCACCACCAGGACCACGCTCTTCGCGAGGACGTGCTTCATTCACTTGAAGGGCACGGCCACCGAGGTCCTTTCCATTCATTGACGCAATGGCGCGTTGTGCTTCTTCGGCATTCGGCATTTCCACGAAACCAAAACCGCGGCTACGGCCGGTTTCGCGCTCTTTCACGATCGTTGCTTTGTCGACCGGACCGTAGGCAGAAAAAGCTGCTTCCAGGTCGATTTCGGTCGTACGGAAGGAAAGGTTCCCCACGTAAATATTCGTCATCATATCTCCTAAACTCTGTACTACTATTGATCGTTCATGAGGGAATCCGCGCCAGCCATTCTCATCGACATACCGACAGGAGCCAACCTCAAAACTATACTCCTATATTACCCACAACTATGACCAAACGTTTGCTGCTGGTATTGACGGAGTTTCCGCCCTCGTTTGGGGGAATGCAGACACACGCATTACAACTGAGCCAGTGGCTGCATGATCATGGCTATCACGTAGAGGTGGCCACCTATCGACTGGAGGAAGGGCCAGCCGACATCCCAGCGCTGCCGTTTGAAGTTCATCGGGTAATGTCGAGGGTGGCGTATCAGGCAAACGTTCGTAAACTCGCGCGCCTGGCACACACAATGAAGGCCGATTTGATCTACTCCTCAACGGTGTATTACGGCGAATTGACCGAGCAAACGGGGTTGCCGATTTTGTGCCGGAGTGCTGGCAATGATGTGTTGCGGCCGTGGATTGCGTGGCCGTTCCGGGTGGGCAGCAGAGTGCTGGATCAACCGTGGGTGGAGCGGCAAATCTACCGGAGATGGAAGCGATGGGATTGGCCGGCGAGGCTGGAAGAATTTCTTCTGGGGAGACGGGTTGCGATGATGCGCGCTTCGGCAAACCGTATGAAGTGGATCTTTGCCAATTCTGTGTTTACGCAGAAGCTGCTACAGGAGGCAGAGGTACCGAGGGACCGAGTTGAGGTTTTGCCAGGGGGAGTGGATGTTGAGTTTTTCGAAGCCGGGTACAGGAATCGTCGTGCGTTAGGACTGAGCGATGAGCACTTCTATCTGGTGACGGCTTGCCGGTTGGTAGAGAAGAAGGGGCTCGACACGCTGGTGGAAGCGGTGGCTTTGTTGCGGGAACGGGGAGTGAAGCTGCGATTGCTGATTGCCGGAGAGGGTGGGAGCCGGAAGTGCATCGAAGAGATTGTGTGCCTGCGGGGGCTGGCCGAAGATGTGACGATGCTGGGCTATGTGGGGCGGGAGCGGCTGCGGGATTACTTGTATGCGAGTGATCTTTTTGTACTCTCCAGCAGAGAGGTGGTGGACCCGAGGACAGGGCTGCGCGACGCGGAGACCATGGGCCGGGTGTTGTGTGAGGCATCGGCTTGTGGGTTGCCTGTGGTGAGTACTGCCAGTGGCGGCATCCCGAGTGTGATTCAGGATGGCTGGAATGGATTGCTGGCGGCACCCGGTTCTGCTGCAGACCTTGCGGCGAAGATTGAGATGGTGTGGCGAGACCGCGAGCTGGCTCGCAGGCTTGGGCGCAATGGACGGGGACAGGCGCGGGAGCAATTTGACTGGCAGGTGCTTTTTGCGGCGCACGAGTCAGCAATTGAAAAGATGCTTGCTAGTAGGGAGTAACGCCCTGGAAGACGATGTCGGGATCGATGCTTTCTTCAGGGGCGAGTTTGCGCCATTCATCTTCGATACTGGGCATGTCAACTTCGGGGCCGGTGCCGGTGATCATGGCGAGCTGATCGCTCGAGAGTTCTCCGAGGTAGCGATTGAGGCCGATTTTCATAGAGGCAGTTACATTGCACTCAAGCCAACCGGCGGGGCTCTGGATCATGACGGGATTCTCGATGAAGCTGACGCCTTCATAATCGCCAGGGTCTTTGGGGAGCGTACCTTCGTGCCATTTGTCGAAGAGCAGCTCTTTGATGGTGCCAAGGGAGGAAGCATTCCTGGAGAAGAGTGTGATCTCCATCAGGTCTTGCTCGAGATTGAGGGAAAAGGTTTGCGAGGACTGGATGCCGATTTGTATGTTTTCCAGTGTTAGCAATTCGCAGAGGGCAGTCATGAGTCTCTATGTTGGCAGAGCTAGAACTCGATCGAAGCAAGGATCTCTGAGGGCTTCTTGTCGAAGGCTTTGCAGATGGCAAGAAAACTTTCGAGTGAGGGCAGATGAGCACCGCGCTCGATGGAGCTGATCTGGCTGACGCTGAGCTTGGTGGCGGCGGCGACATCCTTTAAACTCCAATCCTTTTCTACACGGAGGAGTTTGATTTTGTGGCCGAGGCGTTCGCGGAGACGGTCCTGGGCGGCGCGGCCGAGGCCAAAGGTTTCGATAGCGTTGGCTAGAGTGGCTCGCAACTGAGCGAGGCTGAAAGGCTTGGTGAGATAGTCGAAGGCTTTGCGCTTGAGTGCGGCGCGCATGTCATCGAGTGAGGGGTAGCCAGTGACGATGATGACGCAAAGAGTGGGCCAGCGAGTGAGCAGTTGATCGAGAACCTGCT
>JBIPMY010000643.1:0-2748 GCA_044376335.1 Bryobacter sp.
GGCCAGGAGGATGAAGGGAGTCATGGTTCGGTAACCTTGATGGACTGGTTTGATTTTATGTTGGAAAGGGTGTGGCGCTTTCCGGAAGGCCAGAGGATTTCTATTTTATCGATCTGTGTGGTGGGGCCGAGGCCGAAGTGGACTGGGGTGTGCGTGCTTGAGGCGTAGCTGACGCTGGTGGTCATGTGGTTGGTCTGGTTGCCTAGTTTGATGGTGGTGCCAAGGGGGGCGTGGATGCTGATGTAGTTGTTTGTGTTGGGGCTGGTGTTGCGCCAGAGCTCGACGGGTTCACCTAAGGATGTGACGACGATGTCGATCTTGCCGTCGGAGTCGAGGTCGGCGAAGGCGGCTCCGCGGTGGGCCTTGATGGCGGATTCCAGGCCTGATTGAGTGGCTTCGAATTTGCCTGCGCCTGTGTTGCGGAAGACGGTGTTGGCTTGTTTGTAGGTGGCGGCTTCGAATTTCTCTACGATGTCGTTGACGTGGGAATTGGCGGTGAAGATGTCTTTGTTACCGTCGTTGTCGAAGTCGACGAAGCCTACGCCCCAGCCGGCGATCTTGTTTGTCAGGCGGCTGAGTTGGCTCTTGTTGGTTTGGTCTGAGAAGTTGCCTGCGCCTTCGTTATGGAAGAGCGGGTAGGTTTCGCCGGTTAAAGCGGTGACGACGATGTCGGGCTTGCCGTCGTTGTCGTAGTCTCTAAAGTCTGTGCCCATGCTGGCGATGGGTTTGCCGCTGTCGAGGAGGGCGACTCCTGAGAGGAGCGCGACTTCTTCGAACTTGCCGAGCCCCAAGTTGTGGAAGAGGAAGTTAGGGAGGTTGTCGTTGGTGACGAAGGCGTCGAGACGGCCGTCTGCGTCGTAGTCTGCGAAGGCGATGGACATGCCGCGGCCGAGGTGTTTTGAGAGGCCTGAGGAGACTGTGACGTCTTCGAATTTGCCGTTGCCAATGTTGCGATAGAGCTGGTTGGGGCGGGGATCGTAATAGCGCGGGTGGCAGTAGACTCGGAGGCCTTTGGCCTGGTCGCCGCAGAAGCGGGGCTTGCTCAAGTCGATGCGGCCGTAGTTGGTGACGAGGAGATCGAGCTTGCCGTCGTTGTCGAAATCGAACCAGCCGGCGGCTACAGACCATTCGTTGGAGAGGATGCCGGTGTTGGTGAGCTCTTCGAATTTGCCTTTGCCGTTGTTTCGATAGAGGTGGTTTGAATAGAGGCCGGCTACGAAGAGATCGATGTGGCCGTCGTTGTCGAAATCTCCTGCGGCTGCGCCCATGGAGTAGCCAGAGCCGGCGAGGTTGGCTTCGGTTGTGACGTCGGTGAAGCGCATGTTGCCGTCGTTGCGGTAGAGGCGGTTGGGGTGTTTGGTTTTGAGGTCTGGAAGGGTTGCGCCGTTGGTGAAGAAGAGGTCGGGCTTGCCGTCATTGTTGTAGTCGAAGATGGCGATGCCGCCGGGCATCGTTTCTACCATGTGCTTGTCTGCTGTTGGGTTGTGCTGCAGCACAAAGGGCGGAGCAGTGGGGACGGCCGTGAAGTGGATTTGCGCGAAGAGTAGAAGCGGTAGCGGGTTCATTTGGGCGGAGCGATTTCGGGTACTTCTTCCTGCTTGCTGGAGCGGGCCTGGATCTCCTGGTATTTGGCCATGGCAAGCTTGGCGGCTTCGGTTTGGCCGCTGGACTGATAGGCGCGGGCCAGCTGGATGTGGAGGCTGCCGTCGGTGTCTAGCGGCAGAGCGGCTGTGACATGGGGGAGGGCTTCTTTGGGTTTGCCCAGAGCTAGCAGAGCGCGGGCGTAGGAAGCGCGGGCGGCGAGGACGTTGGGTGCGAGCTTGGCGGCTTTGGCCAGGAAGGCTTCGGCTTTGTCGGGGAGTTGTTGGGCTAGGAACAAGTCTCCCTGGAGATGATTTATGTCGGCGGCATTGGGTTCTTTTGCCAGAAGTTGGGTGGTGAGCTTTTGCGCTTCCTCGTAGTTCTTTAGCGTGAGGTAGGTGGCGGCGAGTTCGCGCTGGTAGTCGGGCTGGTCTGGGACTAGCTGGAGGGCTTGCTTCCAGGCTTCGGCGGCATCGGCGTGGCGGTTTTGGTCACGGCTGGTTTCGGCGATGTAACGGTAAGAATCTGGCGTGCCGGGTTTGAGACTATTGAATGCTTCGGTGGCGAGCTGGTTGTAGGAACGGGTGCGCCAGTAGAGATTCATGGTGCTGTTGGAGGCTTTGGAAAGACGAAGTGCACTGGTGTAGCGACCGGCCAGGAATTCGCATTCGGGGGTTTTGAGTTTGCAATTGGGGGTTGGTAGTTTGGCTTCGGCTGCTTCTTCGTGGAGGGCCCATTCGGGGTTGCCGTTGGCGCGGTAGATCTCAGCGATGGAGGTTCGGATGCCGTGGAGGGTGGGGACTTTTTCAAGGGCTTTGCGGTAGAGGAAGAATGCAGCGCGTCGCTGGCTGGTTTTGGAGCGGGAGTCGGCCAGGAGAGCAAAGAAGGGGCCGGATTCGGGGTAAAGCTTTTCGAGTTGGGCAAAGGTGTCGAAGGCCAGGGCTTCGTAAGCGCGCCCGAGGTCGTAATAGAGACCGAGCTTTTCAAGGTGAGGAATGGCGCGGGCGGGTTGGCCCGAGATGTTGGCTGCGTCAACCAGCATTTGGCGGGCTTCGAGGTGGTTGGGGTCGAGGGTGGTGAATTTTTCGAGGGGGGCGAGGGCTTTGGCGGGTTGGTTGGTGCGTAGGTAGCTGGCACCGAGGAAGAGCAGGGCGGGGGGGATGTTGG
>JBIPMY010000644.1:0-2745 GCA_044376335.1 Bryobacter sp.
GTTGGCCTTGTTCAGCGAGTTGAAGGACTCAAAGCGGAACTGCAGGGCGTGGCCTTCCCAGGGCATTCTGAAGGTGCGAGAAACCATCATGTCGACGTTCTGACGGCCGGGCCCGATGATGAGGTTGCGGCCTGCGTTAGAGACTACGCCGGGGGCACTGGGGACAACAAAGGTTGTATCGAAGTAGCGGTCAATGGTGCGCTCGGATTCCGGTAGGTTGGGGTTGCGGACCCAATCGCCACGGACGGCTCCGCCGAGATTCTGGTTGTTCACGTTGATCGAGTGGCTGACGGGAAGACCGCTGTGGGCAGAGACGATGCCGCCGATTTGCCAGCCGGCGAGGGCCCATTTGGCGGGGCCGGACATTTTGCCGGTGGGGATTTCATAGACGAGCGAGAGGGCGTAGCCGAGCTTGCGGTTGAGGGTTGAGAGGGCTCGCTCGCGGCGGAGGTCATAAGGAGTGACTGCACCGGGGCTGCCATCGAGGAGGTCTTCATTGCCGTAATCCATGTTGCGGGACCAGGTGAATGAGGTGAGGAAGGTGAAGCCTTTGGAGAAGCGTTTTTCCGCCTTGAGGGTGAGGGCGTGATAGACGGAGTTGAGGGAGTTTTCGTGGTAGCTGACGCTGGAGAACTGGGGCAGGATGAGGCGCTGGTTGGCGGCAACTGTGGCAGATGGAGTGAGGGGTTGGTTGATGTTGCGCACAGTATGGAGGTTCGTGCCTTTGGTGCCCTGGTAGCCAATGGTGACGAGGGTGTCGAGGGGGAGAGTGCGCTGGATGTCGAGGAACCATTGAGAAGCATAGAGGGTGCCACGGAAGTCTGGAAAGACGAAGACGGCGGCGCCGCGTTGGAGCTGGGTGTTTGAGAAGGCGGGGAAGCCTTGTTGGACGAAGACGGGTGTGGTTTCGAAGTTGGGCTGGATCGCGATATCTTGCGAGCGGGGTGGGCCGGCGCGGAAGTTGGCGCCTTCTGTGGAGAGGCTGTTGGGTTCGCCGTAGAAGATGCCGCCGCCGGCACGGATGACGGTTTTTGAATTGAGTTGGAAGGCGAGGCCGGCGCGAGGGGCGAAGTTGTTGTAGTCGTTCTGGCAGCCGCAATCGGAATCGGATGTGGGGAAGGCGATGGTGCCCTGGGCGGGGAGGAAGCGGCCTACGCTCTGCTTGTCTGCTTGCGGGAAGGTGCCCTTGGGGAAGGCTTCCCAACGAAGGCCGAGGTTGATGGTGAGGCGGGAGGAAAGTTTCCAATCATCCTGAATGAAGGCGCCCATGTAGGGAGCGACAATGTTTTCGCCCTGGTTGTTGCCGAAGGTGCCGCCGGAGACCCAGCCAAGGAGCATGTCGGCGAGGCCGTTGCCGGAGTTTCCGCGGCTCGCGCCATTGTTGGGTTGTTGTGAGGTGAACTGGCCGCTGAAGGCGAGCTGGCCGCGACGGAAGCGGGCAGCGTTGCGGAAGATGTTGAGACGGCGGTATTCGCCTCCGAACTTCAGGATGTGTTTGCCCTTCTGCCAGGAGAGGGCGTTCGAGATCATGCGGTTGTCGAGGTTGTTGAAGTTGGGCCAGAAGGCGCGGGGGCCTGCCTCGGTGAAGCCCGCTGGGGTGAAGAGCGAGAAACCGGTGTTGGGACCATCGTTCAAGACTTCGCCGGGAGAGTTCTTGATGCCAAAACCGGGGTTGAGATTTTCGGTGAAGGGAATGTCGAACTTGGTGTCGAACTTGGAGTAGCCGAAGCGGAGTTCATTGAAGAGAGTAGGAGTGAAGGTGCTGGAGAGGCTCGCGGCGATGTTGTGACCTTTGAGGTCGACGGTTTGGCCCTGGCCGCCCATGACGGGATAGGGGAGAGTGCCGTTCTCGTTGCGGAATTGATCGCGCAGGGAGTAGCGAGCGAAGAAGCGGTGCTTAGCGGAGATGTTGTGGTCGACGCGGGTGTCGTACTGGTTGGCGTTGTCCGAGTCTTTTGGCGAGAAGAAGTAGTTGAGGGGGGCGTTGTCGAGGCCGGCAATGTTGGAGGCCGGATAGAGCCGGACGATTTGTCTTGAGACGGGATCGAGGCGGGTTTCTGGGATGCGGTTGCCGGGGAACTGCTGACGGGTGGCGGTGGCACCGGTGCCGGTGAGGGTTAGAGGATCGTAGATGTTTCGGCGGATGGCGGGCTGGGCGCTGAAGTCGAGACGCTCGACGATGTCACGCGAAGGGACTGAGGAGATGTAGCTTTGACCACGGCGGATGCGGGTGCCCTGGTATGAACCGAAGAAGAAGGTGCGGTTCTTGATGATACGACCGCCGAGGGTGGCACCGAACTGGTTCTGCTGGTAGAGAGGCTTTTTTGCGCCGCTGCGGTTGGCGAAGAAGTTGGTGGCGTCGAGCTTCTGATTTCTGAGGAATTCGTAGGCAGAGCCGTGAAATTCGTTTTGGCCAGACTTGGTGTTGACGATGATTTTTGCGCCGGCGCGGTAGCCGTATTCGGCGCTCATGTTGTTGGTGACAACTTTGAATTCGCTGACGGCGTCGACGGGAGGCTTGACGGCCTGAGCTTCGAAGCCAAGGGGGCCGCCGGAGGTACGGGAGCTGTTGTCGTTGCCATCAAGGAGGACGTTGTTCTGGGCGATTTGCATGCCGACGGCGGCGAAGGCGCCTTCGTCGCGGGCACGGCTGCCAGTGCCCTGGCCGCCACCGGGGAGGACGCCGGCGGTGAACTGGGCGAGCTGGAGATAGTTGCGGCCGTTGAGGGGCATCTCGAGGATGCG
>JBIPMY010000236.1:0-9439 GCA_044376335.1 Bryobacter sp.
TGGGAATGGGTGTGGATCGGTCCTTGAGTCTTGAGTTGCCTTTGAAAGGGGCGAGTTTTGAGAAGGTTTGCGGATATCTGTATGCGACGGAGGTGATGACTCTTGGCGGGCAGATGATGGTGAAGATGATGGCTCGGAAATTGGGGATCGGCCCTGTTGCTGGCGGAGAGTATCTATATTCTTATGGCGACCGGGTGACGAGGATGTGGCGGGACTGTCAGGATTTTTTCGATCGGGTCGGCGAGAGTCGTGGGTCTGCTGGAATCGATATGGCCGAGGGTGCTATGGAGGCGTTTGGGTTGCTGGATGGCTGGTTGAGGAAGTAGTCTCCCGAAGCCCCTAAGCTCGCTTGTAGCGGGATGTTCTCAGGATCGCCGGGGTGCCGGGCTTTAGCACCTCGTACCAGAGAGTGAGGAGCTCGCCATTCTTTAGCTCGACGGTGGAGGGATAGCCGAGGTCACTTACGCCGTCGTCGGAGAGGATGATGGGTTCTGACCAGGTTCGGCCGTTGTCTTTACTGGTGCGGAGGTGGTTGCCGCGGGGTGTGCGACGGTAGCCGTAGCTCATGACCAGGGTGTTGTCTTTGAGGCGCAGCAAGTGGCTGGGGAGGCCCCAGACGCCGATCGCTTTGGGGACGGACCAGGTCTTGCCGCCGTTGGTGGATTCGGTTTGGAGCGTTTCCTGGGGATTGGCTTTGTTGTGGTTGCGGATGTGGACGATGAGGTGGCCGTTGGCGGCTTCTACGCCATGGAGCTCGTGGTAGTTGTCGGCCGTGTCTCCGGGGCGGGTGGGGATTGTGGAGAGCCAACGCCACTTTTGCCCGTCGTCTTTGGATTCGATCACTCCGATTTCGCCTGCGGGGTCTGGGTATTTCTTGCCGGGGTAGAGGAGGCGGCCGTCCTTGAGTTGGATGACGCCGTGGGGGCTGGTTACCGGGACTTTGTAGGGAGTGGACCACGTGAGGCCACCGTCGGTGGAGCGGAGCATGTAGGCACCGAGGAGGCTGTCTCGTTGTGGTTGGGTGGTGGCTCGTTCGGCTGCTTGCCAGGCTTCAGTTGTGTAGAGCTTTTGCTTCTGGTAGACGAGGGAGGTAAAGGTGGTGACGAGGAGGGTGCCTTTGGCGGTTTCGGTGATGCCGGCGTCACGATCGTCGATGGGGGTATCGAGGATGACTTGTGGGGTGGACCAGGTGAGGCCTTCGTCCTGGGAGCGGATGATCTCGACGCGACCGAATGGGCAAACGTGGGCCTGGCGTGAGCCGGAGTAGGCGACGATCAATTCTCCATTTGAGCGGCGGGTGAGAGTGGGCCAGCCGGAGAAGGTTTCGGTGGGGAGCTTGATGATGGAGGTGGCGGCTAGAGCGAAGAGGTCTCGGCGTGTCATTCGCTTTTGATGATATGCCCAGTTTGGGTTCGCTAGAGTGGAGACTTATGCTTTTTCGGATTGCCGGTGCGGCGCTGTCGGGTTTGTTGTTGTGGTTCACGCTTGGTTTGACGCCGGTGTGGTGGGTGGCCTGGATTGCCCCGATTCCTCTGTTGTGGGCGGTGATCGGGGCAGGGCGTGAGGCGAGGTGGCTTTGCTATGGAGCGGCACTGATTGGGTTGAGTGGGAACTTTTCTTATTATCTGAAGACTACCGGGCCGGTGGCGATGGTTGTTTTGACCGTTCTGCAGATGCTGGCCTGGGGCTTTTACATGGATGTGGGGCGGAGGGCGATGGCACGGTGGCGGACGTGGTGGGTGGTGTTTGTTTTGCCGGCGGCGATGGCGGCGATGGACTGTTTGATTACCGTGTTTTCACCACACGGGAGTTGGGGGAGTCTGGGGTTGACTCAGGTGGAGTTTCTTCCGGTGTTGCAGGTGGCTTCGTTTGCCGGGAGCGCTGGGATTGTGTTCTTGATGGGTTTGTTTGCATCAGTGGTAGTGATGTTTGTGGTGAAGCGATGGGATGTGGAAGGCCCGGTGCTGGCTTATGGGTTGCCGGTGCTGCTGCTGGGGGGCGCACTGGGGTTTGGGTTTCTGCGGCTGGGTGAAGCGATGCCCAAGAAGCATGTGGCCGTGGGGCTAGTGGCGGTGGACGAGATGGCAGGGGCGTGGGGTGCTTATGCAGACCGGAGTCGGGAGTTGGTAAAGGCTGGGGCGGAGGTGCTGGTTTGGGCTGAAAAGATTGAGAAGGCTGGACCTGAGAGGCAGGCCTGGGTGGGGCAGTTGGCTGCTGAGTTGCGTGTACCGATGGTGGTAGGTGTACAGGTGGATAAACGGAATGTAGCCTGGGTATTTAACGGAGAGGGGGCCTGGATTGGGGAGTATCAGAAGCAGCAATTGGTGCCCTATCTTGAGGCGGATCTGGAGCCCGGAAAGAAGGATGCCGTTTATGAATTGAAGGGGCGGCGGTTTGGGGTGGCGGTGTGCCGGGATCTGTTTTTCTCTCGGCTGGCGCGGCGTTATGGGCTACTCGATGTTGATGCGATGCTGGTGCCGGCCTGGGATTTCTATCACGATGCGTGGATGGCTTCGGCTGTGAATACGCTGATGGCGGTGCAGTCTGGTTACTCGGTGGTACGAGTTGGCAGGGAGAGTTATCTGCATGCGGTGGATTCCTTTGGACGAGTGCTGGTGCAGGAACGGAGTGCGGAGGGGGCAGGGCGTGGTGTGATTGCTCGGGTGCCTGCCGGGACCAGAGGTGTGAGCGTTTATTCCGGGGTAGGGAATAGTTTCGGCTGGTTGTGTGTGGCTTTGTTTGTTCTCTTTGCTGTGTTGTATGTATTGGGTGATGCGCGGGTGGTTGAGTATCTTACGGGGACGAGCCGCAAGGGCGGGGAAGGCGTAGATACTAAGAAGCGGTGGCTGGACTAGGTAAAGTTAGTTAGAATCGTCGGCATGAGTGTGCTGCTGCTTTTGCTGTTGGCTCAGAAGACGGCGTTTGTTGAGGGTACGGTGGTGGGCACGGATGGTGCCGGGCCACTTGGGAAGGCTCGGGTTGAGATTCGCTATGAGAAGGCACCTGATGGGAAGGGGCGGCTGACTTCTGAGAATGCTCTGGGGAATAAGGCTGTGACTGGGGATGATGGCCAGTTCCGGTTGGAGGTGGTGGAAGGGGTTCCATTTCATTTCGCTCTCGAGCGGGAAGGCTATGTGTCTGTAGGGCAGCAATTTGGGGCTGGCCCTGCGGCACTCAGTTATACGCTCAAGGGCGACAAGACCGGCGTTGTGTTGAAGATGGATGCAGAGGCTTTGCTTGGCGGGCGATTGTTGGATGAGGATTCCAATGAGCCGATTGAGGGCATTCGGGTGATTGTTCACAGGCGTCTGCCGGAGGGGATTTGGATACCTGGGGTAGGCGGTGGGCGGAGCGATGCACAGGGGCATTACCAGATTAAGAATTTGCCTCCTGGTGATTACAAATTGCAGATTGAATCGGAGATCAGGCCGAGGTTGAAAACCAAGGATCCGGGTGAGCAGAGGGCCTATCCAGGCTTGTATTATCCAGGCGTGAAAGAGTTTGGGGCTGGAGAAAAAGTGAAGCTTGCCGCGAATGGGCGGCTTGAACATTTTGATTTCAAGTTGAAGAAAGAGGCCCTCTATGTGGTTCGTGGGGAGGTGAGTACGGGAGAGAGTAGTGAAGCCATTCAAGTGAATTTTTCGAAGCAATTTGGTCAAGAAGGCGTCATGGTTGGGCATCTTGGCAAGATGGCGGGATCTGGCAAGTTTGAGATTCAGAATTTGCCTGAGGGTCGATTGGAGTTCACGTTTTTCACAATGACCAAAGACGACCGGGAACGGAAGCAGGGAGTGGTGGATCTGCTGATTCAAGAGAATGTAGACGACTTGCAGGTGAATCTCGAAGGGGGCTTGAAGGTACAGGTGGTGGTGAGGACTTTGGGCGATCATCCGGTGGATGGAGACCCGCTCTGGACACAGTTTAAGCGCCAGTTGAGCGTGCAGTTTTCTCCGATGCAGCGAGGCCGGTTTTCGACGGATCAACCCATGTACGTCGATTCAGTGGAGGGGAAGTTGATGGAGGGGGTTTTTCCAGAGCTGACATGGCTTCATGTGGCAGGGTTGCCGCGTGGTTGGGTGCTACGGAAGGTGATTTATAACCGGATTGAAGTGCCCTTTTATGCGTTGAAGCTGGATGCTTCGAGGCCGTCTCATCTGGTTGAGATCTTTGTATCGCCGGTGAGCAACGGGATTGCCGGTGAAGTGAGTGGTGGTGGGGTTGAGGTTGTGGCGATGCCTGAGCCGCTGGATGGGGAAGTGCCTTATCGAAGGATGCGTAGAGTGCCTATAGGAGCTGAGGGGCGATTTTCTTTTGAGAACTTGCGTCCCGGTTTTTATCATGTGATCTCTCTACTTGGTGACAGTTATGTGGAGGCTATCGCTGCTATACGAGCTGGCAAGGGGAAGCGTGTTGAAGTGACGGAGAACGGTGTTGTCCGGGTGAAGCTGGAGGCCATGAATCCGTAGGGAGTGGAGATCTGGCTGTGGCGTCGGTTGCCTCGGGTGATATTCAATTGTCAGAGATCTGTGGCCTGTTGGGGCCGGGTTTGTTTGTTGGTTTTTAGGCGGCTAGCTTTTCGGCCCGATGCTTGTCTACGATTTCGCGGGCTTCTGGCATTAGGGCCATTAACTTCAGCGTGAGGAGGCCGGCGGTGGTTTTGCTGAGGTCTGTTTTGCGGACCTCGAACATGGGGAAGGTTGCGGGAATGTCGAGGGTCTTGTCCAGCAAGTAGACTTCGGTGTGGATGTCCATGGCGAGGATGCGGTCCCGCTGGAGCTTGGTGAATTCTTTGAGGGCGCGGTCTGCGCGGCGTTCTTGCGCGGCACCGAGTTTGAGGAGGCGCTCCATTTGGTTGAAGAGGATTTCGTTATTGGGTTCGTTTGACCAGCGGGTTTGGGCTTCGATTTCCATCTGGCGGGCACGGTCTGCCTGGAAGAGGGCGAAGACGTAGCGCTCGAAGGCCTGGAGCTCGAGTTCGCCTTCGGGTAGGCATTGCTTGAGGAGCTTGGCTTTGAGGGTATCGTATTGGCTTCGTTCGTGCGGATTGTTTTCGAAGAGGGTGGTGGGGTTGGCCTGGAGGCCGTGACGGGTGCTGTTGGCTGCGGAGGTGGCGCGGCCTTGTTCGGTTTTTGGGCCGGTTGATTTTTTGGCATTTTGACGGTTGGCGTCGATTTGGGCTTGCGTTGACATGGGTGCTTCGATCCTTTTCTGTTTGAAATTAAAAAAGGAGGCGCATGGAGCGCCTCCCGATGTAGAAGCTAACACTTCAGATTTCGATTCCGAACTATGGTTTTTGCATCTTGTTGATTCTCGGGGAAATATAGGCGAATTTTTTTGTCAACGTATTTTATAGAGGAAGGTTCGCGCTGAGGGATGCATTCATGAGATGATTCGCGGTATGGCAAAGCCTTCCCTGCTCGTCCCAGGGTGTGAAAAAGCACCCGCGAAGATTGACCTGACCTATAAGCCGCCCGGGGGCATCCCGTATAAGGTGACCGATGCGGATGATTGGTGGAAGCTTGCGGCAAAGCCTGAAGTGAAGGCGTCGGGAATCGACGCGCTGGGGTTGTGCCACTACAACTTTCTCACCCGGGTTCCTGCTGAGATCAATTATTATTTGCGGAACAAGGTGGGGTGCTGCAAGGCGACGCCTGACAAGAAGAACTACATGTTCTCGTCGAATGCCGATCCTGGCTACGTGTATTTGCCTCCTCCGAATGTGAAGCCAATTCCGGAAGTGCCGGGGATTCAGCCGAGTCCTGAGCCGAAGCTCCAGTTGAATTCCTGGCTTGGGCTTGGGTTCAAATTTGGCTCAACCGTGGTTGTTGTGGGGATTGAGCAGATGGGCGGAATGATTATTTCGATCCAGGATCTGGTGAATCAGGAACCGCAAGTGAGGACCGTTTCGCTGAATGCGCAAACTACGCGTATGGGATTGGGGGTGGGTGCGAGTGGTGGCTTGTGTTTGATCTATATCAGTTCGTTGCGCCACCCCTCACAACTGAATTCGCTGTTGGCGGGTGGAGTGGATTTTAATTTGGCATTGGGCGGTAATGCCGGCTCTGTGATCAAGGGCGGCAAGACGATTGGGAAGTTGAAGAAGCTGCAGCCGCTGATCGAGTTTATTGTGAAAGTGGGAGCGAGGACGCCTGAGGCGTTGCGGAAGGCACTGAGTCAGCCTGACAAGGTGGCGGATCTTTACAAGGCCATTATGGGGTTGCGTGAGTCGCTGAAGAATGAGACGGATGAGCCGGAGCCGAGTGTGCTGATTGCGGATTTACCGGTGTCTGGCGGGACTGAAGTTTCTGTGTTCCATGCGGTGACGGAGTTCCGGGTGCTTGGGCAGCCGACTATTGATATTCAGTGGGGTAAGTAGGGGCGGGCGGACGATAGTCGCTGAACATTTATATGATTTCGGGAGTTTAGATAGAAGTGGTTTTGGAGTGTCAATTTAAGGGACTCCCCACAGTCTGTCAATGACTACCTACAGTTTGAAAGGGGCTTGGAGAAAATCAGTCTTTGTGCGGAATTTCGACTTCTGCATAGCTACCCGGCACCGCTGCGTTGACCGCGGCGACAATCCGGTCGAGTTGGAATTTGACATCTGGCCATTGCTGGTTGCCGAGGACAAGAATGGCAATTTTGCGCGTGGAGAGATTTTGTTGATAGCGGATGTTCTTATCAGAGGTTAAAAGCAGGTCGAAGCCAGCTTGCTCAGCTTCAAGGAGGAGGTCGCCGTTTTTGAGTTCGTGCCAGCCTTGTTCTCTTGCGAAGGCGACTTCGTGTCCAACAAGGCTTCGGGCCAGCGGCTTTGGCGTGCCGTTATCGAAAAGCACCCTCATGCGTATTCTGGAGCTTTGTCCAAGCTCTGAGTCGCGAAGTGCAGGACGGCTTTGACTTCCTCTTCGGTGACGTCGTAAACCTCAGTGATTTCCTTTAAGGAGAGTCCAGCCTCCAGATTGGCGAAGATGATTTGCACGGGCATACGGGTGCCTTTCAGCACCCAGGCACCGCTCACTTTGCCAGGGATGCTTTCTACGGCAGGGCATTGGGACCAGTCGAGTTGTGGCATTCATAGACCTCTCTAATATTGTATTCTCCCCTCTGTTTGTGCGGCGGCTTTCGGTGTTAGTTCGGCGTCGGAGTCATATTCGTCTGTCTCTTCTGGATCGAGCACGCGGAAGATTTCGTCGGCGGCACTAACTGTTTCTTCGTCGTCGAGCGGGCCGGAATCGAACGGGATCGCACGGCGAAGAAACTCGGCGGTAAAGGCTCGCTGCTCCTCGGTTGGCAAAGCGTCGAATGCCTCAAGCAATTGGCTCGTTTGGCTGCTCATAGCTTTAGCTTAAGCCAGCGAGACTGGCCTGGTAATCTCGAGCCCGGGCAAGTTGCAGTGGGGGAGATTGGGGATGAAGCCGGAGATTTGTTTCTTGCCGTCGAGGCTGCCTCGGTTTTTTGAGGGAGCGGTGCTACGAGAAGCCGTTTTTCGTTCGGTTGGGGTGGACCCGTCCCAAGCGGAATTTCGGAAAATATTGGGCGTTTGGATGGCGGTCATGGGCTGAGTGATGGATTTGGAGGGAGATGCCTGATTGCTGGCAAAGTTTTCTTCGAGGAGATTGGTAAAGTGTTGTTGGGGCTATGCGTGGCAGGGGAGTAAACATTGGGTGAAATGGATGGAGCTTTTGGAACCGGCTAGTCTGAAAGACTGACCAGTGAGTAGTGATTTCATGAACCTAAATAATTCGCTAGATGGTTTCTTTCGCCAAACAGAGTGCGGCAAAGATGGTCTCGAAGTGCGTTCGCGCAGCTATCAGCTTTATTTTTGTTGCTGGGTTGGCTTTATATTGTTTGCGAGTTGCTTTCTGGTCTACGAGTGGACTGCCCTGGGAATCGTCGCAAGATGTCTTTGGCTGGCAGCCATGCTCTTCCTGTCGATAATCTCAACCTACGCTTGAGGTCCGGAACGACAAGTGATTGCTTGCAATTGTTGTCAAATGGCCATATGGCTTGGCCCTGAGCAAGAAGGACTTATCGGACAGCTATTTAGTCGACCAATGCCGCGATTCCTCGTATTCGATATCAACGAGTTAGAGAGTCTTGTAGCAACAAAGTTAACTGTGACATTCCTGAACAATGGGGCCACCGAGCAGCGTCTGTACAATTGTTTAGTATTGAAATTTCGAAATACATCTGAGCTTTACCAGACACTTCGGGTCTTTTCGAAGGTTGAATCTGGAGGCGCCGGGTTTGTTGATCTTCACCTCAGATTGGACAAGGGTTGGAATGGATTCTATCTATGGGCTGAAGGCTTCAGTTGTCCCATAGAAAACTATATTCATCATCTGCGTGAGGTGTTTCCAGACCAAAAAGCACGATTTGATGTTCGCGAGTTAGCTGCGGAGATAAATGAGATTAGTGGAGACTCGGAAGTCGAGGTTCAAGAGGTTCTGAAAAAGATTTATATGTATGGAGGGAAATGGGCTTGTCTATATGCAGCCCGAAAATTCTTCCAGAACGATTGGGGAATGGCCGCGAAAAAAGTGCTCCAGATCCGATCTGCAGTCGATGTTGAAGGCTGACTTGCGCCCAAACCATGTACTGCCTTTCTTCAAATAGCTCAATTGCTCTTTTTTGTCAGGATGTTTTATGAATTGCATATCTCTACGCTGAGCGGTCCTCTTCTGCCGGTGGGGGTAGCACTAGCGTTTGTGCGAGTCTGTTGGGGCAAGTATTGTCGGGGGATTGGTGGGAGCGCCTGAATCGGCTCTCCTGAAACACTTAGAAGATCCGGCTAAGAGCAGGAGATGCGACTTCTCATCACGCTCGAACGCGATGAGACCGGCATGATTGTGGGGGAATGTCCTTCATTTCCTGGGTGTATTTCTCAAGGCGAGACTTAGGCTGCGGCTATTGAAAATGTTCTAGAGGCTATTCAGGTGCATCGCTGTGCGTATAGCCAATCACCTGCCGTTGGCCATCGAGTTGCGTCAGGACGAAGTGGAAGTCGCGTAGGGCATCTGGCCGTGATCGCTGGAGAACGGATAGCGTTCGGGATCGCCGGGTGGGAAGGTATTGAGGCTCCTGCTGGTGTTTGGGGGCATGGTGTGGATTGGGTACGGACCGACGACCTGGGTAACACTTTTGCCCGAAGACTTAGGTGGCATTTGGGATGCGCTGTCGATTGGACTCCCCGCGCTTACGCTCGGGGCGGTGGTGGTGCGGGGTCATTTGGAATCCCCACACTTACGTATGGGGCTCGACGGGGTGCGGTCCGGGGTGCGGTCCGACGACCTGGGTAACACTTTGGCCCTAAGACGTAGGTGGCATTTGGGATGCGCTGTCGATTGGACTCCCCGCGCTTACGCTCGGGGCGGTGGTGGTGCGGGGTCATTTGGAATCCCCACACTTACGTATGGGGCTCGACGGGGGGGCGGTTCGG
>JBIPMY010000237.1:0-9432 GCA_044376335.1 Bryobacter sp.
CATGACCCAGGCATCGACGTCTTTGGGTTCTACATCGGCGATCTTCTGGTATTGATCCATGGCTTTGCGAACCATGTCTTCGCGCACACGGTTAGCTTGCGGATCGCCAATCAAACGCGCATAAATGCGGCCGAGAATCCGGCGGGCGCTAAGGTCGTTTGGATTTACTTTGAGAGCTGCTTCAGACTCGGTGACTGCCCGGTTTCCCAGACCAGCCTGGACGTAGAGATCGCTCAATTCGGTGCTCATGAAGCCAGCCGAGGGGTCTGCCTTGATCGCGTTCTTGTAATAATCAATGGCGGGGTTCAGGTATTCGCTCTTGTTGCCGGATGACGCGGCCAGATCAGCGAAAATATGCGCCATTGAATAATTGAAATAAGCCGAGCCTTTATCGGTCTTGGCTGGTTTGGGCGCAGCCTCCTGAGCCCAGGCCACACTCGAAACAACGGCTAGGCTCAATGCCAACATTAATTGAACTGACTTCTGCATTTTTGAACTGGTCCTTCGCTGGAGGCGCTCCCCGATTTGTCTAACAGTATATCCCCGCTCCTGGTCATCGTTGGCCCCACCGCTAGCGGCAAGTCCGCTTTGGCGCTCCATCTCGCAAAGAGATTCGAAGGCGAAATCGTTAACTGCGACTCGCTGCAAATCTACCGCGGCATGGATATTGGCACCGCAAAGCCAAGTTTGGCTGAAAGACAATCGCTTCCTCACTTCCTGTTTGACGTACGTAACCCCGATCAGGTTTTTACTGCCGGAGAATACTCTCGCGTTGGCAGGACTGTCCTGAACGAAATTTCCACACGCCATAAATTACCTATCGTCACCGGTGGTGCCGGTTTCTATCTCAAAGCACTTCTCGAAGGGCTCTTTCCGGGGCCACAGCGATCTGACGAAATTCGAGACCGACTGAACCGGCTTGAAGCCAGGCGTGCTGGAAGCCTTCATCGAATTCTCACTTGCTGGGATTCCGACAGCGCGTTGCGGATTCATGGAAATGACGTGAATAAGCTGATTCGTGCGCTGGAGGTGATTCTTGTCGAGAGACAGCCTCTGGTTATGGCTCATCGAAAGGAAAGAAATCGACTCGAAGGATTTCGCACTCTGAAGCTTGGCCTGAATCCGGTTCGCGCTGAATTGAGAAAGCGAATCGACTATCGATCACGACTGATGTTCGAGCAGGGATTGGTAGCCGAGGTGCGCGGGCTGCGCAATGAAGGCTATGGCCCGGAGGCAAAAGCAATGGAATCTGTCGGTTATCGCCAGGCACAGGCTCTGCTTGAGGGCAAATGCAGCGAAGCCGAGGCCATTGCCGATACTGCGTTGCGCACGGCGCAATACGCCAAACGCCAAATGACCTGGTTTCGCCGCGATCAAGAGGTGGTCTGGCTGGATGGCTTTGGTGAAGAAGTTGCCGTCCAATCCCTGGCTGAATCCCACTTAAACAAATTGCTTGGTTGAGCCATCAATTTTTCTTCTCATTGACGGAACGAATTCATTTGGCCTTCGTACTTCTAGATGTGTAACGCAAGTAACGACAACTACTAAAGTCGGCTTGACGATACCAATGACCTGGGGACAGATCAGATTTAGGAGTTAACAAAACAATGACCAAGAAATTCATTCTCAGCTTTGCTGCCGCCGCACTGATGGTGGTAAGCGCCGCCGAAAAGCACAACATCACGCTCTTTCAGCCTTCCTTTGTGAACGGGACCGAACTGGCTCCCGGAGACTACCGCATGGAACTTGATGGCGATAAGCTCGTCATCTCCAAAGGCAAACAGAAGGTGGAAACCAGCGTAAAGACCGAACAGGCCGATGCCAAGTTTGGTTCTACCTCGATCCGCTATGCCAATGCCGATGGCAAGTATAAGGTTCAGGAAATCCGTCTCGGCGGCACCAACCGCAAGTTGGTCCTGGGTGCAACCCAGAGCGGGCTCTAAGCTTCCTCCCTCCGAAAGAACTGGCCGATATGCGCGCAATGCTACGCTGATAGCGATGCGCCGCATATCGGCCTTTTTATTTCTTACGGCCGCATTTTCGTTTACTGCCTCTGCCGACACCTGGCTGGTGGTGCCGCTGTTTAATCAGACGGCAAAGCCTACGCTCGACTGGATTGGCGAATCTGCCGCCGAGTCGATATCGGAAGCTCTGGTGCGCCAGGATCTTCTGGTTGTTGATCGTGAAGATCGCAAGGAGGGCGAAAATCGCCTGGCCCTTCGTACCAACAGCCCGTGGACTCGCGCGAGCATGCTCAAGTTGGCTGAGGCGCTTGATGCCGATCACCTCGTCTTCGGATCTTACGAATTAGTTGCTGGATCAGACCCTGCGGCAATGGGCACACTCAAGATTGTTGCTGAGTCTGTCAATGTTCGCGACCTGCGCCGGGGCGGGCGATTCACCGAATCTGGACCGCTTGAAGATCTCGCTTCTCTGCAATCGCATCTGGCGTGGCAGGTGTTGAAGAGTTCTGCTCCCAAGGTGGCACCGAGTGAAGAACAATTTCGTCAGGCACGCACGAATATCCGGGTGGATGCCGTTGAGAACTATGTTCGCGGCTTACTGGCAAGTTCACCCGAAATGCAGGAGCGGTTTTTTCAGCAAGCGCTGAAACTTGACGCACGTTATTCGCAGGCTGCCTTTCAGTACGGGCGTCTGCTCTTTCGCCGGGATAACCTCAGCAGTGCCGGGCTTCAACTGGAGAAGGTTCAAAGTTGGGATCCTCATTTTCGAGAGGCAAACTTTCTGCTGGGTCTGGCTCGTTTTCGTTTGAAAGACTTTAAGGCCTCTGAAGCTGCTTTCCTGCGCGTGAGCAAGGATGTCCCACTGAGTGAGGTGCTCAACAATCTTGGGGTTACCCAGTTGAGGCTCAACATGCCGGAAGCACTGGAAAACATTCGCCGCGCACTTGAGGGTGATGACAAAGACCCTACGTATCATTTCAATCTTGGGGTGGCGTTGCTTCTACGTGGAGCATTTGCCGAAGCGGCTGATCAATTCCGCAGTGCGCTGGATCGCGACCCTGGGGATCAGGAAGCTACCAAGTTGCTGGGGCGTTGCCTGCGTCCGCAAAGTGGCGTGCCCACTCGTGAAGAGCTTTTTGGAAGCGAGCGGCTGAAGCTGGACTATGAAGAGGCTGCCTATCGCCAGCTTAAGGCGTTGATGAATCCACAAAAAAAATGAGCCGGTCCGAAGACCGGCTCTTTCGAGAGTTGCTACTTGTGACTACCGCTTAGTAGCGATAGTGATCTGACTTGTAAGGACCATCCACTGCCACGCCGATGTATTCGGCCTGGGCTGGGGTAAGGGTGGTGAGCTTGACGCCAATCTTCTCGAGGTGCAGGCGGGCCACTTCTTCGTCGAGGTGCTTGGGCAGGATGTAGACGCCGACAGCGTATTCGTCTTTCTTCTTCCACAGATCGAGCTGTGCAAGGGTCTGGTTGGCGAAGCTGTTGGACATTACAAAGCTGGGGTGGCCGGTTGCGCAACCGAGGTTGACAAGGCGGCCTTCAGCCAGCATGTAGATGCTGTTGCCGGTGGGGAAGGTGTACTTGTCTACCTGGGGCTTGATGTTCAAGCGTTCCACGCCGGGCTCTACGTTCAGCTTGTCGACCTGGATTTCGTTGTCGAAGTGGCCGATGTTGCAGACGATAGCCTGATCCTTCATGTGACGCATGTGCTCGAGGGTGATGACGTCGACGTTGCCAGTGGTGGTGACGTAGATATCACCAAGACCCAATGTCTCTTCGATCGTCGTGACCTGGAAGCCTTCCATGGCGGCCTGGAGAGCGTTGATCGGGTCGATCTCGGTTACGATCACGCGTGAGCCCATGCCACGGAGTGAATGTGCGGAACCCTTACCTACATCGCCATAGCCGCAAACAACGGCTACTTTGCCGGCCAGCATGACGTCGGTGGCACGCTTGATGCCATCGGCCAGGCTCTCGCGGCAGCCGTAGAGGTTATCAAACTTGGACTTGGTTACGGAGTCGTTGACGTTGATTGCGGGCACGAGGAGCTTGCCTTCGTTCAACATCTTGTACAAGCGATGGACGCCGGTGGTGGTTTCTTCGCTGACACCCTTCCATTCGGCAACGATCGGATGCCAGAAGTTCTTGTCTTCGGCGTAGACCTTCTTGAGCAGGTCCTTGATGACTTTCTCTTCGTGCGAGCCGGAAGGAGTGTTCACCCAATCCGAACCGTTTTCGAGTTCATAGCCCTTGTGGATGAGCAGCGTAACGTCGCCGCCGTCGTCGATCACGAGCTGAGGGCCTTTGCCCTTGCCGTGGTCAACTGCTTTGAGGGTGCAATCCCAATATTCTTCGAGGGTTTCACCCTTCCAGGCGAAAACGGGAACGCCAGCGGCGGCAATGGCCGCTGCAGCATGATCCTGCGTCGAGAAAATATTGCAGCTCGCCCAGCGAACATCGGCACCCAGATCCACCATCGTCTCAATGAGGACGGCGGTCTGAATGGTCATGTGCAGCGAACCGGTGATGCGAACACCAGCCAGCGGCTTGTCTTTGGCGTACTTGCCACGGATAGACATCAAACCGGGCATCTCGTGCTCGGCGATGGAAATTTCTTTGCGGCCCCACTCGGCTAAGCCGAGGTCAGCGACCTTATATTCGGTCGCAATTTTGGTTGCGGTTGCAGACATGCTTAGAGCATAACACAAATTTTGTACTCATCATGATTTATTGATACACTCTTTTTACTGCCCATGGCCGCCCTTCTGAAAAGTCTCAAATTGCTCGGTGACGAGTCTCGTCTCCGCATCCTTCGTTTGCTGATGCAGGAGGAATTGAGCGTGGCGGAGTTGCAGGAAATTCTTGGCATGGGGCAAAGCCGAATTTCCATGTCTCTTGCGCAACTTAAGCAGGCGAACCTGGTGGACTTGCGCAAGAGCGGCCAAAAGCACCTTTACAGGTATACGGGTGATGCAACGGTAACTCACCTTATCGAACAAACCTCGCAAGAAATTAGCGAATCTTTGGACGATGACAGCGGCCTGAGCCTGACGCTGAAGAAGCGTAAAGACCGGGTTCGCGCGTATTTTGATGAGCTGGCCGGGCGATTCGGACGGCATTATGTGCCGGGAAGGTCGTGGAAGGCGCTTGCCGAGATGTTGCTCAAGCTGTTGCCGCCCATGCGCATCGTCGATATTGGTGCTGGTGAGGGTACGCTGTCCCTACTGCTGGCCCAGGGGGCCGAGCGTGTGATTGCCGTCGACAACTCCGAGCAGATGATTGCCTACGGGCGTGAGGCTGCTGCCAAGGCGGGTGTTAAGAACCTTGAATACCGGCTTGGCGATCTGGAAGAACTGCCTTTGGACGACAATTCCGTTGACCTTGCGCTCTTTAGTCAGAGTCTGCACCATGCGATTCATCCGCTGAACGCACTCAAGGATGCACATCGGGTGCTTCGGCCTGGCGGGAAGCTCTTTGTTCTCGATCTGAACCGCCATAACTTTGAAGAAGCCCGTGATCTTTATGCCGACCTCTGGCTGGGCTTCTCTCAAGTGGAATTGGCCGAAATGATGAAGAAGGCTCGGTTCCGGAATACGGATATCGCGGTGGTGCACCGAGAAGAGGAATCGCCCTTCTTTGAAACGATTCTGGCGACTGCTGACAAAAGTTAGCCGTTGGTGGTTCAATTGCGCCCGCTTGTAGCCGCTAAGCGGCCTGTCATGAGAAAGGCGTCATCCGTCTAGAGCTGCCTGTTAGCCTGAAAACATGCAGTTATTTAGGAATTTTATATTTTGCCTGTTGGTGATAATTTTTTCTCATTACGGATTGGCGCAGAGTCTTACTGAAACCCTGGTAAGTGGCAGTGTTCTCGACACGCAAGACAAACCGGTTCCTAATGCAATTGTGAAGGTTGTGGATGGTCTTGGGAGGATCAAGCAAACCAGTGCAGCGAATGCTGAAGGGCGATTTAGTCTCAAGATCGTTGGTTCGGGTACGCTCGCCCTTGTTGCCGAAACGATTGGTTTTGAACCCGTTACTACGGGTCTGCTGGAAATGAAGGGTGGTTCGATGAGTGTGGATATCAAGTTCGGCTCTTTGAGCAAAGCCGAACAGACGCTTACCATTAACGAGCGTGTGATTGAGCCAACGGTGGATCAGCGCGATGCGGCGATCTTCAACAAAACGCTGTTCACTCGTGATGACCAGATTTTTCAGTCTCTTGGTGCAGGGTTGAACTTTGGACAGCATGCCGGGGGCGGCAAGTCGCTGGAGGTGCGTCGCTTCGGTTACAACCTGGATCATGGCGGTACTGGCGGCGGGTTGCGCATGAACATGGATGACCTGATTGTGAATCAAGTTTCCGGCGGGCATGCTCACGGCTATCTTGGGGCGCTTAAGGGGCTTAGCCCGGAGCTGGTTGAGAATGTCAGTCTTATCAATGGACCCTTCAATGCGGCCTATGGGGAGTTTAGTGGCCTTGGGGTGGTGAACATCAAGACTCGAGAAGAAATGCCGAATGAGCTTACGGGCCGGGTCCAGTTTGGGCAATTCAATACGCGACGTGTTTTTACGGCTTACAGCCCCACATTCAAGAACACCCGCATGCTTTTTGCCAACGAGTACAGCTACTCGGATGGCCCTTATGAGCAGCCGCTGAAGTACACTCGCGACAACTTCACGGCTACGCTGTTTCATACGGTGAGGCCTGGTGAGAATTTCGGCTTTCGCCTGCTGGGTGCTTACAACAATTTCTATAGCGCGGGACAGTTGCCGCTGGATCAAATCGAGGAAGGCAAGTTAGGGCTTTTCGGATATATCGACCCCACTGATGGTGGAATTTCGAAGTCTGGAACGGTGACCGGCTACTACAGTAAGGAGCGGGCCAACGGCGAGCGCTTCAACGTCAGCGGAATGGTGAACCGGGTTCTTTTTGACCTCTTCTCAAACTTTACTTTCTTTCTGAATAATCCTGAGGACGGGGATGGTTTTGGCCAGCATGATTCTCGCTTGCAGCAGGCTCTCAACGCGTCCTACAACAAGCCACACCAGATCCTGGGCGGGCTGGGTAACTTTACTGGCGGCTTCAACTATCTGGGGAATCAGCTCAACCTTGGGCTCTACAATCGCATCGGACGAGTGCCGACTGATCAGGTGACTTCTGCTGATGTCAAGATCGACAATCCTGGCTACTTCATTCAGGAAAATCTGACTTTGGCCAAAGGCAAGATTCAGTTGGGTGGTGGGCTTCGTTATGACGATTACAGCTTTCGCGCCACCAGCCGGCTCGACATTACCGATAAGGTGAACTCGCGGGGAGGCTTGTGGCAGCCCAAGGCCAGCTTTGCCTTTACGCCCTGGCTTGGCAAGCCGCTTACCTTTCATGCGAATTACGGCCGGGCTGTAACCAGTACCGGTGCGAGGGCTTTTCTGGTGGATAGAAACAGCCCGATTGTGGCGAGCACCGATTTCTATTCTGTTGGCACTTCTCACAATAAGGGCCGCTTCTCGGTGGCTACCAACCTCTTTCTCATCAAGCGTTCTAACGAGATGGTCTACGTTGCCGACGATGGATCGAACGAGCTGGTAGGGCCGTCGCGCGGCTATGGATTTGAAGTGAAGACTTCGACGCAGCTCACGAGATTTCTTTCTATCAACGCGAGCATTACCAAGGTTGGGAATTCGTACTATGTGGGGACGGAGCCGCGGGTGTATGTGGATCGTGCGCCGCGCTTTGTTGGCTATACCGGCATTACGCTCAGTGAGTGGCACGGCTGGTCTGGCTCGATTCGATTTCGGGCTATCAATCGCTTCTACGTCAACGGTGAAGGCGAGTTTCCTCAACGTGCTCCGGGGCACAGCGTGACCGACTTCAGCATGTCGCGCAGACTGACCAAGAACATCGATTTCAATCTGTCGATCGATAACGTATTTGATCGTACTTATTATGAGACGGTGGATAGTTATACTTCGGCGCTCAGGGGGCAGGCGCCGATGGAGCGTTTCCACGTTACTCCCGGCTATCCGATTACCTTTGTGGGCGGGGTGAGTATTCGCCTCTTCAACAAAGACCGCTAGAGGCCGAACTGTTTCAGGTGGTGGTTGGCATGCATCCAGCCCCACCGCATCCACTCCCATTCGCTGAGCTCCATAAAGACAGGGTGCCGGCCGAAGCGGAAGTTTCTTTGTGGGTTGGCGAAGAGAAGCATGACGGTCTTTAGCTCTTCAAGATCGCGGTGGAATTCTCCTGGCGGGGTGCCCTGAAGCTCCTGGTCCATTTCCGGGCGGGTTTTGACGTTGCGGGGCCACTGCGTCATAAGTCGAAGGGCGATGTGCTTGAGGATGTTTCGTTCTGCCCAACTGCTTTTCTCAGACGCCGATCGTTCTCCCATCGCGAGGGCAAAGGAGTCGAGCAAATGGCGCAGCATCTGGCCAGCGCTCATCTTGCCCCACAGAGGCGAGGACTCCGGTTTCAACTGATCGAATCGTGCGATCAAGAGCCTGGTTGCTTCCGGCGTCATTGTCTGCATACTGAAGACGCGAAATTGCGGGGCTAATTAGAACTCAAAGTGCAGAAAAAGTTGAAGCTGGCGGGCTGGGCTGAATTCGATGGCATCCCTGTAGTTGTTCAGCTTTTGGCCTTGTGCAGAATAGTAGCCGAGCACTCGGATGGGGTTGGCGCGATTGGTGAGGTTGTATCCTTCTACGCCCATTTGCAGGCGCAGGTGCTTTTCTTCCCAGTGCATTTCCTTGAATACTCTCGCATCGAGGGAAGCGTTGGCTGGGGTGGAGAAGGGATTTCGCCCGAAGCCGCTTGCCCGGGCTGTGATTGGGAAAGCACCGGTGCGAAAGGTGTCTGCAGTTTCAAGAGCTGGCATCGGACGGCCTGAGCCAAAGGTGAAGGTGGGCACGATGTGGATGTGCGAGAGCTTCTCGCTCATCCTCTCGAGGGCTTCAATCTCAAAGAGGGCTGTGGCCGTAACCCGATGTGCCTGGTGTTGCCGGCTTAAGGCCCATTCTGGCCTGAGATTTAAGGGGTTTTGTGGTTGTTCGTCAAAATCGGAACCATCGTCTAGGGTGCGACCTCCGGTGTAGGAAACGAGATAGCCGAACTCGCTGGTCATCTTGCGGCTTAGCGTGACGGTGAGGCCGTCGTAGCTGGATGTGGCGTTTTGTTCTAGCAGGAACTGTGCCGGCAGCGTGCCCAGGTAGTTGCGAATCCGCGGCAGATGCAATCCGCGTACGTGGCTGTACTCGAGGGCGAGGGTTGTATCGGAATTCAACTGCCGCTCTACTCCGGCAGTGACTTTGGCCCCGTAGGTTGCCGGTAATTGCGCCGAGGCACGATAGCTCGACCGGAACTGCAGGTTCAAGCCTGGATATTCGAACTGCTCGTAAGCGCGCACGCCGTCTTTCTGGATTGCCTCATTCAGGAAGCTCAGGGGATAACGATCAAAGAAGAGGC
>JBIPMY010000645.1:0-2739 GCA_044376335.1 Bryobacter sp.
AATATTCACCTTGTTGAAGAACGGCGCATCAACGCTGATCTTCTCGCCCGTAACAGCTTCACTGATCACTGGGAACAAGGTGCCCCACAGGACGGCAAAGCAGCTAGCCAGCAAAACGAGGTTATTGAAGAGGAAGCCGGATTCACGGCTCACAACCGATTCCAGATGGGATTCGCTCTTGAGGAAGTCCAGGCGATCGAGGATCAACCACACCGTGGCCGCAATGCCGATCGCGAGGAATGTAGCGAAGTAGTTGCCGATCGAAGAGATGCCGAATGCGTGCACACTCTGTACGAGGCCGCTACGGGTAAGCATGGTGCCGAAGATGCAGAGGAAGAAGGTAGAGGAGACAAGCACCATATTCCAGACCTTCATCATGCCCCGCTTCTCTTGCATCATGACGCTGTGCAGAAAGGCTGTTGCGGTAATCCAGGGAAGGACGCTTGCGTTCTCAACCGGGTCCCATGCCCAGTAGCCGCCCCATCCGAGCACGTAGTAAGCCCAGCCCATACCGAGCGTGATGCCGATGGTTTGGAAGAGCCATGTGACGAGGGTCCAACGCCGGGTGGTGTGGATCCACTCATCGCCGGGCTGCTTGGTGATCAAAGAAGCAATGGCAAAAGCGAAGGGAACAATAAAGCCCACATAACCGAGGTAAAGCATCGGTGGATGGATGGCCATCGAAGGCGTCTGCAGGAGAGGATTCAAGCCCTGACCATCTGGCAAAGTAATGATGCCTCGACCGATTGCCCAAAGCTGAAAGGGAGGAACAACAAAGTTATTGAGGATCAGGAAGAAGATCTGCGTGAACATGATCACGCCGATCACCCACGGCATCATCGTCTTGAATTGCTTGCGGTTGGTGAATACAACAACTGCGCCGTAGCAGGAAAGAATCCAGCTCCAAAAGAGAAGCGACCCTTCCTGTCCGCCCCACCAGGCCGTGATCTTATAGAGCAGCGGCATTGTCTTGTTGGAGTGCGATGCAACGTACTGAAGGCGGAAGTCCCCTTCAATCAGGCCATAGAGCAGCAGGCCACTGGCAGTGGTAATCAATGCCCAGACAAGATAAACAGACCGTTGTGCTGCGGCAACCAGAAAGAGGTTTTTTCGCCAGCCGCCTACGATAGAACTGAACAGTGCAAAGATGGCCACACAAAAGGCCAAAAGCAGCGATAGTGCGCCGACATTTTCCATATGGAACTAATACTCCGATTGCCGCTAGCTGCGGCTTGGCTTAGACAGGTTGTTTGTGGGCTCGGTGCCGGGTTTGATCTGGCCAGGTTTGGCTTCGTATTTAGAAGCGCACTTGGCCTGAATTTTGTTGGCATTGAAGCTGCCATCGGCGTTGAGATGGCCATCGGCAAGTGCCTGAGCGTCATCGCGGAAGGTATCAGGAAGAGGGTCAGTGCCAGTATAGGTAACCTTCAGAAGTTGGCCCTTGGCTACGCCGTCCTGTTGCACGAGGTGGAAGCTGACTTCCTTGCCGCTGCGTTGAATCGAGCCCTTCACTACATCTCCACCAACTCGGAGACGTTTGCCCTGCGCGCGGTCTCCCATCTGCTGCAATTCCGCTACGGTTTTGTAGTAGGTTTTGGTTTCATTGACTCCGCCGACAGCAAGCCAGGCCAGCGTCGCAACTACAATCCCAATGACAAGGCCAAATTTCATGTAAGGTTTCATGAGCAAATCCTCTTGCCCCAATCATATCGCCAAACAAGAATCGTTGCAGTCTGGCAGTAAAGGAAATTTAAGAATTCGCGACAGGTTCCCGGCTCAGCCAGAGCTGCAGGACACGATTCAGCTCCTCGCTCTGAATTGGTTTTGACAAGAAGTCGTCCATTCCGGCAGAGAGGCAGCGCTCTTTTTCGTTAGGCATGGCAGAGGCAGTCAAAGCGATGATCGGAATTCTCGCACCAACTGCTTCCTGTCTGCGAATCTCGATCGTGGCTTGTGCGCCATCCATGTTCGGCATATGCGAATCCATCAGAATCACATCGAATGCGCCGCTTTTCCAGGCCGCTACGCCTTCAACCCCATCAGAGGCAATGCTGACCTGATAGCCCATCATCTCCAGCAGCGACTGCACTACGATTTGGTTCACTTGATTGTCCTCAACGACGAGGACATTGAACTTGCAATCGAGCCTCGCTTCAGGCTCAGGCGCTACATCGAGATTCTGAGATTTGCCTACGGTGTGGATCGGAATCAAAACCTTAAAGGTGGACCCTACATTGAGGGAGCTTTCCACCTCAATCGTGCCATTCATGGAAGTGACTAGTTCCTTCACAATGGAAAGCCCCAGACCGGTGCCGCCAAAGCGCCGCGAAATCGATGAGTCGGCCTGAAAGAACTTCTCAAAGAGGCGCTGCTTGCCGGAATCAGAGATACCAATCCCGGTGTCGGTTACCTTCAGGCGGAAGGCTGATTCTTCATACGCCAATGACACCTGCACGCTACCTTCGTTTGTGAACTTGATTGCGTTGCCAACAAGATTTACGAAGATCTGCCTGAGTCGAACGGGGTCGCCAAAGACAGAGTCTGGCATCTGTGCGAGCCCTGTAACCTGAAAGCCCAGACCTTTATTTTGAGCGGCGATGGCCAGCGGCCCGAGGGCGTCGTCAATCATTTCGTTCAGCCGCATGACTTCTGGTTGCAGTTGAATCTGCCCGCTGGCCACACGGGCAAGATCCAGCACATCATTGACGATGCTGAGTAGATTTTTGCCGGAGCTGCGCA
>JBIPMY010000238.1:0-9431 GCA_044376335.1 Bryobacter sp.
GAACATCGCACGATCTGCATCCCCATCAAAGGCAATGCCGATATCAGCCTTGTGCTCAAGTACGGCTGCCCGGACATTTTCTGTGTGCAATGCCCCAACGCCAGCGTTGATGTTACGTCCATCCGGGGTATTGGCAATCGTGATCACTTCTGCGCCCAGTTGAGCAAAGAGCCGGGGAGCTAGATGAGAAGCCGCGCCGTTGGCGCAATCCAGAACCACACGCAGCCCCTTCAAAGAATGTGTGAAGGTGGAGCGGAGAAAGTCTAGGTAATGGTCGGCGAGTTCAGGATGCAGTGGCAAAGGGCAATCAGGAACAATCGCGTTCTCTCGGATTTGCAGAATCTGTTCTTCGAGAATCAGCTCCTGAGCGTCTGGAAGCTTGAAGCCGGAGTGATCAAAAACCTTCAGGCCGTTGTCATAGTAAGGATTGTGGGAGGCCGAGATCATGACGCCGGCAACGTAGGGCCCATGCTTGGTGTTGTAGGCTACACCTGGAGTTGTGAGAAGGCCCGCGAAGTGCGGTTCCACACCAGCCGAGATCAGCCCAGCGCCAACAGCTTCAGCAAGCCATGGCCCGGATTCGCGAGTATCCATCCCAAGTAGGACTTTCGGGGTGGAGGACTGCCCCTTCGCCCAATTTCCAAGTGCTGCACCAAGGGCGTAAGCTGTGGGTTTATCAAGAGGGGGATCACCCGCTTTACCGCGGATACCATCCGTACCAAATAATTGTCTTGCCATGTACCCTTCTAGGGTAGCTGGGTTGATTGCAGTTTTACAGTGATGAGAGCAGAACCAACGATGGAAAGTTCCGGGTCGGTGAGAAGAACATTTACGCGGATAGGGGTACCGGCAGTCACGTCCTTGATACTAATCGGTTCGGTGCTGATAGAAGTTGCCAGCGTAACTCGTGATTCCGGGCCAACCACCTTGATCTGGCTGGGCAAAATTTCGGTCGATACGATTTTCAGATTTGAGGGCAGGTCTTCCTCAAACGCAAGCGTCACGGGAATTTCCTTGTAAACGCGGCGTTCCAGCTTAACTCTTAGCTGAGAAGGAATCGCGCGCACGAGAGTGACAGTCGGAGGCAGATTGATCAGATTGTCCTGGATTGTAAAGGTGCGGGCCGACGGCTGCACCATCGGCCCCAGGTCGAGTACGATGTTTGTCCGGTCTGGGGAGACTTCGTTGAGTCTCCCACGCGGGCCACGAACCTGGAGCTGTATGCGAGTAGGCGCGTCTGGCGAGAGATCGAGGACGCTCGATAAATTCCGGTACTCAACGGGCACAGTTACGGTCTCGATCAATTCAGGCTCATCGACGAGGGCAACCCAGAGAAGAAAGGCGATGAGAATGCTGAAGATCTTGGCCGGAATGTTATCTGTAAACAGCCTCATGAACGGCGAATCTCCATTTGAGAGTTGTCGTTGAGGGGAGGCGCCAGTGGCTGGCTCAAATGCTTGGTGATCTGCTCTTCGAGATATTCGATCGAGACTCCATGCTGAATTTCCCCGTAGGCACAGAGCGAGATCTTCCCTGTTTCTTCAGAGACAACAATGGCTAGCGAGTCGGTCTCTTCAGAGATACCGATCGCGGCACGATGCCTTGTTCCAAGTTGGCCAAGGCGGGCAGGATTCATCGAAAGCGGCAGGAAGCAGGCTGCTGCAGCGATGCGATCGCCTTGCACAATTACGGCGCCATCGTGAAGAGCGCCACCCTGATAAAAGATACTCAGCAGAAGATCGCGTGAGAGGCGGGCATCGAGGTTTACACCCGTCTCGATAAAGGTCTTAAGGCCGGTATCACGTTCTACGACGATCAGAGCGCCGATCTGATGCTGAGCAAGATACGCTACTGCCATCAGAATTTCTTCTGCTGTTTCGCGGCGCTGGAGCCTGCCGCCAAAGGTGAAGATGCGAGCGCGGCCGATGCGCGCCAGGACGCGGCGAATCTCCGACTGAAACATCACGATGATGCCAAAGGCAGTGTATGGTGCCAGAGTCGCAAGCAGCGTGCGCAAAAGTTCAAGGTGAAACCAGACGCTCGCCAGATAAGCACAGGTCAGGATAAACATGCCGCTGACAATCTGGGCAGCCCGGCGTCCTCGAATGTTGATGATGAAAATGTAGATGAATACAGAGACGACCAGAATGTCGAGAACCGCCATCGGCGTCAGCTTGGCGATTACAGCAGATAACTGATCGAGAAATGTCTGCATCAGGCACTCATGGGGAAGCGGAAGCGCAAGTCTTCAATCTTGCCGCCAATCACTTCAATCTTCTTAAGGTCAGCCGTGCCAAGGCCGGCTTCCTCAGCCAGCAACAACATGTTGTCGCACTTATGGAATGGTGGCGTGCCTTTAGGCGCACGAGGATCATAGCCCATCAGAGCCGTGCCAACCGTATCGGTAGTCACCGGGTTTGTACCAAGAACCAAAAGACCCGGCGTAACGTGGGCCGTGCCACCAAAGGTGCCTTTCGGCTTGATCCATGGGCCTTCGCCACCGGTCATCGTTTCGATGCCGTCGATGAAGGAGATGTCGATCGGACGAGCGGAAGCCACTTCCACCGAAATGCGCGGCATGCGGTGAAAGGCATCGCGAGGGGAGGAAGGATCGAGTTCTGGAAGGGCAATCTTCGAAGGCTGCCGCTTGCCAACGTGGCAAATCTGATCGCGGCCCGAGGTGGGGCTTTCATTGGGCTCATCGACACCAGAATCGTTGCCATAAATCGAGGCGGGCGTGCAGCCGAACATATTCTTCATGGCAAGTGTCACGCCACACACGTCATGATTTTTCAGCTTGGCCATCGACATCATCACGTCTGTTTCGGCATAAACGTTGTTGAATTCGAAGGCGGGAAAAATCCAGCCGCCATGCGGCACCTTCATACGTGTGTACTTCTTGGCGAAGCCACCAAGGGCGTTGGTATTGAGAAACTCAACCTGTTTGGCTGCGGTGGAGAGCTGTCGAACATTCCAGCCGGAATCGAGCATGTATTCGGCAAGCGGGCCTGCGGTGCCCCAGGCGGATTCGACAAATCGAATGCGTTTGGCACCGGCACGATCGAGCACAGCAGTCATGGCGAGAACGTGTTTGGGGTGCGAGTAGTGCGTCAGGCCAAGTGCCTTGCCCTGCAAGCGAAGTCCGGGTGAGCCTGTCAGGTTTAGCTTGATCGTGACCGTCTTATTGGCTACCAGCTTCTTGACGCCGCCAAGGTCATCAAACATGCGGGTGAAAATCTCATAGAAGTCTTCGTTGTAGCTGTCGCATTTGCGGATGGAAACAGGAGCAGTGGGAAGCTTTTTTTCCTGCCCAAAAAGCGGAAGGGCACCGAGGGCGATCAGGTCACGGCGTGTCATCTCACTATTGTAAGTTGAGTTTCGGGATTGTCTACTTTTCGGCGATCAGGATAGCGGTAGATTCGAGGATGTCGATGTCTACCCCGGTGCCGTCTTCCGTCTCGTAGGGAACCAGCGATTTGGGCTGCCTCTCCGGCCAGTGAATCGTAATCTTCGAGTATTTACCGAGAAGGTGCGCAGCAATGCTATCAACGGGAAAGTCGGAGTAGTTCACCAGATACACGATTACGCGCGAGCCATCAGAGGGTCCAAGCATGTTCGAGAGCATGCTTGAAACGTTGAAGAGGCGAACACCAAGATTCCGCCGGCCCATCATCCCATTTACCTCTTTCCAGATCTGATCGAGCTTTTTGACCTCCTCAGCATCGGTCACAATCTGGTCGGGCCGGGGCACAGGCATGCGCCAGCCGGGCGGGGCGGTCAGTACTGTCCCACCAGCGCGCGTGAAATCCTTCAGCACTTGCTGCTGCTTGGCATCAAGAGATTGCGGATCTACATTTACCGCCATCTTCGCCTGATCGAAGGCCTTGGCTTCAACAGCCTTGAAGGGGACTGGGCGAACCGGCGTGTGCTTCACCGTGATCATGTCGAGGACCGAGCCGGAGAGCAATGCCCCGTTCTGCACATCTTCAACAACAGCGAGTTGCCCGAAAGCAGGGAGAGACTGCAGCTTCCTGTTTATTTCAAAAAAGAGCAGAACCTGATTGATTCGATTCATGTCCTTTTGGGCCTTGGCATCACCCGCCAGCAGTTTGGCAAAAAAGGCTGGCTCGAGGCTGATGATCCATCGCCCCCCCACCATTGCAGGGTCTGAGATCATCTGCAGATAGCGAAATAGATTAACAACGGAATCGCGGGGAGGAGTAGCACTAAGCCAAAAAGGACGATCGGTAGAGGCACGGACAAAACGCAGAAAGCCAGCATTGGTATCGATCCAGGGGGCACCGGATGGTGCGGCATGAGCCGCGCCGTCGTCATGTGGATTGATACCCGCCCAGACGCCCTGGAAAGTTCCAATGATAGCGGGGGCATTCGCATCGAGAGGAATCCGGCCCCGCAAACCAAGCTCGACGGAAAGCTTGCCCGATGCGCTTAAACTGTTGCGGATCGCCTTGGCCTCGGCTTCAGGAAAATCACCCTCGAGAACTGCCCCGTCCAGGCCAAGATCAAGAGCTCGCTTCACGCGCGGCAGCGGGGGGCTTCCGGGTTGAACCAAAGCAAGAACAGTGATGTTCTTTGAGTGGGCTGCGGCAAGAAAGGCATTGGACCAGTTTGTCTCTGGAACGAGCAGACAGTTGATCGGGGAGCCATTGAGGATATTGAGAGAGGCCGGGTTGTCGCTCGGCCAGCGGGCAGGCACAAGATCAGCAGGCTGCGTTGCAGCCGTCAGCACACTTGCCAGCAAAGCCAGAATTGGAAATCGCATCGGATTACTTCAACTCCTTTGGAGAGTAGCGGGTAATCGTGGATATGAATTTTTGCCCTGTAGCCGTAGCTTTTGCTTTGCGCTCACGGACAATCTCAACAGTTGTCAGCGGGCGCTTGTACATCGCCTTGTTGGAATCGAGGTCGGCACGAAGGGTGGCTCCTTGAAGGGCAACACCTGCGAAGAGGCCGCGAGCTCGGGAATACGACAGAATCTCGGCCCGCATGGCAGCATCAGTTTCTGCTGTAGAGCTTCGGCCCACCGGGCCCGCAGCAGCCTGGACTGTACCACCTATAGTGAACTTGCTCTGCATCAGCGAGTCGGCACCACGCGTATTCATCACCAGCATCACCAGATCGGTTTCGGTACCGCCAATCTGTAGCCCCACGCTTCCGCTCTCGACTCGAATCGTTGCTGGAGCACTCCATCCCGCTTTGCCCGTCTGACGACAACTCAAATAACCCTTGCCATAGCTGGCCCCCACGATGAAAGCACCTTTTTTGAAGCCAGGCACTACGGCAATGCAATGGGCCTTGTCGAGGAGTTCTTTCGGGATGGCCTTGTCGGGGCTGGCCATTACTTCGACGAGAACGGCGGTAGCTTCGGTTAAACGCTCGGCGTTCTTGTTGTCGGCAAAAGCCAGAGTGGATGCCAAAAGCAAAAGAATCGAAGCTCTCATGACTTCGATTGTAATGGGGGATTAGCCCAGGTAGTCGAAGAGAGTTTGGCGTGGGCGTTGGCCGCGCATCTGGAAGGCGGCCTGCAATTGAAATTGTGCCTGCTGGGATTCAAGAATTGCTTGTGTGAGGTCTGAGTCTTCGAGACGGGTGAGCTGGCTGCTCAGGCGGAGAGAAGTAGATTGTGCCGCCGAGGTTGCTTCTACAACTCGACGCTGAGTTGCTCCGTAAAAGCTGAGCTCTCCAGAAATATGCTTGGCACTGGTTTCAATCGCTTGAAGTGCCAGGCGTAAACCATCTTCGTCTTTTGCGGTGAGTGAGTCTTTCAGTGATTTCAGCGCAGCAAATGCACTTTTTGAGATGCCGTTGGAATCCACACCGGCATTGTCGAAAATCACGTCTCCAGACTTTGCGACATTGAAGGGGTTGCCGCCTGGAAAGAGGCTCTGACGTGTAGCTGCACTGCCAGAGTAGGAGGTCACCATCTCAAGGCCTGGATCGTAGTCGAAGGGCTGATTGGCGTCGCTGTTGCCAGCAAAGATGTAACGGCCCTCAATGGCGAGGTTTGAAACATTTAGCAATTGCTGGGTGAGATCACCTGCCTCCAGCGAAAGAGCAGTCCAGGTGGACTCGACATTAAAGCCGTTTTTGCCTTGAGCCGCCAGAGTACGAGCGCGCTCAAGTACCTTGATTGCTTGCTGCAGCCCGTTTTCTGCTGCGTCAACTTCAGCTTTGGTACGGCCGAGATTATTGGTGAGTTGGTCGTTGGCTTCGATTTCAGAGCGCGTAGTGAGAAGAGCGCTCACACCATCCGGTTCGTCTGAGGCACTGAAGATGCGCTTGCCGCTAGTCACTTCGAGTTGAGCACGCTCGCCGCGGGCCTGAATCTTTTCGATATTGCGAAGAAATGTGGCTTCAGATGCAGATAGTGAGTTAATCATGGCGTGGAGAATCCTTTCGATCAGCGCAGAGCATTGATGATCGTATCGGTCATCTCGTTGATGGTCTTAAACAGTTGAGCTGTCGCCTGATAGGCGCGCTGGTATTGGATCAACTGGCCCGCCTCTTCATCCAGCGATACATCCTGAAGATCTGCGCGGAGTTCTTTAGCCTGGGTAAGAAGATCGGTTTGGACGCCGGCCGCGGCTCTGGCCCCGGCAAGATCTCGGCCTACCCGGCCGGCTGCGATGCCATAAAACTGATTAAAGGTCTGGTTGTTGATGGCCGGCTCTCTGGCAAGAGCTGTGATGGTGATGGCATTGGAGTTGCCTCCCGCCTCTCCCGGGGCCGATAGCGCGAGTTGCTCCGGGCTAATGTCATTCACCGTGATCGTGAAGGCTGAGCCCAGATTGGAATCGTAGGCGAAGAGATCCTGCAGCGGGGGATTGCCGTTCTGATCTACGCCTTGAGAAAGGGTGGAGTTGACGGTATCGGCAAAAGCGCCAGCCAGGCTATTGAGATCGTTCAGATAAGTGGGGATCTTGTTGTTATAAACGTCGACCAGGCCAATTAACTTCCCGCTATTGATATCACCGGTGATTTCAATTCCATCCGAATCAAGAATACGAGCCTTGTCGTCCAGAACGTCCGAGGAAATCGGGTATTGCCGGTCTCCGATCACCAATAGGGATTGCCCACCGAGATAAATGCTGACTCCTGCGTCGGGTGCCTGGATGGCGGTGAAGTCAACGTATTCTGCCAATTCTTCGAGGGCAGCAAAGAGTTTCGAATCGCTTCCGGGATCAGCCGAAGCGGCAGAATCGCCACGACGGGTCGCATTGATGTCGCGGATGCGCCCGGCGATTTCGTTCACCCGGGAAATACTCGACTGCACCGAAACCTGCGTATTGCCCCGCTCCTCCAGCAACAGGTTTGAGGTGCGACGGAAATTGAATGCCAGATCTGCGGCCCGATCGAGAGCTACCTGTCGACTGGCAGAGTCGTTTGGCGAAACCGTGAGCTGTGAGAACGCACCGAAAAACTTGTTAATTGCCCCTGGAACGCCAGCCCCTTCTGTAACCGGGAATAACGGTTCGAGGGAGGTGAGACTGTTTTTGATTTGCTCCTCAAGCCCGGCTTGAGACGTGCGCCGTTGGACATTGCGCTCAGAGAAGGCATCGCGGTAGTTGTATAGCCCACGTGCCGCAACCCCACCAATGATGTTGCGCTCAGGCTCAAAGCGATTGGCTTCGAAAACTTGCCGTTGCTTGGCATAGCCAGGAGTATTGGCATTCACCACATTGTTTTGTGTCGTGGATAGACCTTTCTCAAAGGCCCGCATGGCACCCCCGGCAGCAATGAGCGAACCGAAGAGGTTTCCCATTTGGGCTAGCCCTCCACCTGGAATCTGGGAGCCGAACTGAAAGCTGGCTTAGACCAGTCTCCTTCTGGCGAATATGACGCAGCATCCCAGGCACCGTTCTTGATTGATTCCGCTGCTAGGCCACTGTAAAAAGTAGAAGCTTGCCGGTACAAGGCCTGTACAGAATTGGAGAGCCGCTGAATTTCCTGGAGCGAATCGGGCGTCGGTGGAGTCAGCGCCGCGTTGAGCGCCAAAAGGTCTCCCGCCATTTGTTCTAGCGCCGGTCCTGTTGACTCCATGGAGAGCGATGACGGTGCGTGCAAAAGAAGCTGACGGATGTCGCTGAGGCCGGCCTTAATGTTCTGGGCCAATTCACTAGTGCTGAGGCTTTTGTCCTGCATTGGAACTACTCCGATTTCAGAAGTGCGTCGCTGACGATTCCGCTAGCTACCTCGGCTGAATTCACCTGGTATTCACCCGAAGCCACTTGTAGACGAAGACCATCGAGATAGGCTTCCCGCTCAGGACTTCCAGACTGCAACTCGTTGATTTTACTGGACAACCCAGAAAGCTGCACCTCGTCGCCACGATCAGCCGCGCGGTTGGAGGCAACGCTCGAACTATTAATCTTTACCGGGTCGAGTTGTGCGGTTTTGCCCGTTGCCCCGGTGCTGGCCGAGCCGCTGGTCGAAGCCGGATTGAGGTTAGCCGTGTTTAGTTTAGGGTCGATTGCAGCCATGGTTTCAGTCTCGTCAAAAGTACAGATCGGACAGGAAGTTTAAAGTATGAAACAAATTACTGATCTTTTTTGTATTTCTCAAATTGAACTAAACTTTTGGCGCTGAACTCTCGTAAATTAAAATGGGAGCCTATTTCAGAAACACCATGACTCTACGCAGCGCAAGCGCATTCATTCTCAGCCTGGGGGCCGCATTTGCTGCGCCCAAGCCAACATTCTACAAAGACGTGCAACCCATTTTGGAACGCAATTGCGTCGGCTGTCACCGTCCCGGCGAGGCCGCGCCCATGAGTTTGCTCAATTTCAAGGAAGTACGTCCCTTCGCTGCTGCCATCAAGTCGAGTGTTTCCCAGCGCCGGATGCCTCCCTGGAATGCCGACCCGAAGGTGGGCCACTTCCTCAACGATCGCTCCCTGGCCGAAACCGACATCAAGACTCTCGTCGACTGGGCCGCAACAGGTGCAAGCGAAGGCAATGTGAAGGATGCCCAACCCCTGAAACGGGATTTCGCTGAAGGCTGGACGATCGGCAAACCCGATGTGGTCATCGAAATGCCAGAGGCATTCAAGGTTCCCGCCAGCGGCACAATCGACTATCACTACGTTGTTCTGCCAACCAACTTTAAGCAGGACATGTGGGTGACGGCTGCCGAAACCCGCCCCCTGAGCCGGGCCGTCAATCACCACATCATCGCTTTTGTCCGCGAACCAGGCAACAAATGGTTTAAGGATGCCAAGCCAGGCGAGCTCTTCATCCCCACCAAAGGCTCCGGAGAAGGCTATGGCGAATTCCTGACCGGATACGCGCCCGGCACAGTTCCAGACCAATTGCGGCCTGGACAGGCGAAGCTGATCAAGGCAGGCAGCGACATCGTGTTGCAGTTGCACTGGACGGCAAATGGCAAGGAAACCCTCGACAAAGCCAAGCTCG
>JBIPMY010000646.1:0-2721 GCA_044376335.1 Bryobacter sp.
GCAAAGTAGTTAGCCGCATCCAGCTTCTCGTTCCGAAAGTATTCAAACAAAGTCCCCTGCAATTGATTGGTGCCGCTCTTGGTCGTAGCAATCACAACCCCACCCGCGCTCCCACCATACTCGGCGCTATAGCTGTTGGCCAGAATTTTCACTTCCGCCACCGTCTCCACCGGCGGGTCCAGATCCACCTGCCCAATCCCGAGCCGCATATTCTGCGCCGTTCCACCATCAATAAAGAAGTTCTGCGATTGCGTCCTGCCCCCCGCAAGCGAAAAGTTCGGCTTGCCCCCGGCGTCATAATTCACAAACACTGCCGCCCCGGTAAGCCCGATAATGTTCATACTCCGGCGGTCCCCAATCGGCATGTCCTCAATCGTCTTGGCTTCAATCAATTGGCTAACATCGCTCGACCGCGTTTCGATCGAAGATGCCGTCGCCGCCACATTGATCGATTCCGTCACCGCACCCACATCGAGCACCAGATTCAACTCCAGGCTCTGCCCCGTGCTCAGTGCCAGATTCGTCCTTACCAGCTTCTTGAATCCGGGCTTCTCCACACTCAACGTGTAGCGTCCAATCGGCAGCGCTCGAATGGCATAAAGGCCACTATCGTTGGTGGTCACCGTGGTCGCTGAAGCAGTCGCCGTATTCACAATGCTCACCTGCGCACCCACCACTACTGCCCCCTGGGCATCGCTAACCAGCCCTGAAAGATTGGCCTGCGACGACTGCGCGCTGCACAGACGCGCCATAACGAAAATTGAAGCCAGAATTCCTGAAGTCCGAATCATGCAGCAAACATTATCACGAAACTTTCTTTACACTTTTTTCTTGACTCCGTACTCCCCTACGGACCCTAGACTCAAATCATGAACAACACAAGCACGCGTGGCTGCACCTGCTGCGCAAACTGCCCCTGTGGCGACCCCAACTGCAAATGCTCCTGCTGCAACGGCAGCAAATAACCATTCACAATTAAGTCATGACTATTTCTGAAGTTGCGCGGCAGGCCCTTGTGGGCGTAGAAACCATTCGCTTCTATGAACGTGAAGGCTTGCTCGCGCAGCCCAGAAAACCCCAATCCGGCTACCGCCAATACACCACAAGCCACCTCGAGCGAATCCGCTTCCTCAAACAGTGCCAGGCCTTCGGCTTCACGCTAGCCGAAGCCGCCACCCTCGCCGATTCCCTCGAATCCGGTGCCCCTACCTGCGAGAAAACCTGCAACCTGGCAGAACGAAAACTCATCGAGCTAAAGAAAAAAATCGAAGAATATCAAAAGCTCGCCACCCGCATTGAATCCCTCCTCGATAGCCCCTGCCGCCGCACCGCCAACGCCGACTGTTCCGTCGTCGCCGCCCTCAAAACCGGCAACTGCTAGCTCTCAGCCCTCACCGTTTGCGCTTCCAGCATCCGCCGCGCTGCTTCTTTGGTCAGCGGCGGTGCAAACAGATAACCCTGCCCAAACCCGCAACCCAAACTCCGCAACTCATCGGCCTGTAGCTGCGTCTCAATCCCCTCAGCCACCACCTGCAAACCCAAACTCCCGGCCAGCAGAATAATAGCCCTCACAATCTCAAATGCCGCATGGTCGTCGCCCATAGTCGTTATAAAAGAGCGGTCAATCTTCAGGGTGTCAAACGGCAGTCGGTGCAAATAGCTGAGCGACGAATATCCAGTCCCGAAATCGTCAATCTTCAACCCAACACCGATCCGCCGCAACTCCTTCACAATCTCCAGCGCCTGTTCAGGGTCACTCACCAACACGCTCTCAGTCACTTCAAACTGCAGTGTTGATGGAATGATTCGCGTCTCATCGAGAATCTTCCGGATGTCTTCGATCAGATGCCGATCCTGAAACTGCCTCACACTCAGGTTCACGCTCACCTCAAGCGGCTGACGCTGCGGAAACTCTTCCTGCCAATCCCGTATCGTCTCGCAAGCCTCCCGCACCGTCCGGATCCCGATCGGAATAATCAACCCGGTCGATTCCGCCAGCGGAATGAACTGATTCGGAGGAATCACTCCCTTCACCGGATGCCGCCAACGCAGCAACGCCTCAAATCCGATGATCCGTTTGTTCACCAGATCTACCTTCGGCTGGTAATAAACCTCAAACTCCCACTGCTCAATCGCCCGCTTCAGATCGTTCTCCAGCGCCATCTGCTGCAAAACGTCTTCCCTCATGCTGTGATCAAAAAGCACAACACGATTCCCTCCGCCAGACCTCGCCAGCCGCAACGCAATCTCGGCATCCCGCCACACCTCATCAGCATGCTTGCGGTCCTCCCGCAAAACAAAGCCAACGCTAGTCGAAACAAACAGCTCATTCCCCTGTAGCCAGATCCCCTTTTCAAGACAGCCCTGGATCAATTCCGCCACAGCTCTCCCACCGCTTGCATCCTCGATTCCAGGCATCGCAATCGCGAATTCCTCCTCATTGAGCCGCGCCAGAATCCACTCGCCGTTTTGCTTCAAGCCTCCATTCAAGCTGCTATTCAGCCGCTCACTGGCCAGCCTCAACAACTGGTCCCCCACCGCCTGCCCCAATGAGTCGCGAATCATCGAATAGCGGTCAATCCCAACAAGAAACACCGCCAGACTCAACCCATCAGCATGCAAGTTGTCCTCAAGCCAGTCTTCAAATTGAAAACGGTTCGCCAGCCCCGTAATCGGGTCTATCGTCTTGGCCTCGGTGATATCCGTATGCGACCCGCTGAT
>JBIPMY010000242.1:0-9383 GCA_044376335.1 Bryobacter sp.
CTTGAACATGAAACGATTTCTCCTAATTTGGATCTAAAGCTCTAGAGGAAACAGGTTCCTTTATTAGTAGCTACAGGACGTATAGACCCGACATGATTAGCCTACAGTCCTTAGAGGGGTATAAGGTTGTTACCCTAGACATTTTCCTGTTTCAGAACAGGAATTCCCCAATTCCCTATCCGGGACAAGACTGGTATATGTTGTAGGTATGAGTGATGCGAGGGAAAGTTCTGGCAGGGCTTGGCAGCGGAATGCGTCAGAGGACCTGTGGGAACGAACCCTGAGCCAAATCCCTACAAAGATGGGGAGAATGGCTTATTTGTCCCGACTCAAGAACCCGGAAACAGACAAGTATGAGCATCACGGACTGGCTGCAATTTTTGGGGAAGATGCGGCGGAGGATGCGTTGAGACGGTCTCACACCGATGTGATGGAAGAGATGTTGAACATGAGCATTCTCGACCAAAGAGACGATGTAGACAAATATCTGGAGGGATTACCGCAGTCAGCACGGCGGTTATTGGTGAATTGGGAGAAAACGAAGGGCTTTGATGCGCTATTGCCGGCAGAAACGAGCATGGCGCAAAGAGAACTGTTTGATGGGAATCTGGAGCTAATTATTAAGAATCTGAAGGCCGAACTCGGCGATGCCGAACAGAATCCAGACTCATAGCAACACCAACAACTTGCCCAAGTACTTCAATTTCATTGGGATAGAGGAAGATCTTTGGGGGGACTGAAGAACTGGGGTGGCTCATTACGACCAGGCGGTCGCGGTCGAGGTGGCACCAGCCGCAGAGGTAGCCGTCACGGTGTTCGAGGAAGTATACAGGGCGCTCCCATTCATCATTCCAGCCGGAGTTGACGATTTTGGGGACGTCGTTGATGAGCAGAAGTGAGCCTGGGTGGAGAATTGGGAACATCGACCAATCTTCCGAGCCGATGACCGCATAGCGCTTGCGTTTGGTGTCGAGAGCCTGAAGCATGTGGAGTGGCAGGGCACCCCAGCGGGTGATTACGCGGCTGAGGAAGGTGGTTTGGGTTAGGTCGACACCGGGATCGAGACTGAGTGGAGCCTGGACTTCGCCGAAACCATTAGGAGAGAACTCAACTAGATGGGTCTCTTCGTGTTCATGCAGTTGTGCATCGGCAGACTGCTCGTCGAGATCGATGCCGTACCAGGAAAGCACTTCGCGGAAATCCAACCGGTAAATGGTGGATAGTGAATAGAGACGGAAAACCGAAGGAACAACGGATTTATTCTCGATTTCACTCAGGCGACTGAGGCCAATCGAGTATTCTTCGTTGGAGTGGCGGTAGGCGATTTTCTGACTGGCTACTTCGACTTCACGGAATTTCAATCCGAGTCGCTCTCTAGCCTTGCGCAGCCTTTGGCCTGCTTCGTCAGTGTTGATTGCTGTTTTACCGGGTGCGGAGACACCCGCCATATGCAAAACTTCCAAGGGAATTTCAACTCAATTATAGGGCAGAATGAATCAGAGAGAAATGACTTTTTGATAAGACCTGTTCTGGAAATAGAACAGAAGCATTCAGGTGGAGGGAAAAACGGTGATGAAGAGACGAATCATTGTAGGGATGAGCGGTGCATCGGGCAGCATTTACGGATTGCGGCTTCTCGAGAAATTGGGGAAGCGTGAAGAAGTAGAAACGCATCTTGTTTTGACGCGCAGCGCGGAGCGGACCATGCACCTCGAAACAGGCAAATTGGCGGCCGCGGCTAAGGAACTGGCCGACTTCTATTATCCGGTGGAGGATATTGGCTGCAAGTTGGCGAGCGGGAGCTTTCCGGTGGAGGCTATGGTGGTGGCACCTTGCTCGATTCACACGATGTCAGCGATTGCGGCGGGGATTTCTTCGAATCTGATGGTTCGAGCGGCAGATGTAACGCTCAAGGAGCGGCGCAAGCTGATTTTGATGGTTCGAGAGACACCTTTGCACCTGGGACATCTGCGAACAATGGTGAGTCTGGCGGAGATGGGTGCGATTCTAGCCCCGCCTGTTGCGGCATTTTATACAAATCCGGTTACAGTTCTTGATATTGTGGATCATTCGGTGGATCGTGTCCTCGACCTGCTCGGTCTGCCGGCTGAGGATACCAAACGATGGGAACCATAAGCGCTATGAAACAAAACAAGGAATTTGTCCGGGCAGGATTTCAGGGGGAGCGGGGAGCTTTCAGTGAGATCGCAGTGAGGCAACTGCTGGGGAGCGAAAGCGACCCAATTCCTTACGAGTGGTTTGACGGAGTATTTTCAGCTCTGATCGACAAGAAGATAGATGCGGCTGTGATTCCCATGGAAAACACGCTGCACGGAAGCGTGATCGAGAACTTCGATCACCTGTTGAATCATGATGTCGAGGTAGTGGGGGAGACTAGTGTCCGGATCGTACACAACCTGATTGCACTGCCCGGGGTGGCCTTTAAAGACATCAAGGAAGTGTATTCACATCCGGTGGCGCTGAATCAGTGCTTAAACTTCTTGCGGCAAAATCCGCAGATTGAGAAGAAGACGTTTTATGACACGGCGGGCAGCGTGAAGATGCTGGCCGAGACCAAGCGGCGGGATGCGGCGGCGATTGCTTCGAATTTGTCAGCAGATATATATGGTGCGCGGATTCTGAAGCGCGGGATCGAAGATGACCGGGCGAACTTTACTCGCTTCTTTTTGCTGCAGCGCAAAGGTGGAACGGTTAAGGGCAAGATGCCTGTGTCGAAGAAGGTGTCGATTGTCTTCTCCACTAAGAACGAGCCGGGGAGTTTGTTCCGGGCACTGGCGTCGCTAGCGTTGCGGGATATCAGCCTCAACAAGATTGAGAGCCGTCCGTTGAAGGGCAAGCCCTGGGAATATTTGTTCTATGTCGACTTCGAAGGGTCGCTCAAGGACGTGAAGGTTCAGAATGCGATTCGGCACCTGGAAGAAGTTGCGGATTTTCTGAAGGTGTTGGGCGGCTACTGACGGCCGCCAGCGGGACGGGTGGTGCCGCTGAGCTTGACGATATCTGGGTCGGCGGTGGCTGGGATCGCGATCTCCATGAAGCCAACGTTCATTTCTTCCCAGCTTTGGTCTCCCCACGTGATGGTCTTTGTGGGGTCGGGATTGAAGCGGTTGTTGGAGGAGTTGTCGAACCAGGCGGTGCAGGAGATGACTGTGCCTTTCTTGAGCGGGAGCGGATCCTTCAAGAAGTAGGTGGTTTGCCAGTTGAAGTCGTAAGCCGGGACGTTCAAGAGGGTGGTTTTGGGGGATTCCAGTTCGATTTTGTAGGCTTTGCCACGCAGATGCATGTGGGGCTGGAGGCTGACGAGTTTTGCTTCGTCGAGCAGCGTTGCTGTGACGTTTGATTTGTAGTTGGCTTCGCCGGGCGGGATTTCGAGGTTGGAGTCGGCCGGTGAGATGGTGAGGACGCGTTCGCGGGGTGGGGTTTTGGAGAAATAGATTCCAAGTTCGGAAGAATCGACGGCGGATTTGCCATTCGCCGTGTAGTGAATTTCAAAAACCATATCGGAACCGGCCTTGATGAGCTTGGCTCGACCGTCTCCCCAGGGTTGTGGGACGTAGCCGGGTTCGTAGCCGAGGAGGAGTTCGCGACGGTCGATTTCGCGCTCGCCGGTGCGGCGGGCGGCGCGTTCGTCCCGGGAGGCGACGTACATTTTGCCGGCGGGGGCGTCTTTAACGTAGCTCGAGCCGGGAGGCCGGACGAAGGCGTTGATGTGGTGGACGACCTGGGGTTGGTCGATTTTCCATTCGGCGGCGGAGATCCACTGGTCTTTGTCGAGGTTGAGTTTGGAGACGAGGAAGGTGTACTGGAGGGTTCCGCTGGCTGGGATGGGGAAGGCCGGGATGCGCAGGATGAGGTCTGGCTTGCCGATTTGCCAGCCTGTAGGCGGTTTCTGGGCCTTTAGCCGGAAGGGTTCGGGTGCGGGGGCACCGGCGGCGAGCCAATTGAGGAGGGTGCTTTTTTCGGCTGGATCGAGAGCGCGGACGCGGGCGAGGTGCTGGGAGGAGGCCTGGTCGGCGTGCCAGGGGGGCATTGTGCCTTTGAGGATGGAATTCTGCATTGCTTTGGCCCAAGGGCGGATAGCTTGGGAGGAATCAAAGGCCATGGGGGCGATTCCGCCTTGTTGATGGCAGCCGAGGCAACGGGTTTCGACGATTTTGGCGGCGTCCGGGACCACGACGAGCAGGAGCAGGGGCAGCAGCATAGAAGAAAGATATCACTAGATTGAAGTCGGATTAAAAATGTTTCTGGCAATCCGTAGTGTGGTGTTGTAAACTCACCTGAGAATCCGATTTGGGTCGAGCTAACTATATGAAAAATCATAGGCTTGACTACCAAAATCCAGAGGTGAAATGACAAGAACAAAACTAACCACGTGGTTTATCGGGCTCATGTTGAGCTGTGGCCTTGCCTTCGGGCAGGTGGCGACTGGCTCCCTGAGCGGAACCATTACTGATGCAAACGGCGCTGCTGTACCTGGCGCAAAACTGACAGCAACCAGCAAAGACACCGGCTCGAAGCTGGAAACGGTGAGCTCCGAAGCAGGGCTTTATGTGTTTCCGGCAGTGCCGGCAGCAGGCTATTCGCTTTCGGTGGAGAAGGCCGGGTTCAAGAAATTGACCCGCACGAACGTTGAAGTGCGTATCGCACAACGTCTCGATCTCGACCTGAAACTGGAAGTGGGCGATGTGCAGCAGTCGATCGAAGTGACGGCAGAATCGCCGCTGCTTGAGACGTCGACGAGCGACAAGAGTGCAAACTTCTCACCGAAATTCATGGCGGAAGTGCCCCTGTTTACGGGCGCGATTCGTAACCCGCGCAGCTTTTTGAGCTACATGCCGGGTGTGAATTCCGGAGCTGGCGAAACCAGCATCTCCGGTTCGGGTGGACGCGCACAGGAAGTACAGATTGACGGCGCTTCGGCGATCATTCCGGAATCAGGTGGCACGGTATTCAACATGCCGTCTGCGGAAATGTTCCAGGAATTCAAGCTGACCACAGGCGGCTATTCGGCTGAATACGGCCGTTTTGGCGGCGGCGTGGAAACCTACCTGACCAAGAGCGGCAGCAACTGGTATCACGGCACGGCATTTTTGAACATGCGCCGCGACATCTGGAATGCAAACGCCTGGGCCCGCAATGCGAGCACCAACCCGGCGACGAACTTCCGTCCGAAAGAACGGCAGAACGAAGTGGGTGGAGCTGGCGGCGGTCCGGTTTATATTCCCAAGGTTTATGACGGCCGCAACAAGAGCTTCTTTTACTACACGTACACGCAGCGCCTGCTGCCTGCCAACGTGAGCTTCCCGCTGAGCACGGTGCCGACGGCGGCATTTAAGGCCGGCGACTTTTCGGCTCTCGGCTCCCAGTTGATCTATGACCCGGCGACGACGCAGGGTACGACGCGTCAGCCGTTCCCTGGCAACCGCATCCCGACCAACCGGTTCAGCACGGTTTCACGCAACCTGTTGCCCCTGATTCCAGATCCGACTCGTGCAGCTTCGATCAACAACTTCGACTTCGTGAACCAGCAGGTTATCGAACAGAAGATCTGGAGCATCAAGGCGGATCATGCGTTTACAACGACGAACCGCTTATCCTTCTTCCTGAGCAAGGAAGATGGCGGCAGCAGAGACACGACCAACTTCCCTGGCCCGATCGGCAACGGTCTTGGCTTCAGCGGTCAGTTGCCGTGGAATATCCGCATCAACCATGACTACTCGTTCAGCCCCGCGCTGTTCATGCACACGACGGTTGGCTACTCAGCGACGCGTCAGCTTTGGGACAACCCGGCACAGGCCGGATTTGGTTCGAAGCTGGGCATTCCTGGTTTGGCCAACGAAGCGGATGCAATGCCGCGCATTCAGTTTGCTGGTCTGGCTGGCTTGACGCCTTATGGCGTGCAGGACGGCAAGGTCGCCAACGGTGGACAGGACAACGATACGCTGATGATCACCCAGGGCTATACCTGGCTGAAGGGCAAGCATGAAATCAAGTTCGGCGGAGATTGGCGCAAGCTGACGACTTTCGGATTTGACCTTGCCGGTTCGAACGGTTTGTACCAGTTCAGCCGCGCACAGACTGCAGTTCCGAACTCGACCGGCGGTAGCGGCCATGAGTTTGCGAGCTTGCTGCTGGGTGCAGTGAACCAGGCATCGAGCACTGTACTTCCGATTTTGCTCGACCAGATCCAGTACAACTACACCTCGGGCTTCATTCAGGACAATTACCGTGTCAACAAGAAGTTGACGCTGAACCTCGGCATGCGTTATGAAGTTCCGATCGGCTGGCACATCCAGAACGGCAACTACTCGGGCCTCGACCCGAACAAGCCGAACCCGGGCGCAGGCAACATTCCTGGCGCGCTGGTGTTCTTCGGCACGGGCCCGGGCCGCACTGGCCAGACCCGTCCATACAAGACCGACTGGTCCAACATTGGACCGCGTTTGGGCTTTGCCTATCAGTTGGGACCGAAGACCGTGTTGCGCGGCGGCTGGGGTATGTTCTACCAGACCCTCGGCAATGGTGGCTGCGGCTGCCGTCAGGGCTTTGCCAACACGAACTCGCTGGTTAGCGATGGCGTGAACCCGCTGTTGAACTGGGATGGCGGCATTCCGGTCAGCGCGAGCTTCCGTCCGCCACCATTGCTTGATCCGACGCTGTCGAATTTCCAGAACATCGACTTCTTCAGCCCGACTTACGGCAATGCACCCCGCGTCTACAACTGGAGCTTCAACATCCAGCACGAAGTTAAGAAGTTCCTGTTGGACGTAGCTTATGTTGCCAATCGCGGCAACGGCCTGAATTCGACGATCGATCTCAACCAGTTGCCGACCAGCGAATTGTCGCGCGGCAGCCAGTTGACGGCACCGTTGAGCTCGGCAGCCGCAGCCGGCGTCCGCTTGCCGTTCGCAGGTTATCCGTTGAACCGTAACGTTTCGCAGAGCTTGCGTCCGTTCCCGCAATACAACAGCGTGTTCGGCCGTAACACCGGCCAAGGCCAGACCTGGTATGACAGCTTGCAGCTCAAGGTGGAACGCCGTTTTGGCAACTTCCAGCTGCTTTCGAGCTACACCTGGTCGAAGTCGTTGGCGAATGCTCACTTCCGCCAGATCTTCAGCCAGCAGTTCAACGTTGGCGCACAGGATGCCTACAACCTGATCGACATGAAGAGCTACAGCCCGTTTGACCAGCCGAAGGTTCTGAACATCGTCTGGACCTACGACATGCCGTTTGGCAAGGGCAAGAAGTTCCTCGGAGCTTCGAACTCGATTGTGAACGGTTTGGTTAGCGGCTGGGTGATCAGCGGAGCACAGCGTTATGTCTCCGGCAATCTGATTCAGTTGGTGACGCCTGGTAATCCGCTTGGTGCATTATTGGGCTCCACAGTTACAAAGGCGAATTTAGGAAGTGGAGCGATCCGCACGAGCACCAGTGCGGGAGACCTTGACCCAATCAATGAAAACTCGCGTTGGTTCAATGCCGCCCCATTCAGCAATGCACCCGCATTTACGCTCGGTAGGGCAGCCCTCTATCACGATGACTTCCGCCAGCCGGCGGTGTTCACCGAAAACGTGGGCCTGTCCAAGCGGACTACGCTGTGGAACAACGAGAAGAACCCGGTGGTGCTGTCTTACCGCGCCGACGCGTTCAACTTGTTCAACCGCACTCGCTTTGGCGGAGTTAATGGTGCAATCGGCAACCTTGCATTCGGACGTCCGTCCGGCCCGCAGGTTGGCGCACGTGCCATCACGATGGGTCTGCGTTTGAGCTTCTAGTTCTTACGCTTTAGTTGGCGAAAGGGCGCTCCCGCGAGGGGGCGCCCTTTCTATTTGATGGCCCTATTTAATTGCCATTGTGACGCCGTTTTGGGTGTCGACTCCGCCAATGTTGACGACAACCGGGACAGCTGCGCCAACCGGGGCATTGGAGGGAATCGAGATGTTGATCTGGAGCAGGCCGGGGACGCTGCCAATGGGAGAAATGGCACCGATGACGCTGGCAGCGATTCCACCGACGGTGACGCTGACGTTTGCCGATGGAGTGACCACGGCGTTGGGGGCGATGAGGGTGGCGGCGGCAGTGGTTGGTGCGGCGACTGAGGCGTTGGTGGCGCCTATGCCGCTGACGTAGAGGACGGCAATGCCACCTTTGAGAGCCGGGGCGGCGTTGGAATTGAGAGTGTAGTCGTTGGTGGTGAGGTTGTAGTTGAGGATGGCGCCCTGGCCGCGGCCGGAGGCGTCTGTGGTGTAGATGCCGGGGCTGGTGGGGGCGACGGTGAGGGAGACCGGGGCCGAGGCAAGGCCGTTGTATGACAGCACCAGATCAGCAGAAGCGCCGCTGACGGTGTACGGCACAATTACGCTGGCCTGGTTAGCACTGGTGTAAAGGATGGGGGCAGCAACACCGCCGATGGTGACTGAGGTGGCTGGGCCGGTGACAGGCAAAGCGCTTGGGATTTGAGGTGCGGGGACGGATGGGTTAAAGAGGGTCAGTGTGGCTGGCCCAAGGCCGAGGCCGAAGAGGGTTAGAAGCTGGCCGGGCGAGATCGTGCCCTGGGAGTAGCTGGCGGAATCCACTACCGCGTTGACCTGGGGCCGGGGGCCGTAGACCTGGAATTGCGCCTCGCTTGAAGTTCCGCCGCCCGGGTTTGGAGTTGAGACTGCCATGCGAAGGTAGCCGGGGCTAAGCAGATATGAGGCTGGAACGGTGACCAGCATGGCGTTTTCGCCGACCTGCTTTGAAGTGAGATTGCCCTGAAGGCCGACCGAGCCGGGAACTCCAGAAAGGACGCCTGTGGTGCTGTTGATCGACATTCCTGATGGCAGGCCCGTGGCGGACCATGTCGGGGCGCTTGCTGCGCCGACAGACAGGGCCGCGTTTCCAGATGGGTAGGTGCTACTGAGTGTGCCGGCAACCAGTGCCGTTGTGGGGCCAGTTACGCGCAGGGAGCTCGAAGTGGCCGGCATGATGTGCATCTTGAAAGGCATGTAGGAGGTGGCGGTGATCGGCGAAGTTGAGTCTTCGACTTGAAGGGTGAAGTAATAGGTGCCGGCAGCGGTAGGCGTGCCTAGAAGCTGGTTGCCGCTGAGGTTGATGCCGGGCGGGAGTTGACCACTGACAAGGCTCCAGGTGTAGGGCGAGGTGCCACCTGCGGCGGTGAGATTGAGCGCGGTATAGGCAGTGCTCACGGTGCCTGCTGGCATTGGTGAACCCATCGGAATGCGGAGGAAGCTGGCCGTGCTGGGGTAAACCGGGATGTAGAAATTCTCGGAGGCTGTGCTTGTGCCGACTGTGGCGGTGATGGTGGCTTCAGTAGTGAAGCCAGTGGCCGAGACGGTTGAATTGGCGAAATAGCTTTCGCC
>JBIPMY010000647.1:0-2716 GCA_044376335.1 Bryobacter sp.
TCCAGAGCCTTGGCCATCTCTGGTGTTGGCTTGATCGAGAGTACAGCAAGGTTTAGAACTTCCACGCCAAGTTGGACAGTCTCAGAGGCGCTATTCAAACGGGCCAGAACTCGAGCGGTGAGTTCGTCGCCGTGAACCAGGGCTTCCTTTAAGGCGAAACCCTGAAACTCGGCACGAATGAGAGTTTGCAAGGCGTAGACGAGCCGCTCTGGCAGCTTTTGGTAAGAATCGGTGGTGTAGCGGCCCCTCGAATCTATTGTGAAGTCGAGCATCGCAGACGCCTTCTTGGGTTCATTGATGCGATATGTGAGTTGGCCCTGGACAGTTATGGTTTGGAAGTCGATCGTCGGCTCGGTGAAGACAAAGGGGATGTTGGCGCTGGCCAATGGGACGGAAACTATGGTTGTGGAGGGCGCGAAGTAGAAGAAGGAGAGGCCGGCACCTTCTTGAACGAGTTTGCCTTGCGAAAAGCGAAAGACATAATCGGTGGGGTTTGCTTTTCGAAAACTGATGCCAAACATAATGATGCTCCTTAAGTGTATTTCTAACACTATATTGGTGTCACTTTGACACTTTTTCAAGAAAAAACTTTGAGGCGATTGGTCGCATGCTGATAGGATGGACGCGCATGAAGACGATTACCTTTGTTTTGCTTGCAGCTTTTGGCGCTTTGGGGAACGACTTTGAGTTGAAGTGGCGGGAGTTGAATGAGCAGGCTAAGGGGGAGAAGCGGAAGGCGGCGCTGGAGGCTTTGAATGAGCTGGTGCCGGGGAATGAGCGGATTCTGCGGGCACTGGGGCGGTTGCCTCAGATGGACACGAAGCCGGTGACGCAGGCTAAGTTGCTGGCTGCTATCGAGGGGGAAGACTGGATTGCCGAGGACCTTGTCTTTGTTGGCAAGGAGTGGCTGTTTAGCAGTGTGCGGCGGGGGATGATTGTTGAAAGTGATGGCCGCGCCTTTGCTCACGCCGGGATGGGGGTGTTTGCGCTTGGGGTGGACTCCAAACATGGGTTGCTTTGGACGAGTGTTGGGTGGGTGCCACAGTGTGAGATTTGCCGGATTGAGGATAAAGGCAAGTCTGCGCTGATCGCTTATGACCTGAAGACGGGGGATGAGAAGCATCGGGTGGAATTGCCCATTGGTGGCGTGTTGGGGGACATGGTGGTGTCGCCGGGCGGGGATGTTTATGTGACCAATAATTCTGGCGGGGCGGTGTACCGGATGGTAGCCGGGACGTTGAAGCTTGAGCGGCTGGATGAGGCGGGTGAGTTCCCTTCTCCGCAGACGCCGGCGCTTTCGGCTGATGGGAAGACGCTTTATGTTGCCGATTACCGGCGCGGGATTGCGGCTCTCGATTTGGGCACCAAAACAGTTCGATGGTTGAAGCCTGGGCCTGGCGTGATTGTGAACGGGATTGATGGGTTGTATGTGTGGCGGGATTCGTTTATCGCTGTGCAGAATGGGGTGACGCCAGTGCGGATTGTGAAGTTTGCTCGGGATTTGTCGAAGCAGGAGGTGCTTGAGACGCAGTGGGAGGGGCTGGGGGAGCCGACGCATGGAACGATTGTGGGCAATGAGTTTTGCTTTCTTGCCAATGCGGGGTGGGATGCGTTTGAAGAGAATGGGCGGAAGAAGGCTGGCCGAGGAGACGTGAAGTCGGCGGTTTATTGCAGGGCTTTGTTGCGATAGACTGCAAGCCGAATGTCGATCACACGCAGATCTTTTCTGGCAACAGCCACGGCAGCGATGGCGGCGCCACGATCCAGACAACGGCCTAACATTATTGTTCTTCTCGCTGACGATCTTGGATATGGCGATGTGGGTTGCTATAACCCGCAATCGAAGATTCCAACGCCGAACCTGGACCGGATGTCGAAGGAGGGTGTGCGGTTTATCGACGCTCATACGCCGTGCGGGGTTTGTTCCCCGACACGCTACGGGCTGATGACGGGGCGGTACCCTTGGCGAGGGGAACTCAAGAGCCAGGTGTTGTGGCCCTGGGACAAGCCACTGATTGAGAAGGGCCGGCTAACGATGCCTCAAATGCTGAAGCAGGCAGGCTATAAGACGGCGTGCTTCGGGAAGTGGCATATGGGCTGGGACTGGGCGACTACGGATGGATCGAAGGTGAATTCGCGGGTAAAGATTGGTGACCCGCAGCGTGAGATTCGCAATGAACATGCGAAGAAGATTCTGTTTGACCAGCCGATTGGTGAGGGGCCAACTACGCGGGGTTTTGATTATTACTTTGGGGTGGACTTGCCTAACTTTCCGCCGTACACGTTTATCGAGAATGACCGGATTCTGGCGCAGCCGACCGAGCAGAAGCCGGAGGCGATGTTTGGCTGGCCCGGGGCGATGAAGCCCGGCTGGAAACTGGAAGAGGTTTTCCCGGAGATTGCGCGGCGGGCAGTGGATTACATCCAGGAGAACGCGGCGAAGGATCAGCCCTACTTCATGTACTTCCCGTTTACGGCACCACATACGCCGATTGCGCCGGCGGCGGAGTTTAAGGGCAAGAGCCAGGCGGGACAGTATGGGGATTTCGTTTATCAGATAGACACGGTGGTGGGACGGGTGATGGATGCAGTGCGCGCTTCAGGCACGGCCAATGAAACGATTGTTCTGTTTACCAGTGACAACGGGCCGGAGAATCTGACTTATCCGGTGTTGAAGGAGTTTGCTCATGCGAGCCAGGGGCCGTTGCGCGGGGCC
>JBIPMY010000243.1:0-9368 GCA_044376335.1 Bryobacter sp.
TGTAAGTGCAACCGACTCTTGAGGCTAGACGGACCAAATGAATATCCATCAAATGAGCAATAAGGTTCGATATGACGGGCGAGCACGGACTTCCTTGAGGCAGGGTATTGTTGTGGCAAGCAATGCGAGCAATCGTAGTTGCAGCATCTTTGTGCAACTCGAAATTTCTGTCCGAAATGAAAAAGCCACGTACTCGTCCGAAATTAATTGAAGGGAAGAACTCCTCAAGGTCCAGATTAAATACATATCGACGATTGCGGTGCCGCCGAGCATTTGTGAGGATGGAGCGATCCCTCATGAAACCGTGAGAAATATGGTCTGTTTTTTTAGATGCAAATCGAATTTCATCCAAGCAGTCTTGCAATAGCATCGAGAGCTTACTCTGGATCATACGGAGTTTCTCAGTGGGTGCACTTATGGTTCGGGTGCCGCCGTGCCGTTTTGGCATCAGGAACGTTGAATATTGGGCATCGGGTGTCAGCTTGTAAAGGATATATGCAAGCGCAGATGGTTTTGTGTTCAGTAGGCCAGCAATGCTATTGAAAGAATTAGCTGCTTTAAGCCTGCTGAGTTGGGTCATGCTCTGAAGTTGTGATGGATCCATTGGCACTCCTTAGCGAGAGTCATAGCAGCGTATAGTTTAACCGATAGCCGATATCAAGGACAGGACGCAGTGTGGGTAACATCTGCTTCAAATGCCACGAAGCATGGCACAAAATCTGCCGAATGGATCCACACAAATTTTAGCACTTTGCCTTCTGGGCTGCTGTATAGCCGGGAGTTCTTGGTGGTATCGAACTAGCTCGAACACGCATTTGCTCGAAGCAACGACTTGCTTCAAGTTTCGATTCTAGATTTGACTTCTCAACGCCCATTTCTGACAAGCTAGCCTCTTGCAAACAAAGACGTTTTTACTTGGCACCTTTAAGCTTCTCGAAAACCCTCAGAAGGTGGTTTGCGCTGTTTTGCGCTTTTTGAGCAGTATCGCATTCGCTTGAGGAAATCCGCTCAATGTGAGCACCCTCATGCATAAGCATTGTGGTTCGTGTGTGAGCCTCAACGGGCGTTTCTTGGTGGACAGTGTCGCCATCAACTTCGACGATCATGAGCAGACCGTCCTTAAGAATTACGAAATCGGGCTCAATACGGCGATAACTTTCACCGCCACGAATGAATACGGGAAGGGGCGCAAATGAAACTCCTTTCGCCTTCAAAGCGTTGTAGAGATGAATCTCAGGTTCAGACCTAAAAAGAAGACCATCGTGAGATCTTGCCGCAATATTGTCTGATCGCACCCGACCCTGATTGCTGACCCCTTTCCCTGCCACCCAAGAGTTCGCTTTCTCTCGCCAATTTTCAACAACTGTCAGCTCAGGCGAGATCAAAACGGATCCTATGTCATCGTGCCGCGCGGCTCTAATTAGTGGCCTTACGGCGGCAACAATCGACTTCTCAATCAATTCCCGCTCTTCTTCAATCTGTGCGTAAAGCCGATGTGGAATGTGAAGTGTGATTGTATGAGTTGCCAAACCACCATCCCAGTTATCAAAATCAGTCTGCGCAATTGAGGGCTTGCTCCCTGCCAAGACTGCAACAACGCGACCCTCTCCTTTATGCACGAAAATTCGGGCAAGAGTAGTCAGCAGTGGCTCAAGCGTTTGGGCAGTAAAGTCAAAAATGGTTGGTTCTTGCACGTGTGATTTGAAGACTCAGTATCTAGTATTCCCAATCGGAGGGCTGAGTGGCAATCAAAAAGGAATACTCAACTTTAGATTGGGGAGATCTATGCTCAAATTCTTCCACAAAGATTCGCAATAATGGTCTTGACATTAGTTGATTCGGCTGGCCAAGAGCGTTTGCCCGTCGAGAGCCAATCGGGTGCGGAAGCCGTTCTTTTCGAGTAGGTTTCGCATTGGCTTGTTATCGGCTAGTAGTTCGGCGGTTAGCTTGGTGAGGCCTTCGGCTTTGGCGGCTTCGATGATGTTTTCTACTAGCGCTTTCCCTATCCCCTGGCCTTGGGCGGAGTCTCGGACCAGGAAGGCTACTTCGGCTTCTTCCATTCTTAACGGGTTGCGCTGGAGGCGGCCTACTCCCAGGATCTTGTCGTCTTGCTCTACTACTAGCGCTAGTTCTCTGGCGTAGTCATTGAAGCAGACTCTGGCCAGGCGCTCGTGCATGATTCGCTCTTCGAATTTGAGGAATTGCAGGTAGCGGAGGTAGACCGTCCTCTCGGATAGGTCGTTGTGGAAGTCTACAATTCTTGTTTCGTCTTCGGGGCGGATGGGGCGTAGGGTTGCTGGTTGGCCGTTTCGTAGCGTCAGTTGCTTGATGTATTGCTTCGGGTAGGGGCGGATGACGCATTTGGGCCATTCGCTTCTCGCCAAGCCTTCGGGTTGGAGGGATGCGGCGGAGTGGCTGGACCAGATGGTTCCGTCGGGTTCTACCTGGATCTCCAGTTCGAGGTCTCGTAATACAGGGTGTTCACTTACGATTCTGGAGACTCGCACTAACAGGTCTTCCAGGGCCTCCTGGGCTGGGGGCTGGCAGGCTGTCACTTGCTTTACCAGATCGAGGACGCGGCGGGATTGGGTGGAGGTTAGGGGCGGGAGCGTGGCTACTGAGTCTTCGTAGAGTTTGGAGGCCTCTAGAGTCAGTACGGGGCCGAAACTTTGGTCTGGATTGCTGGTGATTCGGAAATGGACTGAGGTTGGGGACTGGAATTGGCTGGAGGAGATTCCGTAGGCGTTTAGGAGTTTCTTTAGGGTGGTTTCGTCCAGGGGGCCTCGTTTGGATTCAAGGTCTGCGGCTAATGTCGTTGTGTCTTCTATGTCGGCGGTGAAGACTGGGGTTTCGTAAAGGGCGCTGAGGTTTCTGGAATACTGCCAGAGTCGGGCGAAGACTTTTGCTGCGGTGTCTGGATAGGGGAAGGTGGGGATTCTTGCTTCGGCCAGGATTGCTTCGCCTTGCTTCATTTGGGTGCCTCCCATCAGCGAAGCCAGGATGGGCTTGCGGCAGGTTTTGGCGGCTTCGGCTATTGCCTGCGCTGTGTCTGCGACCAAGGATCCGGGTTGGGGGGTGAGGATGAGGAGGATGCCGTGGCAGTTGGGGTCTTTGGCTAGAGTCTCGAAGGCTGTTCGGTAGTCTGCCGGGGTGGCGTCGCTGGCGAGGTGTTGCTGGCCGCCGGAGAGGAGGGCTGGGCCGTGGGCGTTTGTCAGGATCGCGAGGTTGGAGCCTCTGGGGCGGGGCTGTTGCTCGAGGACCTCGGCCATGTAGAAGAGGTCTGCCATGCGCTGGACTCGCAGGATGCCGCAGCGGCGGAAGGCGGCGTCGTAGACTTTGTCGTTGCTGCCGGGAGCTTTCAGGACGATGATGGGCTTTTGGATCGCGCATTCGCGGGCGGCGGAGATGAAGCGGCCGGCGTCTTTGACCGATTCCATGTAGAGGAGGATCGACTGGGTGTAGGGATCTTCGGCCAGCGCGTCGATGCATTCGCCGAAGTCTTTTGTGGAGGATTCGTCGAGCGAGATGCATTTGCTGAAGCCGATTTGGTGATCGTGGGCCCAGTCTTCAATGGCTGCGCCGATGGAGTCGGATTGGGTGACGAAGGCGATGCGGCCGGGGTTATTAGAGGACATCGGCGAAGCCTCTTTTGGCTCGGCGGAAGATGGCGAAGCCCATATAGAACAGAGTGAGCGCTAGGGCGTAGAGTTTCAGTAGCGCTTCCCAGTTGGGGCTTGCGTTTTCGATGAAGATGGCGCGGTAGGCGCGGACGAGGATGTAGAGGGGGTTCTTGCCGAGGATGGGGAGGAGGCCAACGGGGAGGGCGGTGTCGGGGTAACAGATGGGGGTCATGAAGAACCACATCGTGAGGAGGAGGCCCATGACGTAGACGAGGTCCCGGACGTAGACGCCGATGGCGGCTAGCAGGTAGCAGAGGCCGGCGGTGAGCAGGAATTGGGGGAGCCAGAGGAGGGGGAGATAGAGGACCGTAAGTGGGATTGCGCCTCTGGTGGCCAGGAGGAAGACGAAGAAGATGGCTGTGGCGGTGAGGCCGGTGACGAGGCCTGAGAGCGTCAAGTTGAAGGGGAGGACCTCGATGGGGAAGATGACTTTGGTGATGAGGTTGCGGTGCTCTAGCGCTGAGTTGGGGGCGCGGGCGATCGACTCGTTCATCGCGAGCCAGGGGAGCATGCCGGCCAGGAAGAAGAGGACGAAGCCGGACTGGCTGGGGTCCCCGGGGAAGCGGGTTTTCAGGAAGACGCCGAAGACGAAGTAATACGTGAGCATCAGCAGGAGCGGATTGAGGAGCGCCCAGAAGGCGTCGGCGAAGCTGCCCCGGTAACGCGAGACGATGTCGCGGCGGACCATGGAGGAGATGAGGTGGCGGTTCTGCCAGTAGGATTGCCAGGGGCCTAGCAGGATGTCTTTGATGGTGGCGGGCCAGCGTTCTCGTCTTAGTTGTGACGTTGTGGTGATGAGCTGGCGGGCTACTTTGATGCCTGCGTCGTCTACAACGGCGTCGACGGCGAGGAAGGCTTGGCCGTTGTCGTAGGACCACTTCCCCTGGTTTTGTGTGGCGATGTAGAAGCGGTATTTGCCGGGGGCTTCGGGGACTTCTACTTCGAAGGTGGTGCTGGGGCTGGCCTCTTGCCAGGGAGATTCTTTGAGATAGCGACCGGTGTCGGGATCGACCCAGTGGCAGCCTACGGTTGCACTTGTGCTGAAAGTGCAGTCGATTTGTAAGTGGTAGCGGTGCGAGGTGACTTTGTAGGTTTGGATCTCAGGCATAGAGCCAACCGGGGTAGCGGTTGCGGACCGGGCCGGCTTTGCGACCGGCACAGTAGATGCCGTCGCCGCGGAGGTCGTTGCTCAGATTATAGTGCTCGAGGAGGTTCGAAATGAAGTGCTGCTCGGGGTGGGGGGCGTCGAGGAATTCTCCGGTTTCGAGATGCGTGATCTCAAAGCCGGCTTCCCAGAAGAGGAGGTGGACTTCTTTGGCGGTGTATTCGCGGTTGTGGCGGGCTTCGGCGTCTTCGCCGGGTTTGCGGGGCAGGATGTAGGCGGGGAAGAAGCTGGGATGGTAGCCGTGGAGGATGGCGTGGATGGCGCGGTGGCTTGCGACGTTGGGGGTGGTGAGGAGGAGGCTGCCGCCGGGCTTGAGGATACGGTGGATCTCGCTCATCATGTGCATCGGGTCTGCTGTTAGGTGCTCCAGGAGTTCGCAGCAGAGGACGGTGTCGAATGACTGGTCCGGGTAGGGGAAGATGTCTTTTTCGGCATCGAAGAGATCGACGTCGCAGGTGAAGGGTTGGCCCTGGTCACTTGTGATTTCGTGATGGTCTGTTTGCCCCGACTTGCCGTAATAGCAACCTCGGACGTGGCCGTAGCCGAGCTGGTATTTGAGGGCGGGGGTGATTTGCATGTATGCGCCCATCTCGAGGATCGATTTTGATTCGTCGCCGGTGGGGGTTAGGGATAGAGTCTTGGCCAGGCGGGTGATGTGGGTGTTGGTGTACTGCTTGCCGCCCTCGTCCTGGGCCCAGGTGAGGATTTGCTCGGGGGGAACTTCGGTGGTGGGTGGGGGCGGGAGCTTTACTTCGGCTGTGGTGGGTTCGCCTTTGAGGAAGGCTAGATAGCGCTGGGCTACGAGATCCCAGGGGCATTCCTGCTCTACCCAGCGGCGGGCTCGCTCGCCGAGGGTGCGGCCGTAGATGGGGCGGGAGGTTAGTAAGTTTAGATACTCGAAGATGGTGTCTTCTTCGGCGGTGTCTGGCGGGGAGGGGACCTTGAGGCAGATCTCGTCGGGGTATTCTTTGAAGCTGCCGATGTCGGTGACGAGGACGGGTTTGCCGAGTGAGAAGGCGCGGAGGAGGGTGCCGGAGCTTTCGCCGACGGTGGGGTAGCGGAGGTTGAGGATGATGTCTGAAGCTTCCATGTAGTGGTGGAAGTCTTCGATCGAGAGATAGCCGAGGACGCGGACGTGTTCTTCGAGGCCCAGGCTTTTGAGGAGCGTGTCGAGGTTGAGCTCGGGGTGGGCTTCGCCGCCAAGGATCATGCGTACGTTGGGGTTGAGACGGGTGAGCCGGCGGAATGCTCGCAGGGATTCGGCGATGCGCTTGTAGGGTTTTAGGAAGCCGAAAGCACCGATCAGGGGGTTGCTCGGGGTTAGGCCGAGTTTGCTGCGGTAGAAGTCGCGGAGTGGGGGCTTGGTGGGGTCTCGATCGATCCATGCGCCGTGCCAGATTTTGGTGAGGGGGCCGGTGTAGCCCGAGTCGCGGACGGATTGGCCGACACAATCGGAATGGACGATGACACCTTTGGCGGTTTCAAGGATGCGGCGGAGCATCGGGACGCCTTCGTAGTCTGGACCGACTTCGAGGCGGCGGACTCGTTCTGCGAATACGCGGGCCTGGGGGCCGCCGTCGTAGGCTACTTCTTCGACGTATTCGTCCCAGTTGCCTCGCTTGATTGTCCTCTCTGCGTGGAGGTGGTGGAGGTTTGCTTCGTGGAGGACGATGACGCCGGGGTGTTTGAGGGCGGTTTCGTAGATGGACGAGTGGTAGGCGTTGTTGCCTAGCTGGTAGAGGATGGCGTCGTAGGTGTCGAGGTTGGCGGGGGCGGTCTCAAAGACGTCGACTGTTGCGAGTTGTTTGAGGGGTGCTAGGAGGGCGGCGGAGTAATCGGCGATGCCGCTTTTGGCTGGGGGTAGAGGGGAGAAGAAGGCGATCCGCATCTAGCGCTGGAGCTCCATGGTGAATGCGCCCAGGGGTAGAGGGACGCGGAAGATGAGGGGCGTGCGGAGGGCGTCGCGGCCGAAGAAGACTTCGATGGCGTGCCTGGAGGCAGGGCCCTGGATGGTGATGTCGAGTTTGTCGGCGGGCTCGGTGCCGGAGGCGAGCTGGAGGTTGGAGGAGCCGCCGAATTTGAAGCTGATCTGGTAGGCAGAGCCGAAGAAGATGGTTTGTGCGCCGGGGAGGCGGCCCTGTTTGAGTTCTGAGCGGAGGTAGTAGATCAGAGTAAGAGCGTCGCGGCCGCAGGTGTTGAGGGGGATTTTGGTTTTGCCGCCTTTGGCGGTTTGACGCTCGGCGAAGCCTTCTTCGGGTTTGAATTCGGTGCGCTCTTCACGAATTTTCGAGCCGTGCTTGAGTTTGGTGTCGAGGCGGATGGAGCAGAAGTCTGGCTTGGCCAAAGATGTAACTTCGTCGATTACGGCGAAGCCGGGGATGGAGGCGTCGAGGCGCAGCTCGAACTTGCGGGTGGCGGCGGAGGCGTCGACGTTATCGGTGGTGAGGGTGGCTTCACCGAGGGAGAGGCCGCTGGGCCAATTGACGTTGTAGCGGAGAGTTTCTGTGGCTCCGGGCAGGGTGGCGGCCAGGAGTGGGATTAGGATCCAGCGGAGGCTCATGTAGATTGGACGGCCTGGGCGGCGCGAGCGTGTACTTTCGATTTTTTCGGGCGGCGGCCGGCTACTTCGTAATAGACCTCGAGGGTTTGGCGGGCGGATTTTTCCCAACTGAAGCGGGCGGCGTTTTTGATGCCGAGGCGTTCCATGCGCTGGCGGAGATCGGTGTCGAGGAGGAGGTCTCGTATGGCCTTGAGGATGTCGGATTTGGAGGTGGGGTCGAAGAGGAGGGCGGCTTTGTCGGCGACTTCGGGCATGGCGGAGGTGTTGGAGCAGGCGATGGCGCGGCCGCAGGCCTGGGCTTCGAGGATGGGGAGGCCGAAGCCTTCGTAGAAGCTGGGGTAAACGACGAGTTCTGCGGCGTTGTAGAGGTGGAGGAGGTCTTCGTCGTTGACGAAGTCTGTAAAGTGGATGCGGTCGGCTACGGCGGATTGTTTGGCGGCTTCGTAGACGCGGGGGGCGAACCAGGTGGGCTTGCCGACGAGGACGAGGTGGTGGGGGAGCTGCGGGTAGTTGCAGATGAGGTCTTCGTAGGCGGCGATGAGGCCGATGTGGTTTTTGCGGGGCTGGAGGTCGCCGACGGAGAGGATGTAGGGGTACTGGACGCCGAATTTTTCGCTGACGGTGAGGAAGGCGGTCTTGGGAGGGACGGGGCGGAAGTGCGGGGAGACGGCGTTGTAGATGACTTCGATCTTTTCGGCTGGAAGGTTGTAGGCGGCCATGATGCGCTGGCGGGAGAATTCACTTACTGTGAGGACGCGGGCGGCACGTTGTACTGTGTTGGCGACGGTAGCCTGGAGCTGGAGGCGGCGCGGGGTGGTGAAGTATTCGGGACGCTCGAGGTAGCTGACGTCGTGGACGCTGACGACGAAGGGAACGGGGCAAAAGAGGGGGGCGGTGTACTGGACGTGGAGGACGTCGGGTTTGTCGATGAGAGTGCGGCGGGAGAGATCGTAGCCAAGGCGGAAGAAGGGGTTGGCGGAGACGTTGCGTTTTTCGAAGCGATTGGGGACTTCGGAGGAGGCGTACTCGGAACACACGTATGCGAAGAACTGAGAGTCGCGGTCCAGCCGGGCGTAATTCTCCAGCAAGTTTCGGACGTAGACTTCATTCCCCGTTAGGTGTCTGCCGATGGTATGCGCGTCAATCGCAAAGCGCATGCAAGTTTTCCCAGTATAGTCCAATGGCTTGGAAGTGATTGTCGGCAAAAGTGTTACAGATCCAGTTCTGATAGGATTTTGCGCGCGGATTGCCAAGTGTAAGTGGTCTCATAGAGACTTCGCGCAGCTTGGGTGATGCGGGAACGATCTACTTCATTGTCGAACAATTCGAGGACGGATTTTGTAAAAGAGTGGTGAGAATTGGCGATTATGAGGTGCTGACCCGGCGTGGCTTCGAGGCCTTCGGCACCTAAAGAGGTGGAGACGACGGGGGTGCCGGCGGCCCAGGCTTCGAGGATTTTGAGGCGGGTGCCGGAGCCGGAGAGGAGGGGGACGATGGCGAGGCGGGACTTGGCGATTTCTTCGATTGCGTCGGGGACGGGGCCGATGTAGTCGATGTTGGGGTGGTTTGAGTGGGCGTATTGGATTTCTTTGCCGACGAGGCGGAGGCGGAGGTGGGGCTTTTGTTTGAGGAGGTCGGCCCAGCAGTTTTCCAGAAAGTAGTGCAGGGCTTGCTGGTTTGGGGTGTAGGCGAAGTTGCCGGTGAAGACTATGGATTCTGATTTTGCCTGGGTGGGGAGGTGGTGCCAGGGGATGGTGTTGGGGAGGACTTGGATGTTGGGGTGGGTGATGCGGGCTTTGTCTTGGTGGGAGGTGGTGAGGAGGAGGTGGAAGTGGGGGAGTAGCTGAGCTTCGTAGCTGCGGGCGTTTTTGGCGAAGTGCTGGAAGAGGGGACGGTGGTGGAGGGGGGAGGTGGCAGCGAGGGAATCGTAATAGGCGTGTTCGATGTTGTGGAGGTTGAGGAC
>JBIPMY010000649.1:0-2714 GCA_044376335.1 Bryobacter sp.
TCCAAAGCTCCCGCAGGATTTCCAAAACCTCCAGTTGCGATTCGAACAGGCTCTCGCTCGATACGAGCAGGCACCGGATTCGTTGTCTGGAAAGTGCCAAGAACAGGTTTCGGTGCTGGCAGTGAAGGAGTATTTATCTCGGGTATCGATGCCTTAAGCTCAACTTTTGCTGGCGTGAGGCTCGGTGGTGCCGGCAACTCAATGCTTCGGGCCGGGTTGGCAATCGCCGTCTCGATCAGCCGCGCCTTCGGTGCTGGCCTTTTCATGGGTGCCATAGGCGGCTTGGCGATAGCTGGTGCTGGAACGGGCTCTGGTAGACGGCTTAAGCTCACCATCTGAATTCTAGGTGGCCTCAGTGGCTTGTCGCTTGACGGAATTTTCACCCAAACCACCAAACCAAATATCAGCGCATTTGCCAGCAGCCCCAACCCTAGTCTGCGAACACCCTCTGGAGTGCTCTGCTCTTCCAGGCTTGAAAAGTCTGGGACAGCTTTTGATTCAAGGCTCACTTTGGGCTACCTGGCTCAGACACCGCAGCAGTCTTGGAGGGATTCGTTGCCGGCAGTCTGCTCAACTTCAGATTTACAGGAGCTACTTCAAAAGGCATCTTCTCCCGAGCCGAAAGTAAAGCAATGGATCGTGTCTTCATCAGATAGCTCTGATTCGCCCATGGCTCCAGCTTGACTCGCGATCCCAAGGGTAAAGCCGCAACTTGTTCGAGCTTTGAATCTTCGATCAATGGGGCTTTCGCCAGCAGGTCCATAAATTCTGGTGTCTTCAGATACATCGTCAAGTCATTGCCAAGAGTGGCTTGAATCAGCCTTGGCAGACTTGGGCTCTTTTGCTGCAAAGCTTTCAGAAACAAACCTGCCCCGCTCAGCTTGTCCTTGTATGGCGAATTGGCCAGTAATACCGTCGCCTTTTTCATGGCACTGGCCACTTCTTCCGGCGTCCTTGAAAACCGGAACTGGTCGAGTACCGTCTCGTCTTCCACCATCGTCCGGTCGTTAAACGAGTACTCAGTCCGGGTCGGGTGAGCCAGGGCAATATGCGCCAGCTCCATTGCAAGCACTAGCGCGAGGCTCGCCTCATCCGGCAGAACATCTACCAGTCCACGGCTGATAGTAAGCGTATGCCCAATCGTGAAGGTCTCTAGTGGTGTCGTCAACAGCAGACGGCACTGCGCTTCAATATCCAGCTCATTGGTGACAATCAGATTGTTCACCACCGTGTTCAGAATCTTGTCCACTTCGCCACGCGGGGCAATCAAGCCAATTTTCTCGAGCCTCTCGATCACATTGGTTTCCGCTTCGCGCTCCCACCTGCGTTGCCCCTCAAGAGGTGAAACTTCTTGCTTGGCATCGTTATCGTTGACTTGCCCTTCTGATTCGACAAGCATCGAGGTCAATTCTTCCAGTTTCCGCTTGCTTTGAGAATCGTAGCTCCAGATACGCGTTTGCCCCTTAAAGCGTGAGGCACTCCGGTTTCCTGTCCCGTCTTTCTGTGAGACGGTATCTTCGACATAAATAACTGCCGGAACCCATACTCCAGGGGCCGTATTGACTCTCCAGCTATCAAAGTGAAAATAAACGCCATCTTCACTTCGCAATGTATAAGTACCATTGAGCCGAACCACGCACGCATCCTGGTCTTCCACCCAAATCCGGCCCAGAAATTTCCCGGCTTGATCCTGTGCCACCGGCGCCACATCAAACACGAGACAGCGCACATCTCCCAGAAATTCCCGGCGCACGAAATCGAACTTGTAGGACTTGCGGTCAAACGATTTCGAATCAATCAACGCCATTTGCGCAAAGCCCACCGGCAAGAAAGCTACAGGCTCCTGTGCTTCTGACGCAGGCCCTGCCTTTTTGAAAAACGGAAGCCGCCCTTTTGGCTTGCTCTCGACAACAACCGGTGCCTCGATACTTCTCTTCACAAACGAGACGTAATTGATGGAATTGATCAGAACCATACGCCCAAGAAAGTAATGGTCACGCCCCTCTTTGGAACTGCTTGTTGCGCTTGCTTCTTCCTGAATATAGGTCTCGACGATGGGGTTACGCTCGGACAGGATCTTCATCATCCGCTGCTCTGCAGCAACCACGCGATCCAGCAAGCGGTCTACTGCACTGTTTGCCTCCGTCGCCTTTTCCTCTGCTGCCGGCATTGGAAGCCCAATTGCCGTTAAGCCGCAAGCCACCTGAAACAACCCTCTACGGGAGATTTCCTGATGCGATTGAGAGAGGCTGGTCTGATCGAATTTCACTCCGAGTTTCACTTTGAATTTCACTTTCTGGGCGAAACCAACTACGTGGCGCGCACTCTTGACAGAGGCTCTGGGGCTCCAATCGCAGTCTGGTGGAGCGGAGACTCGGGGGGGCTGAATTTCAGTGCTCTCTGACTACTCTCTAATCGAGCCCTAGCCTTGAAATCGAGCATGACTCTGCCCGCTGGAATCTTCACTCCTTGCGATTCGATAAATCCGTCGCTGTCCTCTTGTTCCTCTTATCGCCCCAACCCAACCTGCTTTGAGATTTTTCTCCGCACAACTCCAGCGCTCCCCGAATCACCCGCTGCAAAGCCGACCCGCTCCTGATATCTTCGTAGTGCACAACCACACAGCATGAGACAGCTAACAGCAGTTCTTGTCGTTTCGATCCTGGCCGGGGCTGCCCCCGAAGATTCCATCGCTCCTCTCGGCAAGTACACCG
>JBIPMY010000020.1:0-28044 GCA_044376335.1 Bryobacter sp.
GATCAATGTTTCGGCTTCAGAAATTGCGCAGGGAAACACCGACCTCAGCCAGCGGACTGAACAGCAGGCAGCTTCAATTGAAGAGACAGCGTCAAGCATGGAAGAATTGACTGGAACAGTAAAGCAGAACGCTGACAATGCCCGCCAGGCCAGTCAATTGGCCGCCAACGCTCGCGAGCAAGCCGAAAAAGGCGGGGCGGTGGTGACCAACGCAATAGTTGCAATGACTGCGATCAACGAGTCGAGCAAGAAGATCTCCGACATTATTGGAGTGATCGATGAAATTGCTTTCCAGACGAATCTGCTTGCACTCAATGCTGCGGTAGAGGCAGCCAGGGCCGGAGAACAAGGCCGCGGCTTTGCAGTAGTAGCGGCAGAAGTAAGAAACCTTGCACAACGCTCGGCCGGAGCGGCCAAGGAAATCAAGGCCTTAATCAAGGATTCGGTATCTAAGGTAGAAGAAGGCTCGCGCCTGGTGGACGATTCCGGGAAGACGCTGACGATGATTGTAACTTCAGTAAAGAAGGTAAGCGACATTATTGGCGAAATCGCTGAGGCGTCGTCCGAACAGGCAATTGGCATCGAGAAGGCGAGTGTGGCAATCGCACAAATGGACCAGGCGGTGCAACAGAATGCAGCGCTAGTGGAAGAAGCTGCAGCGGCAAGCGCATCGATGGACGACCAATCGAGAGCAATGTCACAACTCATGCAGTTTTTTAAAACCACCGACGATAACGGCTATGACGATGCAGTTCCTGTAGCAGCGAAATCGGGCCCTCAGCAGGGATACCGTTTGGGGCGGCCTGCACCACAAACATCCGTGGGGGGAAGAATTTCCCCACAATCTGCGGGCAGACAACCTGCAGCGGGACTACAAGGCACAGCATTGCGCAGCACTGGGGCAGGCAGGCCAATGGTGGGAATAGCCAAGCCGGCTAGCCCTGCTGGTGCTCGGCCATCATCTAGCTCTCTGGGCAGACTGGCATCAGCAACCAAAGGAACCGCAGTAGCCGAGCGAGTTGCCGCTGGACCCAACAGTGACGGGCACTGGGACGAGTTTTAAATCATGCCAACAGCAGTAATCGTTGCCGAAGAATCCATTGAGATTGCGCGCTTGGGCGGACTGAAGGCTGAATGGCTCAGCCTGAGCGCCCAAGCCAATGCGGTGGAAATCGATCTCGGCGCAGTGAAGCGGATCGATACCGCAGGGCTACAGTTTCTGTTGTCGTTCCGCCTGGAGGCAGCAGCCTTGAAGCAAGGGTTGGAATACAAGAACATATCCGAGGCCACGCGAAAGGCAGCAGGCGAGCTGGGTCTTGGCCGTACGCTATTTCAGGACAGCTAATGGAAGCGGCACTGGATAGAGCAACAGAATTCCGCTTCACCGAAGACGACTTCCAGTGGCTTCGTCAGGCTGCGAACCAACATAGCGGCATCGTATTGGCCGACGCGAAGCGCAATATGATCTACAGCCGGTTAACGAAGCGATTGAGACAGTTGAATCTGCAGTCTTTTTCGGAATACCGGAAGTTGCTTGACAGAAGAGATAACAGTGAATTTGGCGAGTTCATCAATGCGATCACGACCAATCTCACTTCGTTTTTCCGGGAAGAACATCACTTTGAACACTTGGCGGAATGTGCAATCCCGGAACTGATGTCACAGCGTCGGCGTGAGCGGCGGATGAGAGTGTGGTCGGCAGGATGTTCAACAGGAGAAGAGCCTTATTCGATCGCGATGATTTTGGAGGAAACTCTCAAGAATCATCCCGGCTGGAGCTACGACATTCTTGCCACAGACCTGGATACACAAGTGCTTCGCCGAGCTGCTGCAGGAATTTATGAACAGGATCGAGGCAGCAACCTGGATGAGTCAAGACTGAAGCGCTGGTTCCAACGAGGACAAGGTTGCCACTCGGGAAAAATACGGGTGAAGCCTGAACTTCAACGACACATTCGATTTCAGCAAGTCAATCTAGTGCAACCCTGGAAGGTAGATGGGCCATTTGATGTTTTGTTTTGCCGGAATGTGATCATCTACTTCGACAAGTCAACACAAAGACAGCTTTTCGACAAGTTCGCTGACTCCTTGTCCCCTGGCGCCACCGTATATATCGGTCATTCTGAAACACTGCATCAGGTATCGGAAAGATTTCAATTGGCTGGTAAAACAACTTACCGGAAACCAGGTTAACAACTATGCCAATCCCTTTTTCAGCGCCACCGGCAGCCTCCTCGGTTGGAGTGATTTTTGGATTCGAACATATCGAACGCACAACATTGCCTCGAACCGAGAAGACTCGTGCCAAAGTTCGGCCAGGGGAGTTGTACATCAGCCGGTTGGACGAAGAAATCATGACCATTCTTGGATCCTGCATTGCTGTTTGTATGAGAGACCCTGTGGCAGGAGTGGGCGGGATGAATCATTTTCTGTTGCCAGAGTCGAATCAGCCGGAAATTGGGGAATCGAACCGCTATGGAGTCTGGGCGATGGAAATGTTGGTCAATTCTTTATTGAAGCTTGGAGCCTGCCGTGAACGGCTGGAGATAAAAGTAACCGGCGGCGGCCAGATTGGTTCTACCGGCTCAATGATTTCATCAAACAACATCAAGTTTATAGACCGCTTTCTGGCGGTAGAAGGCTTTCAACCTAAGGCGCGGGATGTTGGGGGGAGCAATCCAAGAAAAATTTTCTATCACCCGTTGAGTGGCCGTTTGATTGTAAACAAGTTACCGCCTCTGCAGAATGCGGAACTCAACATGGAAGAAATTCAGCTTTCGAGGCGCTTATCAAGACGTTCCTTATCTGGAGCAGTGGAGCTATTTGGCTCCAAGGAAGAGTAAAAATATGGAAACGAAGCGAATCCAGGTTTTGATCGTAGACGATTCCGCACTGGTGCGGAAGCTCTTGAGAGCAATCTTCGAATCGGATCGAAGTTTAGAAGTATGTGGGGAGGCTCCCGATGCGTTTGTAGCGCGGGACATGATTAAGCGGCTCAATCCGGATGTCGTGACGCTTGACGTAGAGATGCCCAAAATGGATGGGCTCACGTTTCTCTCGAACCTGATGCGGTTGCGGCCAACACCGGTGGTGATGATTTCGTCGCTTACTGAGGCCGGAGCAGGGGTCACGCTAGAAGCACTTGAATTGGGCGCCATTGATTTCGTCGCAAAACCAAAAATCGATTTGGCGCATGGGCTTGACGAAGCCGCATTGGAGATTTTGGCCAAAGTAAAGATGGCGGCCCGTGTAAATCTTTCGAGGCTTCAACAACGTGTAAAGACTGCAGAAGCAAAGCAGATTCGGCCTGTGAGTGGGCTATTCAAAACGACAGACACCCTTTTGGCGATTGGAGCTTCTACAGGTGGCACTGAGGCGATTCGAAGCGTTTTGATGCAATTTCCAGCCGACGCGCCCGGCACAGTGATCACGCAACACATTCCTCCTGGATACAGCAAAGCTTTCGCACAGAGACTGGACCGCGATTGTGCAGTGAAGGTTTTCCATGCCGAAGATTCACAGCGGATTCTACCGGGGCACGTCTACGTTGCTCCCGGAGGATCGCACTTGAGTGTAGTTAGAAGTGGGGCTCATTGGATTTGCAAAATCGGAGACGGGGAGGCAGTAAACCGACACAAACCATCAGTGGATGTACTTTTTCACTCTGTCGCAAAAAGTGCCGGGAAAAATGCGGTTGGAGTGCTGATGACTGGGATGGGCGACGATGGGGCACGCGGATTGCTGGAATTGAGGCAGGTTGGAGCAGCAACCATTTGCCAGGATGAAGAAAGCAGTGTGGTTTGGGGAATGCCAGGTGCCGCCGTAAAGCTGGGAGCCGCTGAGACAGTAGTTGCGCTAGACAAAATTGCCACCGTTGCCCTGCAGGGTGGAGGTAATATTCACAAGCAAAAGAAAACGGCTTGAGACTTTACGAGAGTAGGACGATAAGAAACAGATGAAAAGTACTCAGATACTTGAAGGTCAGGTGCGCCCCATTCTGCCGGTTGCTGCGATGGCTATTGCAGTGATCTTCGGTAGTTGGCTTGCCAGTTCCTGGGTCAGCTTTTGGTTGTCACTTTTTGCGGCGGCAATGTCCTGCTGGGCTGCGCTTCTTGTAAAGGCAAACAAACCCGAAAGAGAGCTTGCCGGCGCGCTCGATACCGAAGGAACTAAGATGCCTACTGTGAAGCACAATACTGGGCTTTCAGAAAACTTTGCGCGTTTGTGTATTAATCAGGTGGAAGCTCCGATCCGGAATATCGATCAGGTAAGGACACTGTTGAATAGGGCTTCGATTGAACTTTGGTTCGGGCTTCGCAAAACCAGATCCTCAATAGGCTGGCAGGAGAAGGAAGTGGGTGCAGTTGGCGCATTACTATTGCCTAGCCTAAACGAATTGAAATTGGATCTGGCACAGTCGTCGGGTGCATTTTCCGGGGTAATGCCAAAGATCGACGAATGCAAAAAGCTAAACCAGGCAACCTATGAGCGGATAGAGACTCTCTCAAGCCATCTGGAAGAAATCGACAAGCAGATCGACGCTCTAAACTGGATTGCCGACCAGACTAACTTGTTGGCTGTGAATGCTCAGATTGAAGCGGCACGGTTGGGAAAAGACGCGAAGGGATTCCATGTCATAGCCAGCGAGGTGCATTCACTGGCAGACCGTTCGCGTAGCGTCAGCAAAGAGGTAGAGAAATCCTTGAGTCAGGCGTTACAAGTGAAGCAGTCGATGCTGGGGAGCTGTGTTGAAGCAGCTAAGATCGACTTTTCGGAATCTTCCAAAGCTTCGAGTCATGTAGAGGCGGCGATAGACAACGCGAGCACTCTCGAAACTCGCGTGAATGAACTTCTGTCGATGCTTTCTGAAGCGAATTCGCAGCTTACTGAAAACTATGAGAAGACAGTATCGGTGATGCAGTTTGACGACATCACTAAACAGGTTCTTGATCGAAGCTACAAAGATCTATCTACGTTAAGGACGACCTTAAGAGAATTGTCCGCATCGGAAGCTTCAAATCAAGGAGAGTCCGCTTCACCGGAAACCAAGGTTGCTGAAATGCGACTAGAGCAATACGAGATTGAAGCAGCTCATAAGCCTACCCAAGAGGACCTGGCCCCCGGAGAAATTGAACTTTTCTAGCTTCAAGAGTGGATACACAAGCTGCAAACTCACGACAGCGGAAGAAGTGAAATAGATTGAAAGTCACTTCATTCTGAACTTCTCTCAAAAGCGCAAGTTCGACGTGCGGGGCTTGGAGATGCAGGTGGTTGATCTTTCAGGCGGCAAGAATGAGCAGACCCGCATTAGACGCTCTGAAGGCATCTGACTTAGCCCGCGTGGCTGCCGTTGAATGTTTACCTTGTAACACTTAGGCTTTAGCTGCGGACTCATTCTGCTCTTAGGCCTACCCATGCACTGCTCCCTCGCTGGATCGATTCTTTTGTGAAACAATACGAAAAGATCTACTTGAGGTTGAGTTATGAAAGTTTTTCAGGTCCTTGTACTGTCCTTGTGCGCCATGTCAAGACTGGGTGCGCAATCCAACTTTGGTTCTATTCGTGGTTCAGTAACAGATTCCAGTGGTGCGGCAGTTCCCGGTGCCAAGGTGACGATAGTAGACATCGGCACCAACGCGAGGTTTGAGATCGTAACTGCAGGGGATGGAGGTTATTCTTCACCTCCACTTCGACCAGTGATTTTCAACGTCAGTGCGGAGTTTCAGGGCTTTCAAAAGACGGTCGTGAACAACGTCAAGGTGGATACATCCAATGTTTCTACCGTCAACATTTCGCTGAAGGCCGGCGATGTATCGACTTCGGTTGAGGTGACGGGCGCGGCACCGCTTGTGCAGACCTCGTCGGGAGCTTTGCAGCAGACCGTGGACCAGCGAACGATCAACGAATTGCCTCTCAATGGACGCAATACGCTCGAGTTGGCGCTGACTCTGCCTGGAGTAGCCGGGAGTGCGGGTACGGAGTTTAGCGAGTTCACTACCAATGAGCCGGTGCCAGGGCGCGAGCTGGCAATCAATGGGAGCAGAGCCGGCACGACACAGTTTCAGGCCGATGGGGCCAATGTCACTTCCATTGCACTCGGGCGAATGAGCGTTTCGTTTTCGCCGGACACGATTCAAGAATTCAGTGTGCAGCAATCGAATTATTCGGCACAGTTTGCACAGGCCGGCGGAGCGATCATCCAACAGACAACGAAGTCTGGCGGCAATGAATTCCATGGGACCGGGTTTTGGTTTCACCGGCAGAAGGCCTTCACCGCAACCCCTTTTGATTCACAGCGGACGGCAGTGAATAACTTCGACAATCGGCCTCCGTTGCGACGGCAGCAGGTGGGCGCGGTACTGACAGGCCCGGTGACAATTCCCAAACTTTACAACGGTAAAGACAAGACCTTCTTCATGTTCAGCTACGAGCCGACGCGGCAGCTTGTGTCGAATCCTGGTGGGGCGACCAACATTCGCGTGCCGTCGGCGCAGGAAATTGGGGGCGATTTTTCGCAGTCTGTGGTGTACTTTCGCAATGCCGATGGCAGTGTGAGGACAGAGCCAACAGCGCTGCTCTATAACCAGTTCAATCGCCGGGGTGATGGGGCGCTGGCGCTGAATCCGAACCCGGCATACAATCCGAATCTGCCGGCGAGTGCAACGAACTTCATCTATCAATTCCGGCAGTTTCCACTCTTCAATCCGAATGACCCGAATCCGGCACGGCGCGGTCGCGTGCTGGTGAATGAGTTGGGACAGAGCCTGGTGAACCCTGCGGCGCGGAGGATTGCGCAGGAGCTATACCCGGCTGCCAACATCACTGATCCGAATCTGGTGCGCGATTTACTGGGTGCAAACTACACGTACTTCCGGCAGACCCGCTACCAGGATGATCGCTATACGGTGAAGATCGATCACAACCTGACGCAAAACCATCGCCTTACAGGGCGCTGGACGGAGCAGCCGCAATTTGGTAACCGGCAGGAACGCGATACGGTACAGCATGGCTTGATTAGCGACGCCAACAACTCCCGGCAGTTGCTGATCGGGTTAACGTCGACGATTGGATCGACAATGACGAATGAGTTCCGCGCAAATTATGTTTACGGGAAGTTTGAACGCGGATTTCCTGAGTCTCTCTTGGGTGAGGACTTTACGTCCAAATATCTGAATACTGGTGGAGCTGGCGCGGGAACCGTGAACCTGATCGGATACGGGATGGCGCGGTTCTTCGATGCTGGTGCACCTTTTGGAGTGAGTGGACAACAGAGCGGCTCTGCCATCGGGACGCTGGGCTTCAACTCTCCGCAGGATGTGGGTAAAAACAAAGAACACAGCTACTCGATGTCTGATGACTTTTCCTGGGTTCGTGGAAAGATGACCTGGAAGATGGGCTTCTCGGCCAGCCATTTGCAATTGAACCAGTCTGCACTTGGAGTGGGTTCGCTTGCCGGTGGACGCTTCTTCTGGGACCGGCTACAGACGGCCGAGCAGAACTGCAACGTGAATCCTTTGAGTGGCACTGCGCCAAACTGCGCGAACGTCGTTACCGGCGGAGACCGCTTTGCCAGCTTCCTGTTGGGCATGCCAACGGGAGTGCAGGTGCAGACGGAGAATCTCTCAGTGCCTTATTACTACCGGTGGAAGAACCTTGGCGGCTATATACAAAATGACTGGCGTGTCACGCCAAGCCTTACGTTGAATTTAGGGCTGAGGTATCAATATCAGAGCCCGCGATGGGAGAAGTTCAACCGGCAGGGTTTATTGAACATGAACCGGCTGGAGGATAACCCTTTTGTGAGGCAGCCAAACGGGCAACCGCATCAGGGCCCCGTGTTTGAATATAGCGGTGTCGATGGCCGGTCGCGTTACGTTTCTCCTGCGGTGAAGGATGTGTTTGAGCCGAGGCTTGGCTTTGCATGGACACCGAACACCAGCTGGAACTCACGCAAGAACTTTGTGATTCGCGGCGGCTACGGAATGACTCATGGAGTGCTGATGGGCAATGATCGAGAGCCGGTGCCGAATCTTGGGTCACAAACAGGGACGGGCTTCCGGCAGATCAGCTACGCACTGGGGTCGAACGATATCCCCTCACCGAGCAATGTACCGAGTTGCGGGCTTGCCCGATGCAACGAGCCGGCGCTGCCGATGCAGTTTGGATTCAATAACCCGGTGCTCGCCTCGGACTCGACGCTCTTTCAAATTCCGCCAAGTGGTGTGATCCGGCCTGGGGATCTTGCTGGATCGAGTGCCAACGGGTTGCCAAGATCCAATGTGCTCTACCAATCGACCGGTGTGGTGATCAACAGTGATTACCGTCTGCCCAGAGTGCACAATTATTCGGCGCAAATCGAATACGGGATTGGTGAGTCGGGCACAACTGTGGTGAGGCTCGGCTATCAGGGATCGCTGGGAAGGAATTTGTTTGGGCCATCCTACAGCATCAACCGGTTGGATCAGTTTAGTGGAAGGCTGCCGGTTCCTGGCTTTGCTGGAAGATTCTCAGGTGGCATATTTGTGCTGGATCCAACAAACACTTCCAGTAGCTACAACGCTTTTGTGGCAGAAGTAGAGCGGCGATTCTCGAGTGGATTGCAATTCCGGTTCAACTATGCGTTTTCGAAGAACATGGATGACAGCTCGGGCGGGATCCGGTTTCCGATCCCGAACAACTCATTCAACAACTCGTCACTGGATCTGCCTCTGCTGCGCGCGCAAGACGCATACAACACGCGGAACGACAAGAGTGTTGCCAATTCCAATACCCCGCACATTATCAATCTGACCGGGCTTTACGATCTGCCCTTTGGGCGGGGAAAGAAGTTCTTCTCCGGTGGAGGCTGGAAGGACCATGTGATTGGTGGATGGAATCTGAATGGACTGGCACGGCTGCGCAGCGGATTGCCCATCAGCGTTCCGCTTGGGATTGGCAACTCGTTTGACCTTGGGACGCCCGGTGGGGCCCAGAGGCCAGACCGGATCGCCGGCGTGCCTCTGCTCAATCCCGATTGGACTCGCGAGAATTCCTGGCGGGGTGTGCCTTACATCAACCCGAGAGCTTTTGCTTTCCCGGAACCGGGCAGGATCGGGAATGCTGCGCGTAATCTTGATGCTTATTACCCATGGGTTCGTACGATTGACATGAGCGTGTTTAAGCGCTTTGCTCCATTTGAAAACAAGCGGCGGTTCTTCGAGTTGAGAGCAGAAGTCTTCAATGCCTTCAACATGAAGATGTACTCGCCGAACCCGAATATTGCGAGTTTGTTGACTGGCGGTAATCAGAACGCGCTGACAACAGGAACGTCGCCGAATTTTACAGCCGTGCCGAATGTTGAGAACCGGTTTGGGAATCTCCGTGCGCCGGGGGTATGGGATGCCGTGATTGCGAAGTTCAACGGGGTTCCGGTAGATACGGCGATCGCTGCACTACCCGGACCCGGCGCGAATGGAGTGGGTTGCCCCGCAAATGCGACCGAACTTGGGGCCACCAATCAGACGCGAGCGCTAAGCCCGGCCTGTGTTGCGAGAACACTGAACCTGCAGGGTGGCTTTGGCCGGATGAATGCCAATACGATTCAGCCGCGCATTGTGCAGTTTGCCTTGAAGTTTTACTTCTAGACGAGGCGGACATAGAGGCGCTTGTTGATCTTGCCCTTGTTTTCAGTCTTGTAGATTTCAATGCGTCCGAGGTCTGCCGTGTTGTGGACGTGTGTGCCGCCGCAGGCCTGCTCGTCAAAGCCTTCGATTGCAACCACTCTGACGCGACCATCCTTGACGGGGGGCTTTACTTCGAGCGTTCGCAGCAAGTCAGGCCTTGTCGCGAATTCAGCTTCGCTCAAGTAGAAGGCCCGGAGAGTGTGGCCTGCACTTAGGACGGCGTTCACTTTTGCTTCGATCTCTTTGACGATCTCAGGAGAGAAGCGTTCGATCTTGAAATCGATGCGAGAATAGTCGACTGCAATTTGGGCTCCGGTGATCCAGGCGTCGTAATCGCGGAGGGCAATGGTATTCACCACGTGAAGGACGGTGTGATAGCGGGCCAGAGCGGTGCGGCGTTGTTGGTCGAGCTGTAGGCTAACAAGCTGGCCGACGAGATTGCCGTCGATGGGCGTTGCGAGGTGATGCCAGATGACATCGCCTTCGCCTACTTCAACGCTATTAACAGCAATGGTGACTGAGTTGGAGATGGTGACTGAGCCGGTATCGGAGGGTTGTCCACCGCCTCCTGCGTAGAAGCAGGTCTGGTCGAGGGCAATGCTGCTGTCAGTGCAGGCAACCACCCGGGCTTCAGTGGACAGGCAATGATCGTCTTCCCAATAAAGACGTTTCGTTGGTGGCAACATTTCCGTTATTTTAGCGATTGAAGTTGAACACGGAGTTTATCGACAGAGGCGGCGGCCCCGTGCAGCGGAAAGTCTTTCAGATATTCGATTGCTTGTTGCTTGAGGCCTGGCGCTGGATCGCCGTATCCAACGGCTCGCGCGAGATTGGCTGCCTGGCGGTAAGCGTCGATGCGCTGGCTGAAGGAGGGCTGTTTGAGCGTTTTCTCGCGTTCTTGCCTGGCAGCGGCCAGAAGCTGCCGGGCCTGCCCCAGATCGCCTTGCCTGAATGCAATTTCAGCGAGGTACTCGGTAGCAATGCTGCTTTGGGCGGAAGCATTTTGGAGATGCCGTTTGGCCTGCGCGGGATCGCCAACATAAAGGTGAGCAAGCCCCAGAGTAAGCTCCAGATTTGGATTGGAGTTTGCGCGTTCCACACCGTAAAGATCTACGGCGCGCTGAGCCGTAGCAATCGCTTCTTTGTGGCCACAGAGAGCCTGGGCAGAAGCAAGACCATTCAATGCAGAGCCCAAAAGCACAAGGGCATTAATTGCCTTTGGGGTGAGCCGATAACGTTGTTCGTAGGGAACGAGAGTGTTTTGCAAATGCGGAATGGCTTCACAGGGACGCATTTCGTTGGGCTGATCGTGCATCCCGAGGAGCTGACCCAGTTTGTAGCTCAAGGCGGCAAATCTGATTTCTTCAAGAGAGCTCAGGCCTCTCTGTTTTCTTCTCTCTTCAATTAGAGCAATGCCGCGACGAGCTAGAGAGATTGCCTCTGCCGACTGGCCAGAATTCATTGCGACATCGGAATTGTAGGCATAGATACTGAGCAATCGATCCGGATCTCCGAGTGCGTTTGCCGCTTCCAAGGCCTCTTTGCCGACACGGTAAGCATCCTCGAGGCGGCCTTCGATCATCCAGGCCTGATTCATGGAAAGTCTGACATCAATGTAAGTCTTGAGATCGGATTTGTCTGCCAGGAGATACGCTCGGTGGATGAACGCCTCAGCCGTCTTTGCATCGCCTCGTCTGGCTTGAAGATCACCGGCATGGGAAAGACCAAGAGCAAGACTACGCTTCAGCTCGGCATCATTTGGAAAGCGCTTTAGCAGCGGCTCCTCAATGCCAATCCCTTTGAGGTGGCTCTCGAGGGATTCATTGTAGAGCCCAAGGCTTTCAGAACGGACGTGTCCCTGAATGTCGCCGACCCGGTGATATGCGCGGGCGAGTTCTTTGCGGAGAGCAACGTCATCTCCGGATTCGGAAGCGAGTCGATCGAGGTAGGTGACCGACTTCTCCATCAGGAGGCGGCGCATTTTTGCAGATCCCAGTAGCTTGGCTGCTTCAGGGTCGATTTCGTTTAAAAGGCTGTTGGCGAGGCTTCGCACTTCATCAAAGCGTCGTTGAGCACGAATACCCTCGCGAACGGTGAGGGCTGCTCCGATGCTGACCGCCGCAACCAGCAGCGTGGCCAGGGCCAGCGGCAGACGGTTGCGGCGTGCGAATTTAGACCAACGATAGGTGAAGGTGTCGGGACGGGCGATTACGGTTTCGCCCGCGAGATGACGGCGGATGTCTTCGGCAAACTGAGCAACAGAGCCATAGCGGCGGCCTGCCTCTTTACGCAGAGCCATCAGAAGGATGTTGTCGAGATCACCAACAAGTTGCTTGCGCAGTCGCGTTTCTGTTGGGACGTGATGGGAGGGTGGGTGGATCTCGGTGGTGCAGACCAGGTGCTGAATCTCGGCGGGCGAATAGTTTTTCAGCTTGTAAGGACGCTCGCCCGTCAGCAGCTCGTAAAGGACAATGCCGAGGCTATAGACGTCTGAGGCAACAGTGATGGCCTCGCCACGCACCTGCTCTGGACTGGCATAATCGGGCGTCATCATCCAGCCGGTCTGAGTAGAAGTCTGACCGTCGACAACGAGCTTGGCGATGCCGAAATCGAGCAGCTTTGGAGTGCCATCAGTGGTGACCAGGATGTTGGAAGGTTTGAGATCGCGATGGACGATGAGGGCAGCGTGAGCGTGCTGGACAGCGTCGCAGACCTGGATGAAGAGTTCGAGGCGTTCTTTAACGGTAAGGTTCCACTGCCGGCAATAGGCATCGATGGGAAGGCCTTCGATGAGCTCCATTACGATGTACGGAATACCGGCGTGGTCGCCGCCGTCTATGAGGCGGGCGATGGATGGGTGCTGGAGTTGGGCGAGGAGATTGCGCTCTTCTAGAAAGCGGCGGGCGTTGATTGCATTGCTTGCACCAGCGCGGATGATCTTGATTGCGACTTCCTGCTCAAACTGGCCGTCGACACGCTTAGCCTTGTAAACAGTGCCCATACCGCCTTCGCCTATCGGGGTCAGGAGTTCATAAGCTCCGAGTCGCTGGCCTGTAAGCGTACTTAAGCTTGAGACCGACTGGGCCGCTTCTTCAATGGCGGGGGCAACGTGGCTTAGGCCTTCAGAATCGAGCAGCGATTCTACTTCGGCGCGGAGATCCTGGTCACTCGCGCAGGCTTGGTCCAGATAGGCTCGACGGTCAGCAGTTGGAAGGTCTGCTGCTGTCTGGAAGACGGCTTCGATTTGTTGCCAGCGTTCGGGAGACATCGATACTTTAGTTCATCTATTAGTCTAATGATTGAGCTGGTTACGAAGCTTGTTGACCGATGCAGCTGAACCCTGAACTGAATAGACCTTCAGCAGATCCAATGCCTGCTGCCTGAAGCCCGGAGAATGATCACCAAGTTCAATCGCTCTTGAAAGGTTTGAGGCCTGACGGTAGTTTTCGAAGCGCTGCGAGTAGCTAGAGATGTTGAGCAAAGGCTCACGCTGCTTTCTTGCAGTCGAAAGCAGTTGAAGAGCTTGGGCGGCATTGCCTCTCTTGACAGCGATTTCAGCAAGGTATTCCAGGGCGGTAGGGTCCTGAGTGCGAATGGCTTCAAAGTGACGCCTGGCCTGATCCAGATCGCCAACATGAAGATGTGAGAAGCCGATGGCGAGATCGAGATTTGGATTAGTTCTCGCGCGATCGGTGCCATAAACGATTTTGGCGCGCTCGGCGGTAGCAATCGCTTCTTTCATGCCACAGAGAGCCTGGGCACCCGAAAGCCCGTTCAAAGCACTGGTAAGAAGAACCAGAAAATTTACCGACTTCGGGGCCAATTGAAGCTGCTTTTCATAATTGGAGACTGCGATCAGGAAGTGCGGGACGGCTTCACAGCCTTTCATCTCGTTGGGTTGATCCGGCTGCGCCAGGAGTTCGCCCAAGTTGTAATGAAGGGCGGCGAAGCGGAATTCTTCGTCGTTGCGAAGGGCGCCAAGTTTCCGGCGCGATTCAGTGATTTCCATACCAAGCCGGTTGAACTTAAAGGCCTGCGCAGCATCTCCGATGTACATGGCGACATCAGCGTTGGAGGCGTAGAGAGCAATCAGACGGGTTGGGTCAGGCAGTGTTTTTGCCGCTTCGATTGCATCATTGCCGTAGCGGAGAGAATCTTGTAAACGCCCTTCGAGCATCGCTGCCTGATTCAGAGAAAATCGAACATCGATGAAGGTCTTCAGATCTGACTTGTCGGTCAGCAGGTATGCCTTTTGCATGAAGGCGTCTGCGGCTTTGGAATCTCCGCGTCGAGAGTAGAGATCTCCCGCGTGGGCATAACCCAAGGCCAGACTGCGCTTGAGTTCAAGATCGTTCGGGAAACGCGCAAAGAGCGGCTCCTCAATAGAGATGCCTTTGGTGTGGCTTTCGAGTGATTCGTTGAACAACCCCAGATTTTCGCTTCTGCCATGCCCCTGAATATCGCCAACGCGGTGATAGGCGCGAGCTAGTTCTTTTCGAAGCGGGACGTCGTCGCCGGATTCAGATGCGAGGCGATCCAGGTAGCTTACCGACTTCTCCGTAAGCAGCCTTCGCATTCTGGCTGAGCCAGCAAGCTTTGCGGCCTCTGGATCAATTTCATTCAGGAGGCTATTGGCAAGGCTTCGCACCTCATCAAAACGTCTTTGAGCGCGAATCCCCTCGCGAACGGTAAGGAATGCCCCAATGCTAACTGCGGCAAGCAACAGAGTGGCGAGAGCCAGTGGGAGCCGGTTGCGGCGTGCGAATTTCGACCATCGATAGGTGAAGGTATCGGGACGGGCGATGACGGTCTCGCCCGCGAGATGCCGGCGGATGTCTTCGGCGAACTGTGCGACAGACCCGTAACGGCGCCCTGCCTCTTTGCGCAGGGCCATGAGAAGGATGTTGTCGAGATCCCCGACGAGTTGCTTGCGTAGCCGCGTTTCTGTGGGGACGTGCTGGGAGGGCGGGTGGATCTCGGTGGTGCAAACCAGATGCTGGATCTCGGCCGGGGAATAGTTTTTCAGCTTGTACGGGCGCTCGCCGGTGAGGAGTTCGTAGAGGACGATGCCGAGAGAATAGACGTCTGAGGCGACCGTGATGGCCTCTCCGCGGACTTGTTCGGGGCTGGCGTAATCGGGCGTCATCATCCAGCCTGTTTGAGTGGAAGTCTGACCCTCGACAACGAGCTTGGCGATGCCGAAATCGAGCAGCTTTGGAGTGCCATCGGTGGTGACCAGGATGTTGGAGGGTTTGAGATCACGATGGACGATGAGGGCCGCGTGAGCGTGTTGAACTGCATCACAAACCTGAATGAAGATTTCGAGACGTTCTTTGACAGTAAGGTTCCACTGCCGGCAATAGGCATCGATGGGGAGGCCGTCGATGAGTTCCATGACGATGTACGGAATACCGGCGTGGTCGCCGCCGTCTATGAGGCGGGCGATGGAGGGGTGCTGGAGTTGCGCCAGCAGGTTGCGCTCTTCGAGAAAGCGGCGGGCATTGAGGGGGTTGCTCGCGCCAGCGCGAATGATCTTGATTGCGACTTCCTGCTCGAACTGGCCGTCGACGCGCTTGGCTTTGTAGACGGTGCCCATGCCGCCCTCGCCTATGGGCGCAAGTAGTTCGTAGGCCCCCAGCCGCTGGCCCTCAAGCGTACTCAGGCTGGAGACGGATTGCGCAGCTTCTTCGATGGCAGGAGCGACTTGGCTTAGGCCTTCAGAGTCGAGAAGAGACTCTACTTCAGAGCGGAGGTCCTCATCGCTAGCGCAAGCTTGGTCAAGATAAGCACGCCGATCGACAGTTGGTAGGTCCGCTGCTGTCTGGAAGACGGCTTCGATTTGTTGCCAGCGTTCGGGAGACATCAATGCTTTAGTTCATTTCTTAGTCTAATGAGGGACCTCGCAGCACCGGTTTCAGGGAAGACCGCCAGAAGCTTGAGTGCCTCCTCTCGCAGCCCCGGAGTGGGGTCTTTCCATTTCAGTGCGCAGTTGATGTTATCGATCTGCTGATAGGTGTACATATAGCGCTGGAAGTTTTTGATGCTGAGGGCTGGGGCTCGTTTGAGGCGGGCCTGGGCCAGGAGCTTTCGCGCTGAATCGAGTTGATTCTTTCGGGCGGCCAATTGGGCCTGCAGTTCGAGGATGGCAAAGCCGGGATCTGGGACTTGCGCAAGCGTTGTCTCCGCTTCGCTCAATAAGCCGAGCTGGAATTGGGCGAAGGCGAGAGACCACTGCAGATCCCAATTGATGCGCTTCTTGTCGGCATTGTAGATTTCAAAGGCCAGCCTTGCAGTGTCAAGAGAATCCTTCTTGCCGCAGACAGCCTGGGCGGCCGAGAGCATTTGATAGTCGGCTACGGTGTTGATCATGCGATTGATGGATTTGGGGTCCTGGCGGTAAACCTCGCGACTGCCTTCAGCGCCAATCTTAAGCTCCGGAATTGCTTCGCAAGCGGACTCCTGACTTGGATTGCCGAGTTGGAAAAGCTGTACGCCCCGGTCGCGATGGGCAGAGTAGACGCGTACCTGATCATAGCCGCTCCACTCGCGAGAATTGAGGAGACGCAATTCCTGGTTGGTGTACTGCATGGCCAGAGGGGTGAGACCGAGGTAGTTTGCCTGTTCTGCGGCCCAGTGAAAAACGGTACTGGCGCGGCGGACATTGCCGCTTTTGAGGGCTGGTTCAATCGCGGACTGGATTACCTTGAGGGCCTCTTCAACACGCCCTTCCAGTTGAAGGACACGGCATAGAGCGATCCGGACTTCGACATAGGTGAAGGTGTCTGATTTCGGGGCCAGAGGCTGGGCCTGTGTGGCAAATGACAGTGCTTTTTCTGAGTCGCCACGCATGGAGTAAAGCTCGGCAGCGTGAGCGTAACCCCAGGCAAGCTGACTCAGCAGAAGCTCGTTGTCAGGATGCCGGGACAGGAGTCGAGTTTCAATCTCAATGCCTTTCAGATGGCTCTCGAGAGACTCGTTGAAGAGCCCCAGATTCTGGTACCGGCGATGGCCCTGAATGTCGCCCACCTGATGATAGGCACGGCCAAGTTCCTGCAGGAGCTTCTCGTCGCCACCCGATTCTGCAGCAAGACCGTTGAGGTATGTGAGGGACTTCTCTACCATCACTTTGCGGAGAGTAGCGGAGCCAACGATTTTCGATGCCTCGTCGTCGATGTCATTCAATACGGTACTGATCAGGCCATGCACTTCGTCGAAGCGTCGCTGGGCGATCCTGCCCTGACGCCAGGCAAGGATTGAGCCAACAGCGACAGCCAGTACCAGCGAAAAGCCAAGAGCGACAACGAGCTTGTTACGCTGCCCGAATTTAGACCAGCGATAGAGGAGAGTGTCCTTGCGAGCGATCACCATCTGGCCATCGAGGAAGCGTTGCAAGTCTTCGGCAAACTGTGCGACGGAGCCGTATCTGCGGTGCGGCTCTTCTCGCATTGCCATGGCGAGGATGACCTTGAGGTCTGAGGTCAGGACGAATGGTTCGAGAAGTTCAGATAGGAGAACCCCAAGTGAAAACACGTCGGAGGCGATGGTGATCAATCCGCCATTGAGTTGTTCCGGGCTGGCATAACGAGGAGTAACCGGTGCGGAACCGGTATTGCCGGTTTCCTGCTGTTTGGCAATGCCGAAATCGAGAAGCTTGGGGATGCCTTCGGCAGTGACAAGAATATTGGCCGGCTTGAGATCACGATGAACAACCAATGCCGCGTGCGCATGCTGTACTGCCTGGCAAGCCAGAATGAAAACCTCGACGCGCTCGCGCAAGTTAAGGTGGTGTTTGGTTAGATAGACATCGATTGGCTCGCCTTTGACGAGTTCCATCACGATGTAGGGCAGCCCGAGATGGGTGCCGCCGTCGATCAACTGGGCAATGTAGGGGTGGCTGAATTGGGCAAGGATGCGCCGTTCGGATTCGAAGCGTTCCAGGTGCGCCATGCCAGGGCGAAGTACTTTGATGGCGACGCGCTGGTCAAAGTGGCCGTCATCGCGTTCGGCTTCATAGACAGTCCCCATTCCCCCTTCACCAATCACATCCAGGATGCGATAGGGGCCAATGCGCGAGAGCATCGTCAAACCTTTTCGTTGTTCATGTACCGGCCAAGCCAGGCTTCGGCCATGCGTTGTTCGCGGCCTACGGTGGCTACGCTGATCGACAGGGCTTCTGCAGTCTCTTCAATGCTCATGCCCGCAAAAAAACGCATCTCGATCACCTTGGCTTTGCGTTCGTCGAATTTGACGAGTTCGTTGAGCGCATCGTCGAGATTGACAAGGATCTCTGGGCGTTGCTGTACTGCGTCCATGGCTTCATTGAGCTGCACATTGGCGACTCCTGCGCCACGCTTTACGCGGTTTCGTCCGCGCGCGTGATCGACAAGGATCTGTCGCATCAAATGGGCGGCTACGCCAAAAAAGTGCGCGCGATTCTTCCAGTCCTGATTGTCCTGATTGGCAAGCTTTACGTAGGCTTCGTGTAGAAGGGCTGTGGGCTGTAGAGTATGTCCATCCCTTTCTTTACGCAGGTAGCTTGCGGCAAGCCGACGCAACTCGTCGTACACGATGGGAGTCAGCAATTCGAGGGCGCCGGGGTCCCCTTCGCGCCATTGTTGCAGGAGTACGGTTACTTGTTCAGGCATTGGATTAGATGATGCGAATGGCACTGACCATACGGCCGGCCGATTCAGCGTCCCTTCGGTAAGAGTGGAAGAGATCCGGGTTGCATTTGGTACAGTGCTTGGAAACCCAGATGTTATCAAGGTCGAGACCCGCTTCCAGGAGTTGACGCTCGTTGGCCTCGGCAAGGTCGACACAGGTCTTGCCTTCAGCGCCGAAGTGGGGGGAGACCTCGGGGCCGACTTCAAAGCAACAAAGTCCGATACCAGGGCCAATGGCCGCGCTGAGTGAGGATAGCTCTGCTCCAAGGGCAAGCATCTCGTGCACAGTGCGGCCAACAATTTCTTCGACAGTGCCTCGCCATCCGGCATGCACTGCCGCTACGATTCTGGCACCAGGATCGGCGAGAAGTATCGGTAGACAGTCTGCGGTACGGATCGAGATCCAGAGTTCTGGAGTAGTGGTGATAAGGGCGTCTGCTTCGCCTTGAAGGCCTTCCGTTTTGCCCCTGAGAACTTTTCCGGAGTGAATTTGCTTCAACCAGGCATGGCCAGTGGCAGGGAGCCACGCCTCGTCTTCACGAGTACCGAAGCCGTGCTCGACTTCAGGAAGTTCCTTGAGTGTAGGTGCGTGGATCATCCGAGCTGAACGAGGTTAACGCGCTTCTGAAAGTCCGCGAGCATTTCTTCGCTGAGGCGGACGTGGGTTGGTTTGCGGGTGAGCGTCCTCATCTGGTCGATCTTATCCTGAAGCTTCATCAGACCGTAGAAGAGATTTTCCGGGCGCGGGGGGCAACCCGTGATGTAGACGTCGACGGGAATGATCTTGTCGACACCCTGAAGAACTGAATAGGTATTGAAGGGGCCACCGACACTGGAGCAGGCCCCCATCGAGATCACCCATTTGGGCTCTGGCATCTGGTCGTAAATGCGTTTGAGCACGGGTGCCATTTTGAGGCTGACAGTGCCAGCGACGATCATAAGATCCGCTTGACGCGGGGAGGGGCGGAAAACTTCAGCACCAAAACGGGCCATGTCAAAACGGCCGGCGGTGCTGGCAATCATTTCGATTGCGCAGCAGGCGAGGCCAAAACTGAGCGGCCAAATCGCAGACTTGCGGGCCCAGTTGAAGACATAGTCTACCGAGGTGGTAATGAAGTTTTGCTCGAATTGATTTTGGAGCGTTATCACAAGAGGGAACTTTTAGTTTAACTTGAGAGTATGGCTGGAAATTCACACAACTCGAACGCGTATACAGATCAAGAGAAAAAGTTCCTCATGGGCCCATTGCTAATTGGCTCCATTTTGCTCTCGGTTTTTCTCTACGTGTACTCCACGATTCCTTCAAAGCCCTACGTATTGCATGAGGCCGCTCATGCTGAAGGCGCTCACGAAAAGGGCCACGAAGCTAAGCACTAAGCCATTGTCTGGCCAGGGCCTCCGGGTCTTCATTCAGTGTCAGCATTTGCTGGCTTGTTGATTCGTTATCTATAAAGAACGTCGCTTCGACGCCTTGGGCTGTTGGCTTGAGGTCGAGGCGGCGTTCTTTTGCTTCAAGACGAAGCGTCGTGTCGAGCCAGGTGAAACGAACCATGGTGCGTTGGCTGTGGCCAATGGTGCGGCAGGCGGTAAGGAACTTTTCGGTAAAAGGGCCAGATTTGAGCGCCTCGGCGATCGGGGCAGCGGCTAGTGCCGTCTGACGATCTGCCTCGCGGCGGGCCTGTTCTTCCTTCTGTTTTTGCGGGTCTTTTTCTTCGCGCGACTCGAGCGCCTTCAGGTTGTTCTCGAGATTGTCGAGGAAGCTCATATCCTCACGGTACAATGAGAACATGTTCTTTCGCCGGGAAAAGCCTGTAGTTCTCAAATTTGAAGATCATTTGGAAAGCCTGAAGCAGAGCGGCATGGCCGTGGGCAGGATCACCAATGGCAAGGCGCCTGTGATGCGCAAAGGTTGCGCGGCAGTGTTGCTCGATCAGGGTGAGAAGGTTGGAATTGAGCGGGCAGGAGTGGTGGTGGGCCACGAGATTGCAGAGCTGACCCATGGCGGTTATCAGATGTTTTTTGTCACACCGACTGGCGTCAAGGAACCGGCTCTAGCAGAACAGTTGCGGGAGTTGCACGAGTTTCAGGAAGACTTGCGCAAAGGGCTCGGGCACGACAGCCTTTACAACACCAGCCTGGGAACCACGAACCCGCGACATATCTATGACCGCGTAAAGGGCCGTGATTCCCACGCCAAGCATTCACACTAAGCTTCAGTGATGGTGAGGCTGTTTAGGATATCGCCACCGGCGATAGAATCCACTACAGACTGACCTTCGAGCACCTGTCCGAAGACAGTGTGCTTGCCGTCGAGCCAATCGGTCTTGATGTGCGTGATGTAGAACTGGCTGCCGTTGGTGTTGGGGCCCGCATTGGCCATCGCCAAGCTGCCAACCTTGTGGCGAAGCCATTCGTTACCAGCAAATTCATCGGGGAAACGATAACCGGGGCCGCCACGACCGGAGCCTTCGGGATCGCCACCCTGGATCATAAAGTCCTTGATGACGCGATGGAAAATGGTGCCATTGTAGAAGCCGTCTTTTGCAAGGAAGACGAAATTGCTTACGGTGTTGGGAGCATTCTTGGGGTAGAGTTCCACAACGATCTTGCCTTTGGCGGTATCGAAGGTTGCAGTGTAAGACTTGTTGACGTCGATCGACATCGGCGGCGGAGCCGGGTAGGATTTTTGAGCCATATTCTTTCAGTGTAAGCGCTGAAGCTACTCACTTGAGCCTTGCGAAGAAACCAGAGGTGCGAAAGAATATGCAGCATGTTCTTGCGATTGGGAACCCTGTTCTGTTTCATGACGCTAGCCTGGGGCGGAGATGCCGAATTTCTGCGGCGAGTGACACTCGATCTAACCGGCCGCCTGCCTGAGCCAGCCGTGGCAAAGCAGTTTTTGGCCGACAAGGATCCGAACAAGCGCACGAAGATGATCGATAGCTTGTTCCCGCCGATTCCTGAGGTGGGGATGCGGGCCATCAAGGACGCGCCGTTTCTGGACCGGTGGGCTTACTTCTTCAATGACCTCTTCCGTAACGGGCAATTGCTCGAAGAAGGCATCAACACCTTCTACGACTTCACCTACAAATCGCTTTTGCTGAATGTGCCCTATGACGAGATGGTGCGGGACATGATCACCGCATCGGCCGTGTCAACGTGGGCAGATGGAGCATCCAATTTTCTGGCGCGAAGCCATGTCTTTGAGGGCGATGGCTATGTGATGAATCACGAAGACACCGCTGACGAAATTGCGATCAATACTTCGCGGATTTTTCTTGGCGTGAATCTGGAGTGCGTGTCTTGCCATGACGGCAAGGGGCATCTGGAGAAGATCAATCTTTGGCTGGCAGGTCGCAAGCGGTCCGACTTATGGCGCCAGGCAAGCTTCTTTGGCAAAACCTATATCGCTCCAGTTTACGGACGGACGCCGCAATTCATGGTGAAGGATAAGCGTGCAGGGTACGACCTGACGACGGTGAGTTCACTACGGCCACCCCGCAAGAAGGGCGAGGATGTAACGCCCACCTTTATTCTCGATGGAGCACGAGCCAGGGCCGGAGAGAGGGACCGCGAAGCTTATGCAAGGATGCTCACCGGACATCCGCAGTTTGCGCGCACCACCGTCAATATGATCTGGGCAGAGTTGATGGGCCAGGGAATTGTAGAGCCGATTTTCGATTTCGACCTCGCGAGGCAGGACAAGAAGAATCCTCCGCCTGCTCCCTGGACCTTGCAACCGAGCGACCCGGATTTGCTCGACGGGCTGGCTGCCGAGTTTCAAGCCAAAGGCTATGACCTGCGGTGGTTGATCCGTCGGATTGTCACTTCACCCCAATATCAATCACTGCAAGTGTCGCGCCGCATGAGTGCAGAGCAGATGTGGGATTCAATCTCGCAGATCACCGGGCAACAACAGGAAGTGAAGGTGAGCTTCTCTGACAAGAAAGTGAAGTGGGTGATGCAGACTCGATCCCCTCAGGATCTTGAGAAGAGCGGGATGAAAAAGACGCATGCGGTGCTATCGGCGTTTGGACAATGCGACCGCTACAATGCGCAGGCCGACCGCAAGCCGACGATGATTCAAACGGCTCTATTGCTGAACGATGCAACGGTAAAAGAAAAGCTGAAGGTGGATGCAGCTAAGAAGATGAGCCCTGAGTTTGTTGAGGATTTGTTCTACAGGGCGTTGAGCCGGCCAGCTACAGAGGCGGAGATGAAGGTGGCGCTTGGGCTTGAGGTGGAAGACCTCTTGTGGGTGATGGTGAACCGCTTGGACTTTCTCTTTTATTGAGGTGATGGGGATGTTGCTATCAAGACGAACCGCTTTGCAGATGGCCTTTGCCGGAAAGAAAGCAGAGCCACGCGGGTCAGCCGATTGTGTGATCTTTCTGAACCTGCAGGGCGGCCCACCACAGATGGATACGTGGGATGTGAAAGAGGGCAAATGGGCACCGGAGAACCGCGACGTTATCACGGTGAAGCAGGGCTACCAATTCCCGCGCGCGCTGATGCCGAAGATGATCGAGCGGCTCGACGATGTGTTGATGGTGCGCAGTATGGAGGCGTGGGAGACGGTTCATAGCCGCGGGCAATATTACTTGCAAACGGGGCATGCAGTGAGCCCGGCGCGAGTGAAAGAATCGCCCGCGATGGGGTCTGTCATCGCCTACGAGGCAGCGAAGACACGCAAAGAAAGCGATTACCTGCCTCCGTTTGTATCGATGAATTATGAGGCCTCGACGATGTATGGGCCACTGATTCGCGAGGGTTGCCTGCCGGCGGATGCTTCGCCGCTGACGCTGGATCTTGCTACGGGAAGTCTGCCCTTTCTTCTGGAAGACAGTGAAAAGGAACGATTCGCCAAGCGCTGGGCCGCGTTGATGGACATGGATGCAGCCCGCAATGGATTGAAGGCGGATTCGCCTCAGGAGATGCGGCAGTTTGCCAGCTTCGCGCGGGCCGTAGAGAAGATGATGCGCAATCCGCAAGTGAAGCAGGTACTCGCAATGAAGCCGGAAGAGAAGCTGGCCTATGGCGGGACGCCCTTTGGCGATGCATGCTTACTCGCTCGCAACATGGCGGCGGCCAAGGCAGGGGCGAAGTTCATCATGGTGACGCAACCGGGTTGGGATCTGCACGGAAACTTGTACGGGAAGGATCTGGGCAAGTCGGCAACGGGGGGCGTTTACAAGTTAGCCAAAGACCTGGATGCCGCGATGAGTGCACTGCTATTTGACCTGAAGCGGATGGGGTTGCTCGACCGGACTCTGGTGATTGCGATGGGCGAATTCGGACGGACACCGGGTGAGTTGACTTCGCTTGCCGGGCGCGAGCATTACGCCAAGGCGATGGTGGCAGCCTTTGCTGGAGCGGGCGTGAAGGGTGGCAGGGTGATGGGATCTACCGATGCTGAGGCGGCGAATGTGACCGACTTTGGCTGGAAGAAGAAGCGGCCCATTTATGTAGAGGATGTATGCGCGACTGTATATAGCGTGTTGGGTATCGACGCAAACTCGCGGATCCGGAATACGCCTTCTGGACGCGACTTCGTTTACGTGGATCCGGCTGCCGGAACGCGTGTGATTGACTTTGGTGAAGTGAGCGAATTCTTCGCCTAGGCCAAGGCCTTGTGTACAACCTCGCCAGCAACGTCGGTGAGGCGGAAGTCGCGGCCCTGGTATCGATAAGTAAGTTTCTTGTGGTCGATACCCAAAAGGTGCAGCAACGTTGCCTGGATGTCGTGAACGTGGATCTTGTCTGAAGGAGTGAAGCCAAGCTCGTCTGTACCACCGATGATTGTGCCAGGCTTGAGTCCGCCGCCAGCCATGAAGATCGAGTAGGCATCGATGTGATGGTTGCGGCCGATCTTGCCTTTTTCTCTCACTTCGCCCATCGGCGTGCGGCCGAATTCCCCGCCCCAGATGACGAGCGTTCGATCGAGAAGACCACGTTGCTTCAAGTCTTTGATGAGCGCGGCTGAGGCCTGATCCACTTCTCGGGTGACTTGCTCCAGCGGCTTGGTGAGATCGTCGTGATGATCCCAATCGGTGTGATAGAGCTGGACGAAACGGACGCCTCGCTCTACGAGGCGACGGGCTAGCAGGCAGTTGTTAGCGAAGGCATGTTCGGGCATGCCAGGCTTGGCTCCGTACATGGCCATCGTCTCGGGGGATTCCTGGCCGAAGTTGATGAGCTCCGGCCCAGAAGTTTGCATACGGAAGGCCATCTCATATTGCGAGATGCGAGTGTCGATTTCGGTGTCGCCCGTGTGGGTTTTCTCCAGCGCATTGAGGTCGCGAAGGGCTTCGATGGTTTGGCGCTGCTGCTCGGCCGTGACGTTTTTGGGAGTGGAGAGATTCAGGATGGGGTCGCCAGTGGACCGGAAAGGGACGCCCTGATAGCTGGTGGGGATGAAGCCGCTCGACCAGAGCTGCGCGCCGCCACGAGGGCCACGCGGGCCAGACTGTAGCACTACGAAGCCTGGGAGGTCTTTCGATTCGCTGCCGAGGCCATAGGTGACCCAGGAACCGATACTGGGGCGGCCAGCCCGCACCGAGCCAGTGTTCATGAAGAGCTTGGCCGGGCCGTGATTGAAGTTCTCCGTCGAGACGCCGTGGAACATCGTAAGGTCGTCGGCGACGGTGGCGATGTTGGGGATCAGCTCGGAGAAGTACATGCCGGAGTTGCCGCTCTGCTTGAACTGGCGGCGGGTACCGAGCATCTTTGGAGGTTCTTTGGAGAAGGTGTCCATGAAGGCAAAGCGTTTGCCTTTGAGGAGTTCTTCTGGTGCCGTCTTGCCGTCGTACTTGGTCAGTTCCGGTTTGTAGTCGAAGAGTTCAAGCTGGCTGGGGCCACCGGCCTGGAAGAGGTAGATGACGTGGTCGATCTTCGCTTCGTGGTGACGCGTGGCGGCGTTGAGGTATGTGGCTGCCAGGCTGAGACTGGATGCCTTAAAGAAATGGCGGCGGGTTTGGAGGAGTGGGTTCATGGGCGGGTCAGGAATTCGTCTAGATTGATGAGGACGCGCGCGACGGCGGGCCAGGGGTCGAGTTGTGAGTCGCGCTGGACGCGGATGAAGCGGAGCATACGCTCCTGCTCATCAGGACGCGGAGCGCGGCTCAGGGTGATCTGATAGCCGGTGGCGAGGCGCGAATGATCGCTGGTGCCAGAGCTGGTCATACGCTTGGCGAGGGCCTCGGCGAACTCGGTAGAGGATTCGTCGTTGAGCTGCGTGAGCGCCTGCAGCGGAGTGTTGGAGCGGTTGCGGCGCGTGCAGCTTACCGATGAATCTGGGGCATCGAAAACGATCAAGCTGGGGTGCGGAGCCGAACGTTGGAAGAAGGTGTACATGCCGCGGCGGTAGCGGTCTTCACCCGTGGATGTCTTCCATTCGCGCCGCACCTGAGTGACCTGATAGACGCCGGCGGGCTGTGGCGGATAGACGCTCTCGCCTCCGATCTTCGGGGCAAAAAGGTTGGCTGCGACAAGTGAGGAATCGCGAATGATTTCGGCATCGAGGCGGAGGCGATTTTGCCGGGAGAAGAGTTTGTTCTCGGGGTCGGTGGGTGTAGCCGTTGAAGATTGCCGGTAAGTTGCGGAGGTGACGATGAGGCGGTGGAGTTCTTTTTGGCTCCAGCCTTTTTCCATGAATGTGAGGGCCAGATAGTCGAGGAGTTCCGGGTGTGTGGGCTTGTCGCCCTGGGTGCCGAAGTCGCTTTCGCTGGCGACGATGCCACGGCCGAAGTACTCTTGCCAGACGCGATTCACAGTGACGCGCGGGGTGAGCGGGTTCTTCGGGTCGACAAGCCATTCGCCGAGCGCGAGGCGGTTCGGGGCTTTGTTGCCGAGCGGCGGAAGGATGCTTGGTACGCCTGGGGTGACGGGTGCCCCCTTACGCATAAAGTCGCCACCGAGATGGATGTAGGCTGGGCGCGGAGTGGGGAGATCTCGCATGATCATCGTGCGGGGGAGCTTTGGCTTGTTGGCACGCAGATCGGCGAGTTCTTTATCCAGTGCAACGAGGATCTCATCTTTCTTAAGGTCACCGGAGAAGACCTGCAGGCGCATGCGCATGCGTTCTTCGGCGTCGATGACTTTTTTGTTCCATGCGGCAAACTCAGCCTTCTCGGCATCGCTTCCGATTTCGAGGAAGGGCTTATTGAAGAACTTGCGCTCTGCTTCTTTGTCCACTTCGTCGGTGTTGTTGAAGAAGGCGAAGAGTTGGTAATACTCGCGTTGCGAGACGGGATCGTATTTGTGATCGTGGCAGCGTGCACAGCCTAGCGTAAGGCCCATGAAGGCAGCACCTGTTGTTGCAACGCGGTCGGCAACTGCTTCAACACGGTATTGTTCGAAGTCGATGCCACCTTCGTAATTGCTCGTTGTGTTGCGATGAAAGCCGGTGGCGATGAGTTGTGCAGTGGTGGGATTGGGCAGCAGGTCGCCGGCCATTTGTTCAATCACAAATTGATTGAAGGGCTTGTCTTCGTTGGTGGCATGGATCACCCAATCGCGGTACATCCAGATGTCGCGTGGAGCGTCTATGGTGTAGCCATCGGAATCGGCGTAGCGGGCGATGTCGAGCCAGTGGCGGCCCCAGCGTTCGCCGTAATGAGGCGAAGCGAGGAGGCGATCCACTTGTTTTTCGTAAGCGTCCGCGCTGCGGTCTGCAAGGAACTTGTTGAGCTCATCGAGGGTTGGGGGCAATCCGGTGATATCGAGACTGAGGCGGCGCAGGAGTGTGGCACGGTCGGCTTCCGGCGCTGGCGAGACTTGATTTGCTTCGAGCTTGGCGAGGATAAATTTGTCGATGGCGTTGCGGGCCCAGGTGGTGTTGGTGACGGTAGGAATCGCTTGTGGCTTGATGGGTTGGAATGCCCAATGGTTGGCTCCGGGCCGCTTGGACTTAATGAGATTTTCCGGGACAGGCAGGCCTGCTGCGAACCATTTTTCAAGCGTTGCGATCTGCTCGACTGTGAGCTTCTTGTTGGGTGGCATCTTGAGGTCGCCGACATGGCGGGCGGCATTCAGGATGATGTCGAGGGATGCGCCACGATTGCCACCGCGCAGGATAGAGTCGCGCGTTTGGAGAGAGAGACCGCTGGTGGAGTTGGCTTCGCTGTGGCAGCCGTAACAGTTGGCCCGCAGGATGGGGCGGACCTGGGAGTCGAAGAACTGGGCATCCGGCACTTGCGCGACGGCGGCCATGGCGAAGATCGCGAAGAAACAAAGCTTGATCACTGCCCATATCATTTCAGATTTTGGGGGATTGTGGGAAGGCGGGGAATCTTGAATACTGGACTTGATCGCTGGCTAAAGAATCCCGTTGTAAGGAATCAGTTCACGCGCGAGTGCCGCGTCAGGATGATCTTTCAACTCCTGTTTGACGCCAGCAAGCAACTGTCGCAACTCAGCAAGCTCAGCCCTCGCTTCGCCGCGCAACAGAAAGTGCACCAGGAAGAGCCGGCCCCAGGCAAGCTTTTGCTTCGTAAATGGAGTGTCGCCCGGAGGGCGCGAACTGCGCTCCCAGAGGGCCACGGATCGACGCTCGGATTCAATTGCCCTGTCGATTGCACCAGAATCGGCGTAACCCCAGGCAAGGAAGTTCAGCGTGTTCGCCAAACTGTTCATGATGCGCACGTCACTCGGGTCCTGCTTGTGAGCAGCCTCGCGAATTGCCAGTGCCTCGTTGTAATAGCTCAACGCATCGGCAAGAC
>JBIPMY010000244.1:0-9338 GCA_044376335.1 Bryobacter sp.
CGGCCCTTTCTGAATGTGATTGTTGGCCTTGCTGTTGTGGTTGGATTCCTGGTTGTTTTCTTGAGTCTTTACACTGCTGTGCTTGAACGGACGCGTGAGATTGGAATTCTCAAGAGTCTTGGTGCCACCCCCGGCTTTGTGATCAGTCTGCTGTTTCGAGAGACGATTGCTCTGTCGATTGTGGGCAGCATGATGGGAGTTGGTTTGAGTTACGCGACACAGTGGCTGATTGCGACGCTGATCCCTGCCAGTATGCAGATGGAAATTGTTTATATCTGGTGGCCGATTTCGATGGGAGTAGCGATTTTTGCTTCGTTGATCGGCGCTCTCTATCCCGGCTACAAAGCAGCACGTCAGGATGCTGTTGAGGCTCTTGCATATGAGTAAACCGCCCATCATCGAGATCCGTGATCTCAAGAAAACATACCGTGTGGGCGAAGTGGATGTGCATGCCTTGCGTGGTGCCAATTTGAGTGTCGGGGATGGAGAGTTTCTCGCCATCGTTGGACATTCCGGCAGTGGCAAGTCAACGCTGTTCAATATTCTCGGCGGGCTGACTCCTGCTACCAGCGGCGGCATCCATCTGGGTGGGCAGGATCTGCTGGCCATGACGGATCTGGACCGTACGAAACTACGCCGTGGCACGGTGGGCTTTGTCTTTCAGAAGTACAATCTTTTGCCTACGCTTACCGCGTATGACAACATTGCCCTCGCGGAACAGCTCGCCGGCACACGCAATATGAACCAGCCGTGGTTTCGGGAAGTACTGGATTCGCTAGGCCTCGCCAGCCGACTGTCGCACAAGCCGCGCGCCATGAGTGGTGGTGAGCAACAACGCGTTGCGATTGCCCGCGCGCTGGTGTGTCAGCCGAAAATTCTGCTTGCTGATGAACCAACCGGGAATCTCGATACTGAGAATTCGATTGCTGTGCTGGACATCATGCGTGGCATCAACAAGAAGTATGGGCAGACCATCCTCATGATTACGCACAATCCCGAGGCGGCTGATTTTGCCGATCGCAAGGTGCGGATGAAGGATGGCCGCGTGCTCGACGACGGCTTCGAGCCTATTTTTTAACGCTGATTTCCTTGAAGCTTACTTTTGAGTTGGCATCATGATTCTGGATGCCAATGTAGCCGGAGTCGGTGCGTGGGCCGCGAACGGGTTCATACCAGGCCTTGCGCTCGGGCACTGGCTGGCCTTCGACATATTCGTTTACCTTTTTGCCATTGAGCATCACGATCGTTTTCTTGCCCTTGAGAACGATCTCCATCGTGTTCCATTCCCCGGCAGGGTTTTGCTTCCATTCGCCGCCGGCCTTCGATAGCGAATAGATGGCGCCGGTGCGGTGCCACTCGTCTCCACCGGAATCGATCTGTACTTCGTAGCCGTTGTGAACGCCGTACCAGGGGTCTTTGGGCTGTTCTGGCATGCGAATGTAAAGGCCGGAATTGGCTCGTGTGCCGGTGGTCTTGAAAACCACTTTGATGGTGGTGTTGGCGAAGGGATTTTCCTTGTAATAGAGCAGGCCCATGCCGCCTTTGGTTACCAGGAGGCCGTCTTCAATCTCGAAGGAACCAGGCCCGGTCATTTGCCAGCCACTGGTGTCTTTGCCGTTGAAGAGCTGTTTCCAGGAAGCGGCAGGCAGGCAGGAGACGGCCAGCAGGGTGAGCAGAATTGTACGAAGCATCGACTTGAGTTTATCAACTGCGACGGAGGTCTTTGAGAATCGGTGCCCAGCCGTCGTAGCTGTCGTGTTCCAGTTGGAAAGCGGCATCGACACGGTCTCCGGCTTTGAGTGCGAACCAGTCTTGCGGGACGCTCCAGCCCTTGAGGTTGAGCAGTCTTCCGGCCTGACGTACGGTGAGTTTGATGTGTTTGCCCTTCATTGCTAAAGGAGGCCCTGCGACTTCCAGACCCATCAGGGCGAAGACCGGGGGCGCGTTGTGATAGCCGAAAGGGGCCATGCGCTGCACCTCTTCATAGAGGCCGATCCCGACGTCGGGCACCGTCAGTTCCGCATCGATATCGATTACCGCGCGACGCTTTTCATCATCGAGTTGAGTTGCTGCATAGGCGGCGAAGGCTTCGACAAAAGCTGGAACCTGCGCCCGCTTGAGCGTGACCCCGGCGGCCTGTGCGTGGCCACCAAATTGATCGAAGAGTTCGTGCATCGACTCGAGGGCATCGAGAAGATGGAAGCCGGGGATTGAGCGTCCGGAGCCTTTCACGACAAGCTCGCCGTCTTTTTCCTGTTGAGTGAGGACAAAGGTGGGCTTGCGATGTTTTTCGGCGATGCGGCCAGCTACGATTCCGGCAACGCCGAGGTGCCAGTCTTCTCCAAAGAGAACCAGGCCGAGGCGATGCTCCCAGGCGGGGTCTTCGTCGATCGACTTGAAGATGGCCTCGCGCATCTGCTGTTCTGTGTCCTGGCGTTCGCGGTTTAATTCGTCGAGCGTGGCGGCGATGCGCCGGGCGGTTGCTTCGTCCTGAGTGAAGAAGAGATCGAGCACTTCTGAGGCGCTCGACATGCGGCCGGCAGCATTGATTCTGGGGCCGATCTGGAAGCCCACCTGTCGCGCTGTGGGTGCGGTGCCGGGTTTGATGCCTGAGACGTCGAGCAGGGCGCGCAGGCCCGGGTTCTTCACCTCGGCCATACCGGCGAGGCCGAGCTTTACAATGGCGCGGTTTTCGCCTTCGAGTGGGACGATGTCGGCGACGGTGGCCAGAGCGGCGATCTTGAGAAGTGATTCCACCAGACGCTGTCTCTTCGCCACAGGCATGGCAGATTGCTCGAGCAGGCCCTGTGCCAGCTTAAAGGCAACGCCTGCGCCACAGAGATGCTTGTTGGGGTATTCGCAGCCGGGCTGATTCGGATTGAGCACTGCTGCGGCCGGAGGGATCTCGGCTTCGGGCAAGTGGTGGTCTGTCACGATCGTGTCGAGGCCAAGGGAGGAAGCAACCGTGACGACTTCACCGGCACGGATTCCGGTGTCGACGCTGATGATGAGGCTGACGCCTTCTGCGGCTGCTTCGCGAATGCGGTCTTCTTTCATGCCGTAGCCATCGAGGATACGATGCGGGACAAAGGCGGCGACGGATGCGCCGAGGAGATCCAGAACGGTTTTCAAAATGACGATGGCGCTGGTGCCGTCGACGTCGTAATCGCCGTAGAGGAGAATTTTCTCCTGCTTCGACAGGGCCGTCTGGATTCTGGCTACTGCGGCTTTGAGCCCGAGAAGGCCCTCGCACGGATGTAGCGAGTTGAGACCGGGATTGAGATAGGTGTCGATCTGGGCTGCTTCGCGAAAGCCCCTGCTGATGAGTACCCTTGCTACGGTGGGGGAGATCGCGAAGCTGCTGACGAAATCCGCTGCCAGTCTTTCGACCTCCGGCTCTGGTTTGGCCAGGGCCCATCGCGGACTTAAAGATGACATTGGTGTTGGCCTAGTTGTTGGAGTAAAAATTCCCAATGGGAGGATTTGGGTCCTCATCCTCATCTGCGGCACCGAGGCCCTCGCGAGGGAATCCGGACAGGTGGAGGTCTTCGAGCATGTCGACGAGATCCTCATACCATGAGGCTTCGAGGTCGAACCAATAGAACATACCTTCGCTGGCGAAACCAACGCCAAGGCGGCTGGTGAAGCCGATGTAGGAGCGAAGCTCGCCGATCTGGCGGGCATACTCGCGGTATTCGTCAGGCTCAAGTACGGCCAGCTCCAGAGCGTCTTCGGCGTCGGCAATGGTATCTTCGCTCAGATCCTGATCGTAGTAGAGGATCATTTTTGCGCCTGCGCTTTTGGCGGCAACGATGAATTTCTTGTAGTCGGGCACGCGCTCTGTATCCCACCAGACAGACCTTTCCTCAGGCCACATTTCCGGTTCTACATGATAAATCGCGAGGCCTTCACGCCGAATGTGTTCGACGATTTCGTCTTTGACGATCTGTGGATTCGGCTTCGGTGCTGGTGTCATGATCTTGAATACTCCCCGCGATTGCCACGGCAAAAACCAGGAGACCTGGCAGGTGGAACGGATAGTCTACCGTTGCGTGCAACGCACCAATGAGAATACCCCAAGACGGGTAGAACTGGATTTTTTTTCGCATCCAGAAGAAAAAGAAGCCCAGGAATGCGGCAACTGGCAGGATTCCGAATTCTATTGCCCATTCCAGCCAGTCGTTATGTGCTGCATTGACAATTTCACCGTTGTCGAAGATTGCGAAGGCGGGGTAGACGTTTGTGAATTCACCCGCGCCCCAGCCTTGAAGTGGCCGGGCCGCCACCATCGCTGCCCCGGACTGCCAGATCTCCAGTCGGTGGTCTCCAGCCAGAGGGTTCTGGATGCGGTCGCCGTTGCTGAACATAAAAAAGATGCTGGCTACAATTGCAATCGCTGGTGCTGCAAGCCAGGCCTTCTGTTTACCTGCGAAGGCGATCCAAAGAGCTGTTACTTCGGCCAGAAGCAGAATCGCCCCGGCCCGAGAGCCACCCGCGAGGGCTGCCACCAAAATGACAGCAGCAACGTAGAGAAAGCTGCGGTTGTGGTTTCGCCGATAGGCGTAAACCAGTAGAGGTAGGCCCAGTTCACAAAAAACGGCATAGTGGTTGCGGTTGTGGAATGGGAAAAAGAGGGGAGTCCAGGCTGGATCCCAGCGGGAGTACGCAAAGCTAAGCGCGCCTGTAAGGCCTACCCCCGCCACAATTGAGGCCAGATGGCGCAACTTGAGATCGAAAAGTGCGAAGGCAAGAGCGGCGATGGCAAGGTCAAGCCCGGCCAAGCCTGCCACTGCGATGCAGGTGAAGGCAGCTGTTAAGGAGTAGAGCAGGCGATTGGGATTTGCCGAAGCGGCCAGGATGCAACTGGCAAAACAGATGGCCCGCACGCCCATCCAGACGCCCTGGCTGCGGTCTGCAACGCTGAGCAGTGCGAGGATCAAAACGGTAGCAGTGGCGATAGTTCTCATTCGAAGCGCACTTCCATCAGGCGAAATCGCCGCTCGCGGTCCCCGGCCGGGGCTACGAGCGCCAGGCGCTTCCAGGCCGGCCCTGCCTCTGCCCACTGCCAGTAGAGGCCGTCTGTGTCTCCGCTCCAGGAGGGAATCACTCGTGCGAGGGGGCTCTTGCGCACCTCTACAAGGATGCTCATCAACTCCAGCGCCTCAGAGTGCCCGAGGGTCTTTAGCTCGATCTCGCCGGGACGCCAGTTCAAATCAGTCTTTGCGTGTTGGCTGAGCCGCCAGTCGAAGCCGAGCGAAGTTGGCTGGGTTCGCAATTGAAGATTGAAATAGCCATTGGACGCAAAGTCAGGATGCCCGGCGCCAAAGAGTTCTGAGGCTTCGCGTTTTTGCCCTGCCCAGAAAAGCCGGTCGCAGAGTTCGAGCCGGTAGCGATCTACCTGTGCGGACTTTGGCAAATTCACCTGATGACGTAAAGCATCGGTAAGACGACCTTGCCCGATGAGGAATCGCAAGTAGTCTGTACTCCATTTGGGGTCTGCCTGGGCCAGAACTCTGTTTGCCATGCTGGGGTCGGCTAACTGAGCAAAGATGCCGTCGGCGTCTCTCGGGCAATACTGGAGAGCCAGGCGGGCGAAGCGTTCCACTCGCGTTGCGTCCTGCCAACGGGCGGCCTGAGTCAGTGCTGCCATATAACTTTTGAATGAACGGTGGTAGCCCGTTGCCTGATCGATCAGCTTGAGCGCCTGCGGACGATCTCCGCTAAATTCTGCGATCAGTGCGAGGCGGAGAAGGGCCTTCAGCTCCCTCGGATTGCTCTGTATAGCGGCACGCAGGTGTGCTTCTTCCTGGTCTGGATCGAGATCAGCGAGGAGCAGCCAATAGGCAGAAGAAGGGACACTGAGGGCTTCTGCGGTTGGAATGATCTTCAGTAATTGTTCTTTTGTGGGGGAATGCTTGCCCGTCCAAATCACCCAGGCAGCGCTGGAAGAAACTGACAACCCTGCGGCCGCGAGGAGCCAGCAAAGGAGGACGGGGAGGCGGATGAGCCTCGTCACTCTCAGATCATCGACGGAGGCAAAGAAAAGGAGCAGGGCGATTTTTGGAGTTTTTTCTCTCAAGTTTGAGAGGTGGCTCCGATAAGGAATCTAGGTTATTCAAAGTGAAAACAACAATCCTTAGATCGTCAATCTTTCTCGCCTTGGCTTGCGGACCGGTTTTGTCCGAATCCAAGTCGCCAAGCGTCATATCCTCGAGCAAAACTCCAGCCGTCGCCTGGTCGGCGGGAGTATTGCGAATCAACGGTGCAGATCATTCAGGCTCAGGCAATGTCCTGCCAGGGGCTCGGCTGGAAACCATGCGCAGTGCGGGGCAGCTCTATCTCGCTGACGGCACCAGAATGCGTCTCGGCGCAGCCACCAGCTTGAACGTTGCCTCAGACGGGATTCGTCTCGAACAGGGTTCAGCGCGAATCGATTCCGTTTCGGCCGCCGGCAACCGCCTTAGCATCAGCGCAGGCGAATTGAAGGTGAGCGCCAGCGGTGGTACCGTGCAGCGCCCCAACTCAAGAGAAGTAATTGTAACGGCAACCTCTACAGCGACAGAGGTTCGCAAATCCAACGGCACTCTGATTGCCATGGTGCGCCCAGGCCAGACTTTGGCTTTTGCTGCTGGCACTAGTGGCAGCGAGCAAGACACCCGCATCACTGGCAAGGTGACCAACGAAAAGGGTCGCTATTATCTGACCGATGAAGTGACATGCCAGAAAACGGAGCTACAGGGTGGAAACCCCGAGGTGCATCTAGGTGCGCGTGTCCAGGCAATCGGCCAACTCGGAAAAGCTTCGAGCGATGACCACAAATTGCTGATGGTGAAAGAATTTGCAACTCCAAACACCGCCGCCACCACCACCTGTAGCGCGGCCGGTGTCCCAGTAGCTGTTGCAACTGGTGCTGCGGCAGGAACTGCTGCCGCTACTGGCACTGCTGCCGCGACTGGAACTGCCGCCGCCGCCGCAACCGGTGCAGCAGCTGGTACGGCTGCAGCAGCTACCGGCATCTCCACCGCGATGATCGCCGGCATCACTGTCGCCAGCGTCGCCGGTGTTGCTGCCAGTGTGGCTGTCATCGCACAAGAAGACACCACTACGATCAGTCAGTAAGCAAACGCTTTTTGCAATCCAAGACCAGGCACCCCCTCAAGAGGTGCCTGGTCTTCTTGCATTTCAATACAGCAATTCTGGTATTGCTCCCTCCAGCCGAAGTAATACCTCTTTTCTCCACAAGCCTCCCCCGTAGCCAGTTAAATCCCCGTTCGCTCCAATCACTCTGTGGCACGGAATCACAATCGAAATCGGATTCCTGCCGTTGGCCATCCCTACTGCTCTGACGGCCTTTTCATTTCCCAGGCGCTTTGCCAGTTCCAAATAGGAGATCGTTTCTCCAAACTGAATTTCGCCCAATAAACCCCAGACCTGCCGTTGAAACTCTGTTCCTGCCGGCTTTAGCGGCAAATCGAAGCTCTGCCGCCATTTGCCAAAGTACTCCTGCAGTTGACGCTCGGCATCGATGAGGATCGCGTCTGGGGTCTCGATCGCCCCTGTTCGGTCCCGCGGATGTCGTTCTTCTTCAAAACTCAGACCGGTTAATGCCTCACCGTCGGAAGTGAGGGTGATCCTTCCGAGTGGCGAATCCATATGGCGTAAATAAATCAAGAGTCCTCCCTGGGCGACAACGATCTCCACAACAGGAATACCGCATAAGCCCTGAGCGGTGCCCAGGCGGCACTCAGTCGTTCTGCTTCCCGAGCCGCCTTTACTGGCCCTAATCCCTGAATCCCGAGCGCCTTCTGAATTCCCAGGTCGCCGGCCGGGAAGGCGTTTCGGTCTGAGCTGCCGCGCATCCGAAGGTAGCTTTCCGTCCAGGGGCCGATGCCTGGCAAGTCGAGCAGCGGTCCTCGATCTTCGGCCTTGAGGCTGGACCACTCCGCAAAATGGTGTAGCGTCTCTGCCCGTTTGCGGGTAATGCCGATAGCGGCCAAGTCCTCGATTGGCACCTGAGCCATCTCTTCGGCTAAGGGGAAAAGCTTAGTCACGCTAGGGAAAGGGCTAAGGTAAGGGTGACCAAATTGAGCCACAATTCGGCCTGCCAGCGTATGCGCAGCCTTCACTGAAACTTGTTGGCCCAGGATCGCGCGCACCCCCATCTCAAAGCCATCCCACGCGCCGGGTAGTCGGATTCCAGGCCAGCATTCCAGCAGCGGACCCACCGTCAAATCCCCGCCCAGCTTGGCTTTGATCTCATTCGGGTTGGTATCGAGATCGAGGACGCGGGCCGCGAGCGGGCGAATCTCTTCACTTCCTTCGCCCCAGACTTTTAACTCCAATCTGGACTCGCCCTCAATCGCTCTGACTTCGAGACAGCTCGAACCCGACCCGGATCTGAAACTTCGTCGTAACACGTCTCCTTCAATTGCCTCGACCCCAGGGATGGCCCGAGGTCGGAAGAAGCTTAGAAGGCCCTTCCAGTCGAAAGGCGGCTGGAAAGGGAGGGTCTCCACACTTGGCATCATAAATAGCTATAATACAGTTATGAGCGAGACCCGCTCGCATTCCTGCGCCAAGGATAAGCAATTCGTCTTTGGCCCTTGATACCCCCACAAAGGCACGTTAGAGTGGAGCCACGTCGTCTCCCCCGAGCGAAGCCAACATCGGTCCCCGTGGACCGGAGTACCATCGCAAGGAGTGATTTTCGAATCATGAATTTTGGACCGTCGAGCAGATTGCTCGCTATTGTTGGAATTATGGCTGGCCCCTTCGTGGCCACTTCTCCCGCCCCAACGGGCAGTGAGGCAGCTGGAAAACAAGATCCCAGGCTTGTACGCCTCGAGAAGTATTTCGAAGAAAAACAATGTCCCGTAAAACCGTTGGCTCGCGATTTTGTCGCAGCTGCTGATCGTCACAACCTTGACTGGCGTTTGCTACCAAGCATTGCCTTCGTCGAAAGCAGTGGCGGGAAGACCTTTCACAACAACAACATTTTTGGCTGGAGCAATGGCGATCACCGCTTTGTGAGCGTCAAGGAAAGCATTCACACCGTTGCCGAACGGCTGGCGAATTCTCACTATTACCGCAACAAGCCGCTGGATAAAATCCTGACCACCTACAACCCGGTGCCCGGTTACCGCGAGCGAGTCCGGGACGTGATGGAAGACCTGGGCCCAGCCCGTCCCACCCGCCCGCTGCAACTCTCCTACCGCAACTAGCCCTTCAACTGCCGAATCACCATCTGAACCGCGCCCTGGATCACCAGATCCGAGCGCGGTATCAATTCGGGGTACGCGGCATTCTCGGCCTTCAAATACCAGCGCCCCTTGGCTAGC
>JBIPMY010000651.1:0-2699 GCA_044376335.1 Bryobacter sp.
TTTACGGACAGCAGTTCACCGTCGTTACCGGCGAAGATCCTACTCGTGTCGAAGCTCTTGCTTCACACGTGGACAGCGTTATGCGTACTATTGCCAACAGCGGCGTGGTTGATTCCAACCGCGCCGCTGTTTTGGCTTGCCTCCACCTCGCCGACCAGGTCGACTCCCTCCAAACCCAACTCGCCGCCGTCAAAGTCCTCCCCGATCAGAAGCGCAAGCTCAACGATCTCCTCCAGCTCCTCGATGACGAGTTAAAATAGCGTCACATGACGCCCCTGCTCCTACTCCTCCTTTCCATCCAGGTCCAACACTCCACCGCTGACTCCAACGGCGTCAAGATCCACTACGCAACCTACGGCAAGCAGGACGGCCCGCTCATCGTCATGGTCCACGGCTTCCCCGACTTCTGGTACACCTGGCGAGACCAGATGCAAGTCCTCGGCGACGCCGGCTACCGCTGCGTCGCAATGGACCTCCGGGGCTACAACCTCTCCGGCCAACCCACCGGAGCCGAGAACTACGACATGCGTCTCCTCGTCGGCGATGTCTTAAACGTAATCAAAGCCAATGGCCGCGAAAAGGCCATCGTCATGGCCCACGACTGGGGTGGTGCCATCGCCTGGCAAGTCGCCCTCAATGCCCCTCAAATGGTCGACAAGCTCGTCATTCTCAACCTCCCTCACCCCAACGGCCTGAGCCGCGAGCTGGCCAACAACCCCGACCAGCAGAAGGCAAGCGAATACGCCCGCCGCTTCCAGGAACCCGACTCCCACACCAAACTCTCCGCCGCCGCCCTTGCCGGTTGGGTCAAAGACCCCGAAGCAAAGAAGCTCTACGTCGAAGCCTTCGAGCGCTCGAGCCTCGCCGGCATGATGGCCTTCTACCAACGCAACTACCCCCGCCCGCCCTATCAACAAGGCAACGAAACCCGCAAACTCACTATGCCAGTCCTGCTCATCCACGGTCTCAAGGACACTGCCCTTCTCTCACCCGCACTCAATGGAACCTGGAACTGGATTGACGACCTCACGCTGGTCACAATCCCCGAGGCCAGCCACTTCGTGCAACAAGATGCAACGGAGAAGGTATCGCGCACCGTCAAATCATGGTTAGGGAGAGACAAATGAAACTGATTCCGCTCCTCGTTTTCGCCACCTTGCTCAGCGCCGCTGACAAGCCAGAGCCACCCAAGACCGCCACCTCACGCGGTGCCAGCGACCGCATGGAAATCATCGCCACCGTCCACGCCAACAAGTCTGCCGTCAAGCAGATCCTCGGCGACGAGATGAACGGCTACATCTACGTAGTTGAGGTCCTCATCAAACCCCGCGTCGAAGAAGGCGTCAAGATCGATCGCGACGACTTCCAGCTCCTCATCACTGACGACGGCCAGAAGACCAAGCCCTTCGCCCCAGCCCAACTCACCGGCACGGGCGGCCTGGTAATCAAGTCCCAGAAGGGCCCCAGTTCCGGCATCATGGGTCAGAATAACGGCCCAGTCTGGAGTGGCCCCGTAGGCACCGGCGGCCCCATGCGCCTGCCCGGCAACGGCGGTGGCATCGGCAATGGAACCACTCAAATCGACACGCCTACGGTCGAAGAGAACGACAAGAAGGAGAAGGTCAACCCGATGAAGAAGGTGCTCGAAGACAAAGAGCTTCCAGCCGGCGAGATCAAGGTGGATACTAAAGGTTTGCTGTACTTCCCCATAGACGGCAAACACAAAACCAAAAACATCGTCCTGCTCTACCGTGGTCTAGGTGGCCGCATCGACGTCGAATTCAAATAACGTGAACATCTTCGAAGTAGATACCCCCGCAATCGTAGTCGACCTGGACATTATGGAAGCCAACCTGCAAAGGATGGCAACCTACACCAAGACTCATAACCTGCGTCTCCGTCCCCATACCAAGACACACAAGAGTCCTCTGCTGGCTCTTAAGCAGTTGGAACTGGGTGCCGTTGGCCTCACCGTCGCCAAGCCCGGCGAAGCCGAGGTGATGCTCGAGGCAAACCCGCAGGAAGTCCTTGTCGCCTTCCCTACCCTGGGCGCAACCAAGATGGCTCGCCTAAAGGAAGTCGCCCGCCACACCAGCCTCACCGTAGCCCTCGATTCCTTCGAGGCCGCCAAGGCTCTGTCCGAGGGTGAAGTCCCAGCTAAGATCCTGGTCGAATTCGACGCCGGCCTCGGCCGCGTTGGCATCCAGCCAAACGAACTGGCCACCATGATCGAGGCAATCAAGAAGCTTCCTCATGTCCAATACGACGGCATCTCCTTTTACCCCGGTCACATCAAGGACCTAGGCGAAGAGGGGCTTGGCAAGATCGAGGCGCTCAATGTGCTCCTCAACCAAACCGTCGAGACCTTGACCAAAGCAGGCCACGCTCCTCGCATTGTCTCCGGTGGCTCAACCCCAACCATGTTCCAGTCTCACCGCATCGAAGCAATGAACGAGATGCGCCCTGGCACCTACATCTTCAACGACCGCAACACCGTGATGGGTAAAGCCTGCTCCCTCGACCAGTGCGCCGCAACCATCATTGCCACCGTTGTCTCGACAGCCCATAAAGGCCAGATCTTGATCGATGGTGGCTCGAAGACCTTCTCTTCTGACCGCTTGTTAAACGACCCCGGCGTCAGCTTCGGCAAAGTCTTGAACGCCCCCGGCGCTCACTTCCACAAGATGAACGAAGAGCAC
>JBIPMY010000652.1:0-2696 GCA_044376335.1 Bryobacter sp.
CCTGATCTTCTTCTTTCAACTTGCGCCCCGGCTCGTTGATCCCACCAAATACCAGCCCTCTGGCCTGAGACAGCAAGCCATCGAGTTGCTTTAAGCCCTCATCCGCTGTTCGGGCTTCGGTGACGGCATCGTTGGTGTCGCGCACCTGCTTGGACAGCTCTGCCGCCTGCACCTTGCGGTCTTCCCGGTCGGCATAATCGGCAGGGCGCGTACCCACCCCACTCTTCTGCAACCCCGAGGACAGCTTCTCCAGGCTCTGCGAAAACTCGCTCAAACTTCGATTGGGACTCTCCGCGCTGACAGCGGGAATCGGGTTAATGGACGACGCCATGGCACACCCTCCAGTCCAGTCCCCTGTTCCTTCAAGGCAAACCGGTTCTTGATTTTGAATGCTTCTCTTATCGGTGCCACTCATCAGCTTCTTGAATCTTATTTTGGTAATCCCTCCGCCAGCAATGCCCGCGCTTTTTCTCCTCGCAAAACTCCATCCCCTCCGTACTTCTCAAAGTGCTCAAAGAACTTCGCCCTCGCCGCCGCATCGAGAAACTTCACCTCCCCCGTCTTCTCCATCCCCAACACTTCCTTCAGCATCGCGTCGGTTGCCAAATGCACCCCAAAGGCCGACAGCACCAGACGCCCCTGATGCTTCTCCCACCAGACCTTGTTCAGCTTGTAACTCAACACGATCCGGAACGGAAAATCCAATACCCGCCTCGCCTGCACATCCCCGCCAAACTTCTTGCGCAGCGGAGCCAGCTCGGCTTCGGTGGGTGTTAAACCATAACGCTCCGCATATCCTTCGAGCACGGCCGACAGCATCGTCCCCGGATCGGCCTGCGAAACCTCTTTGCCAAAAGCAACCATCACTGGCTGCCCCAGCAAAGTCCCCACAAAAAGCAAATGGAGCAGTATGCATCGCATATCTGCTCCATCGGCAATCCGCAACTAAGGGTTTAGGTCTAGACTTCGTAGCCCTTCCGGTAATTCCGCGTAAGCATCTTGTTGGCTTCTACATCTCCAACAAACTTAGGCCCAGCTGCCAGAGTCAACTTACGTCCCACGCGGTAGCTGATATTCGCCAGATGGCACATATTGGCGCTGATGACAGAGTTCTCCACGCCGTCATGCAGGTCCTTATAATTCCGGCTCTTGCAAGCGGCCAGGAAGTTCTGCATGTGCAGGCCAGTCGGGTCGCCATTGGGCCCGCGCTCGGGCTTGAGGTCCATGATCATCTCGTTGCTCTCGCCCTTGAATGCCTGGAAGCCCTGATCGCTCATCGCTGCCCAGCCTTCGGTACCGTAGAACAAATCGCCAATCATCACATTGAGCGGCGTGCCATTAACGGGCGCAGTCGCCGTCGGAGCAGGCGCAGCCGGGCCCTGCGCACGCCCACGCGGCACAGCGCCTTCAGCCCCAGTCAGCAAGCCACGAACTTCAAAATTGATCTCACGTCCGCCAAAGTCAAAGTTCGTAGTTAGCGTGTTCGGGGTTTCCTGATCGTCGTCATAGGCGTACTTGCCACCGTAAGACACAACTGTCTTCGGATACTCAGGATCACCCATACCCCAACGTGCCAAGCCTAATTCATGAACGCCCTGGTTGCCGATATCGCCATTGCCGGTATCCCAGAACCAGTGCCAGTTGTAGCGGAAGCGCAATTCGTTAAACGGCCGCATCGGCGCAGGCCCAAGAAACAGATCCCAGTTCACTCCGGGAGGCGTCGGGGTATCCGGCTTCTTCCCGATCGATGCCCGGCGCTTATAGCAAAGCCCCTTCGCCGCATAAACCTTACCAATCAAGCCACCCTGCACGGCTTCCATCGCTTTAATCTTGAACGGATTGCTGCGATGCTGCGAACCCACCTGCATCATCCGCTTGGTGGCCCGCGACACTTCAATCAGCTTCAAACCTTCGTGAACGTTGTAGCAGGCCGGCTTCTCACCGTAAACATCCTTGCCAGCCTTCATCGCCCAGATTGCCGCCAGCGCATGCCAGTGGTTCGGTGTCGCAATCGACACTGCCTCCACCGTGCCATCGGCAAAAGCCTCGCGCATATCTTCAAACTCTTTGGCCTTTTCCCCGCCACTGCGAGTCAGCGTCGCCTGCGCCTTCTCACGCGCAGCCTGATTCACATCGCAAAGCCCTACTACCTTGGCTTCGGCCAACCGGCTGTACACATTCAAATGCGCACTCCCGCGGCCACCCAAACCCACAATCGCCAGGTTCACCTTGTCATTGGCACCCATGACGCGCATTGCCGAAGCAGCCGCAGCCGCCCCCATGAAAAATCGACGAGACTTCGCCTCAAACATTCTTATAAACTCCTTGTTTCAGTCGTCACTATATCAAAGCCATGTCCCCTACCGAACGAGAACTCCGCACCCAACTCGCCGCCACCTACCGCATCATCCACCACTACGGCTGGGATGAACTGATCTGGACTCACTCCACCGTCCGCATCCCCGGTCCAGACCATCACTTCCTCATCAATCCCTACGGTTACCGCTTCGATGAAGTCACTGCCTCCAACCTCGTCAAAGTCGACCCCGACGGCCAGATCATCGGCGATCAGAATCAGGAGATCAACCCCGCCGGCTTTGTCATCCACTCTGCCATCCACATGATGCGCCCAGACGTCCAGTGCATCGTCCATACCCACACCACTGCCGGCATGGCCATCGCTGCCGTAGCCGATG
>JBIPMY010000653.1:0-2693 GCA_044376335.1 Bryobacter sp.
CGTGCGCCTCGATCACCCATTCGCAACCGGTCATCTTAAGCTTCTGGTTGCTTGAAGCCACACTCAGTGCAGAACTTGGCGGCCTTGGCGATTTTGGCGCCGCAGTTCATGCAAAACTTTGTGTCTCCAGCGAGGACGGCGCCGATGCCAGCTGCTGCGGCAACGGGGGCGACCGGAGGAGGTGCCTGAGGAGGCGGGGCTTGCGGCTGCATGGCCTGCTGGAAGGCGCCGGCCATTTGGCTGGCCATGCCCATTCCGGCAGTGAGACTTGCTCCGATACCGGCGAGGCCACCTTCGTTGGCGGCAGCAATCGGGATCGATTGAGCGGTCTTGTACTGCGTGTACTGAGCCATGTTGCCGATCATGTTCATGCCGATGCGCTCGTCGAGCAGCTTCTGCAGTTCTTCGGGGAGGCTCAAGTTCTCGACGATCATCGTGTCGAGGGTGAGGCCCATTGCAGCGAAGTCTGGCTGCAGGGTGGCCATCATTGCCTTGCCTACTTCAATCTGGTTTGCGGCCATGTCGAGGAAGGGGATCCCGGACTGGGCAAATGCATCAGAGATGTGGGCCACGATGGAGTTGCGCAACTGGCCTTCGATTTCGGCTGCGCGATAGATATCGCGGGTACCGGAGATCTTGGCGTGGAAGGTGCGAGGGTCAGAAACGTGCCAGGAATAGATTCCGAAGCAACGCAGGCGCACCATGCCAAAATCCTTGTCACGAATGGTGACAGGCTGGGTGGTACCCCAACGCTGGTTGGTCTGGGTTCTGCTGGAGAAGAAGTAAACGTCGCTCTTGAAGGGCGACTGAAACATCTTGTCCCAGTTTCTGAGGTTAGTCAGGATCGGGAGCGTTTGCGTACCGAGGGTATGAAGCCCCGGGCCGAAGACGTCTGCGACCTGCCCTTCATTGATGAAGGCGGCCATCTGGCTCTCCCGAACGGTTAACTTGGCACCGTTCTGGATTTCCATGTCCTGCATCGGATAGCGATAGCTAAGGATGCCGTCTTCTGGTTCGACGTAGTTGATTACGTCAATAAATTGTTTTGCTGCAAAACTTTTTAGGTTGTCGAGGATACTCATTGAGCCTCCAGGGCTTCAATGATGATAACGGAAAATTTAGCAAAGTGTTCCCAAAATCGGACAGGGCTGAAACGGATTTCTTTTGGGACGATGCGTGCTAGGCTTCGGACACTTTCCCAGATATCTTGTAACGGAGAACGATCATGCAATTTAAGACGTTAGCGCTGCTTCTGGCAGCGCCACTCCTGGCTTATGGCCAGATGACGACCGAGCAGAAGGTGACCGACTTCACCTCGCTCAGCCAGTTTTATGTAAGGCACTATACGCCGGCGAACTGGAAGATTGTGCAGTTTGGTTTTGATCTAAGCGACCTTCGGCCCTGGCTCGCAAAAGTGAGAGCGACCAAAACGGATATGGAGTACTACGATGTGGCGATCGAGTATCTGGCAATGTTGCAGGACGGACATATTCGCTATACGGTACCGACGAATTTTCAGGCCTATCTGAGGTTTGATGTCGATATCTACGACGGCAAGACGCTGGTTGAGCTGATCGCGAATGGGTATCCGATGCGAGACTTCCCGATCGAGATAGGCGATGAGCTGGTGTCGGTGGACGGGTTGAGTTCTGAGCAATGGATCCAGCGGTTATCGCGCTACGGGATTGGAGCTAACGACAGCGCGACGCGGAGGAGAGCCGCAGACTTCATCACTTTCCGGCCACAGCAGAGCATTCCCTGGGCACCGCAGATTGGGGAGACGGCGAAGGTGGTAATCCGGAAGCAGGACGGGACCGAGAAGACTTACGACTTACCGTGGTTTAAATCCGGGACTCCGATTACCAATTTGCCGCCCGTCAGCGGGCCCCGGCTTTCGATTAGCGACAGTACGCAGGTAAGGAATCCAGCGGATCGTTATGCCGGGCTGGCAGCGCAGTGGGGTGTGTATACGGGTGAGCGGCAGGTTGAAGCCGAGACGCTGAGTGCAGAGGAACGCGAGGCCAGGAGCACACAGATGGGCGAAGCGCATCCTGTGGATGTGGGACTGACAGGACTTGGGCAGCTTACTCCGCTCTACGGGCCGCCGGCCGGGTTGCGGTTGCGCCTGGGGACGGGACAGAATGACCTCTTTCTTTCGGGGACCTTTCCTCTAGATGGAAAAACGGTGGGTTGGATTCGGATTCCGACTTTCGGGCCTGCCAACACGACATTGGCAATTACGCAATTCCGCAATGAGATCGCTGCACTTCAGAATCTGACCTCGGGCCTTGTGATCGATGTGATGCACAATCCGGGTGGGAATGTCTGCTACGCGCAGGAACTGATGCGGTATCTGGTGCCGAAGCCATTCTGGGGGATCGGATATTGGATCAAACCGACTCTTGCATGGAAGGTAGCCTTCGACACGCGAGCCAGAAGCGCTCAGAACCCGCAGGTGGAAGCCTGGGAGAGAGCGCTTCTAGGGGAGTATGATCGTTTGCTTTCGGCCGCCTACGACAAGGGAGAAGAAACCGGGATTTATCCGATCTGTGCCGCGTCAGTGGTGGTAATCCCTCAGGACGTCGTTTACACCAAGCCAATTCTGCTGTTGACCAACGAGTTCAGCATTTCGGCAGGGGATACGTTTTCGGCCATGTTTCAGGATGCTGCACGCGGGAAGATTGTGGGTATCC
>JBIPMY010000021.1:0-27815 GCA_044376335.1 Bryobacter sp.
CTTGGCCCACCTAAAAGAATCTGTCTTGCGTGTGCTGTAATCGCAAGATGAATGTCGCTGCGAGTTGGTGTTTGCTTTTGCTGTTGGTGGTGCCTGTGCTGGGACAAGCTCCTGCTGAAGATGTGCGGCAGACTTATGCCAAGCTCTGTTCCGGCTGTCACGGTGCGGATGCGCGCGGGTCACAACAAGGGCCGGGGCTATCGGGGAATCTGCGGTTGCGCAAGCGGTCTGTACAGAGCTTGCGCAATGTGATTGTGCGGGGAGTTCCGGCGGCGGGGATGCCGGGTTTTGATCTACCACCGGCGACACTGGATGGGCTGGTAAGCCTGGTTGTTTCGCTCAATGCTTCGGCCTCAGAGACCAAATTGCCTGGGGATGTCAAAGCGGGCAGCGACTTCTTCTTCGGCAAAGGACAGTGTTCCAATTGCCATATGGTGTCGGGACGCGGGGCGGCGGTGGGGCCCGATCTGTCTAGCGTTGCAACCGAGCTCACAGTGGATCAGCTGCGGGATGCGCTGGTGAATCCGGGCGTAAGGATTGTTCCTGGTTATGATCTCGTGAAGCTGGATTTGAAGAAGGGCGGGAGCTTGCGGGGATTTGCACGTAACCGCACTGCCTACGAGATCTCGGTTCAGGATTTGAAGGGTGGGCTGCATCCGGTGCTGCTTGAGGATGTGCGCGAGCTAACCGAAGAAAAGGCGTCGCTGATGCCGGTGGTGAAAGCTGGCGAGACAGAGCTGCAAAATACGATTGCGTTCTTGAGCAGCCTGAACGGGGTGAAGGCAGGGATGGTGGTCGAGAAGTCTGGCGGGGTGGATTTTGACCGCATCCTCAACCCGAAGCCCGGGGACTGGCTCACCTACAACGGCAATCTCAGTGCAAATCGCTATAGCCAACTGAAGCAGATCGATCGAACGAATGTGAAGAAGCTGAAGCTGGAGTGGGCGTTCTCAATACCGCTCTGGACGCAGTTCCTGCCGGATACGCCTTACTTTCGCGAGAATATGCGCTACTTCGGGCTCGAGACAGTGCCGCTGGTGGTGGACGGAATCATGTATGCAACAGGGCCGAATCAGGTCTTTGCCTTGAATGCTGCGACGGGCCAGCAGATCTGGCAATACTCGCGGCCGAGGACGCCGGGGCTTGTGTCTGATCCCTCGCTTGGTACCAATCGCGGAGTGGCCATCTTAGGTGACAATCTCTTCTTTGTTACCGACAATGCGCATCTGATCGCGATCCATCGGGTAACCGGCAAGCTGGTGTGGGAGACGGTGATGTGGGATGAGCCGCAAAAGTATGGCGGTACGATTGCGCCGCTGATTGTGAAGGACACGGTGGTTGCTGGTGTGGCTGGTGGTGATTGGGGCATTCGTGGTTTCATTGCCGCTTACAAGGCCGGGACCGGAGAACGGGTGTGGCGCACCTGGACAGTGCCCGCGGAAGGCGAGCCCGGCATCGAGACATGGAAAGGCAATGGCTACAAACTGGGCGGCGGTTCAACCTGGCTTACGGGCTCTTATGATGCCTCAACCGATACGTTGTTCTGGGCCACTGGCAACCCCTGGCCGAATTCGGATGACCGCGATCGCGGTGGAGACAATCTGTTTACTGACAGTGTGCTGGCACTGGATCCTGCCAGCGGCAAGATGAAATGGTATTACCAGTTCACCCCGCACGATACTCATGACTGGGATGCGACAGAGCCGAATGTATTGATTGATGCAATGTATCAGGGGCAGATGCGGAAGCTGATGTTGCATGCAGATCGCAATGGGTTTTTCTATGTGTTTGACCGCACGAATGGAAAGCTATTGTTAGCCAAGCCCTTTGTGCAGCGCATGACCTGGGCGAGCGGGATCGGGACTGACGGGCGTCCCGTGATGGCCAAGCCTGGAGAGCTGAGCTGCCCGGATCACGCTACAAACTGGAACGGTACCTCCTACAGCCCGGCAACCAGACTTTACTATCTGATTGCGATCGAGAAGTGTGTGGTGAACCTCCTGCCAGGGAGCTGGAAGACGGCAAGGCCGCCAGATGATCCAGGCAAGAAGTATTTGCGGGCTCTCGATATCGAGACGGGTAAGACAGTGTGGGATGTGCCGCTGGTAGGGCCGGTGGATGGCAAGCGTGTGGCCGGCATATTGGGCACTGCGGGTGGCTTGCTGTTTTATGGTGACCCAAGTGGCTACTTCATTGCAGCCGACGAGCGCGATGGCAAGACGCTTTGGAAGATGCCACTCAATGCAACGATCAAGACTTCGCCAATGACCTATGCAGTTGGTGGGAAGCAGTACGTCACGTTGGCAGTGGGGTCGAATGTGATGACATTTTCACTGCCAGACTAGGAAGGGAGCTTCCGCGCTTGTGCGAGCGACGCAAAGGGAATATACTTTGTGATCTCAAAGGAATCCTCCATGCTCAAAATTGCCGTTGTTTTGCTGGCGCTATCAGCCTCCGTCCACGCTCAGGTTCTATACGGATCATTGACTGGCAACGTAACCGACGCTTCGGGCGCTCCAGTTCTGGCTTCAGATGTTTTGGTGCAGGAGCGGGGGACAGGCCTACAAAGGAAAACGACTACCAATGACTTAGGCGTTTACACCATTCCTACTCTTCCGGGTGGAAAGTATACGGTCTCGATCACAAAGCTGGGCTTCGTTGTATTCAAGGCGCAGGATGTTGTTGTTTCAGTAAACGCTGCCACGCGCATAGACGCAACACTTCAGGTCGGTGGCGTGAGTGAGAGCATTCGGGTGGAGGCAACTCCACCTGCGCTGCAGACCGATCGTGCGGAAGTTCGAGCGGAGATCACTTCAGATCAACTTGCCAACGCCCCTCTTCCCCCTGGGCGTAATTATACGCAGATGTTCAAGACGATCCCTGGTTTCTCTTCGCCGAGAAATGGCAATGGACCTTCGGTGGATCCCTCTCGATCAGCGCTCTACAATGTCAACGGAACCTCGCGAAGCTCAAACGCAGTGCGAATTGAAGGTGCCGGCGTGAATCAAATTTGGCTACCCCACCTTCCAGGCTACACGCCGGCACTTGAGTCGATTGAAGGTGTGAATGTCACCAGCAATTCATTCGACGCCGAGACCGGACTTGCCGGTGGTGCCGCTATCAACGTACAGATCAAAAGTGGCACTAATGCGTTGCATGGTTCTGCATTCGAATATCACAACAGCAATGCGACGAAAGCAAAGCCGTTCTTTCTGCCTGCAGGTGAGGGGAAGCCGAAAGCGATTTTCAACCAGGCGGGAGGCACTGTTGGTGGACCCATTATCAAGAACAAGCTGTTTTACTTTACAAGCTACGAGAGCACCTGGGATCGCCAGTTTGCTTCGAGAATCGACACGCTGCCAAACGCGGCAATTCGCCAGGGAGATATGTCAGCCTCGCCTTCGCTGATGTACGATCCGCGAACGGGAGCAGCCAATGGCACAGGACGCCAGCCATTTCCGAATCAGCAGATCCCGCAGTCGATTATGGACCCTGTGGCGCTGAAGATACAGTCAATGCTGATCCAGCCAAATGCTCCCAGTTTGCTGACCGCGAATCTTTTCAGTCAGGGAAACTACGCGTTCAACTCGAAAAAGTTTGATGGCAAGATCAACTGGAATCCGGGGGAGAAGGTTACAGTGTTCGCCCGCGGTGGGGTTCAGGATCACGACTTTGAGAGCGGTGGAATTCTTGGCGAGCTTATTGGTGCGCCATTCTTCAGCGCAGCATCCGTTGCTGGCCCTACTTATGGCACAACAGGAAATGCTGCTTTTGGTGCGACTTATGTGGTTAGCCCGAAGTTCATTTTGGATGGTAATTTCGGTTTTACAGCCTATGATGCCAACTCGATCGAACGAGGACTTGGCAAGGATTTGGGCCGCGAGCTCCTGGGCATCCCAGGCACGAATGGAACTCGATTCTTCGAGAGCGGGTTGCCGCGATTTGTCGTCTCCAGCTATGCCACCATGGGGGCTCAAGGCAACTCGACGCGGCCGTTCTTTAATCGGGATCCTCGTTACAACTGGGTGGGAAACGCAACATGGACCAAGGGTACGCATCAGATTCGCTTTGGCTTTGACAGCTCTTTTCAGCAACTGAACCATACCCAGGCGGAGTTTGTTGGAGCGTTGCACGGTCCAGCTGGTGGCTTCACGTTTAGCGGAGGAACTACTGCGCTAAATGGCGGCCCGGCAACAAATCAATTCAACTCCTGGGGCTCATTTCTGCTCGGCTTGCCGTCGGCACTGGGCCGTACACTGCAGGTGCCTGAGGAGTACAGCGTGAGGACCTGGATGCATAGTCTCTATCTACGCGACCAGTGGCAGGTGAACCGGAGATTGACCGTCTCGCTTGGCACGCGTTGGGAGTACTTTCCAATGCCAAGCAGAGTTGACACTGGCATGGAACGTTACAATCCTTTGACCAACAAGATGATCGTTTGCGGTGTGGGTAGTGTGCCGCGAGACTGCGGTGTGGAGCAGAGCAAGAAGCTCTTTGCGCCGCGCGCTGGTATTGCATGGAGAGCTACCGACACCTTTGTCGTTCGGGTCGGCTACGGTATCACGATTGACCCTTACAGTTTGGCGAGACCCATGCGGACCAATTATCCAATGATGGTGGTGCTGAATGTAAACGGCTCAAATGCATTTGCTTCTGCTGGACGATTGCGCGACGGGATTCCCGCAGTGACAGCACCAAACCTTGGCAACGGAGTGATTGATATTGCTGGTAACGTTGCGGCCAATGCACTGGAGGACAAGTACAATCGCGGCTATGTGCAAAGTTGGAACTTCACTCTTCAGAAGGCATTGAAGTGGAATTTTGTGGGGCAGGCCGGTTATGTCGCGACCCGGCAGATCAATCAGGTTGGCTTTCGGGAGCTGAATTATGCTCCGATTGACGGCGGGCAGAATGGCCGGCTTCTTGCTGCCAAGTTTGGCAGAACCGCCGAGACACGAATCGTGGCGCCGATTGGCAATTCCAAATACGATAGCTTGCAGACCTCGCTCGAACGGCGATTTTCGCAGGGGCTGCAAGTGGGAGTCTCCTACACCTGGTCAAAGTCGATTGGGATTTGCTGCAGCGATAACAGCGATGGTCTTGCCGCGATCCAGATTCCTGAATACGCTTCATTGAACCGGGCAGTATCGAATTTTAATCAGCCGCACAATCTAGTAGCAAACAGCAATTGGCAGTTGCCTTTTGGCAAGGGCAAGCGCTGGGCGAATTCAGGTTTTGTCGCAGCCCTGGCCGGTGGCTGGCAGATCAACGGAATCTACACAGCAGCCAGCGGAACACCGTTCTCGGTAAGTGCTTCAGGGACTTCACTGAATGCCCCAGGCAGTACGCAGCGCGCGGATCAGGTGAAGTCCTCTGTTACGAAAATCGGTGGAGCCGGGCGTGGACTCTCCTTCTTTGATCCACTTGCATTCAGGCCTATTACCGACAGGCGATTTGGCAATGCGGGATTCAATTCGATGACCGGCCCCGGACTGGCCAATGTGGACGTTGGTCTGTTTCGTGACTTCGCGATCACGGAGCGGTGGCACGTTCAGTTCCGAGCCGAGGCCTTCAACTTTACGAATACTCCTCACTTTGGAAATCCTGGTTCGAATGCATCGAATCTGCAGTTGAACCCCGACGGGTCTATTCGCAATCTGGGTGGATTTACTGAGATCACTACCCTACAGAGCACGGGTCGTGACGGGATTGATGAGCGAGTGTTCCGCCTTGGGTTGAGGATCGGCTTCTAGAGCTTGCCGATTGGCAGGAGGCGGCCAGGCCTAGGCGGGGAGACCACTTTTGCGGCTTTGACATAGTCGCTTACGACTTCGCTCAGTAGCGGATCCGTCCTGACGAGTTTTCCCTTCTTGAGGGAAATGTATCCGTCGCCACCTTCTGTCATGAAGCTATTGGTTGTGACGGTGTAGGTCTTCTCGCTATCGACAGGGTTGCCGTTGATCTCGAGGCTGACCAGCCGTTCGCCAATCGGGCGCTTGAGGTCGTAACGCGCCTGAATTCCCGAAGCCTGAACCATACCCGCTTTGAGCGAGAGGCCTTGCTCAATGGCTTGCCGAAGGTCGCCGCCGCTTAAGGCGAGGGTGACCGAGGTATTGAGGAAAGGAAATGCGTCCAGCACACGGGCGCTGTCGATGCCGCCCTTGGGGATGTCTGCACGGAGGCCACCTGCATTGGTGAGGGCGACGTCGCTTTGAGCACGCTTGCGCATGGCGTCTGTCACAAGAGAGCCCAACGGGGATTCCGCATTGTACTTGCGGGTGATGCGTTCTGATGCCTGGCCAAAGACAGGCCCGATCCTGGGAGCGAGCGCCTTTTGATAGTGCGCCATGCGAGCGCTGACCGTCGGGTGGGCAGGGAGCTGGTCGCTCCAAACCTTGAGGAGCTGCACGTCGTGGCGAGTGATCTTGCGATTACTGATGGAAAGGCGGATGCGGCCGAGGCGAGTGCCGTAGCCGTAAGTTTGCGTGATGATCGTGCCGGTGTCAGGGTGGATGATGGGTTGATCGAGGCCGTGATGGGAGTGGGCGGCGATGTAGAGATGAATGCCGGGCACTTCTGCGCAGAAGCGAAGGTCTTCATCGAGAGGCCGCTGGATCGACGGCTCATTTTCTGCGTCGGTCTGCATGGGGCCGGGCAAGCCCATGTGACCAAGCACGACGATGATGTCGACTGAATCCTTCAGCGCCGCAACGCATTTGCGGGTTTCCTCCACTGGGTCTGTAAATTCCAGTTCGGTGATCTTGGAAGGCATGATAGTGTAACGGGCGGCATTAGTACCCATCACTCCGATGACACCAAGCCGGATTCCATTGCGCTCGAAAATCGAATAGGGCCGAGCGAAGCGGATGCCTGTGCCACGGTGGCGGACATTGCAACAAAGCACAGGGAAGGGGACGCGCAGGATGCCGCGGTCGAAGGCCTGCCAGCCGTAGTCGAATTCGTGGTTACCAACACCGAGTGCGTCATAGCGCAGAAGGGTCATCATGTCGAGCAGGGCTTCGCCATTGGTCATGGCGGAGACGGTACCGGTGAACATGTCGCCGGAGTCGAGCAGGAAGCAGGTTTTGGTGGCAGCGCGTTCTCGCTCGATCAGGGTGGCGAGATGAGCAGCACCGCCGAGTCTGGGTGAGTTGGGGAGCCAGTAGGCAGGGATCGGATCAAAGGCGCTGTGGAAGTCGTTGGTGTAGAGAATCGTCAGGTCGTGGCTGCCGCCACCAAGGGTGGCGAGGGCAGATTGGGCGAAGCTACGGCGGGTGAATAGGGGGTTCAAATCTTCTGCCTTTCTATTTGGTCTTGGACAAGTCTTCCAGTGCTTTGCGGGCCACACGGCTTTGTGGCTGAACCTTGAGCAGGCGCTGCATGGCATTGCGGGCGTCGTCCAGGCGCTTCAGTTGCACATAGACTCGCCCCAGGTTGAGATAAAGCAACTCGTCCGAGGGGGCGGCGGTGATGCCTTGTTCCAGGGCCTGGATGGCCTTGGCTGGATCTCTTTGCTGCAGGTAGAGAATCCCGAGGTTGTTCCAGGCAGCCGAAAGTGAGGGCTTCAGGCGAACGGCTTTAAGAAGGGAGCGCTCTGCCTCTGTAATGTTGTTTCGCTTGGCCAGGGTAAGGCCGAGGCCGTTGAGGCCGTCTGCATTGTCCGGTTCGATTTCAAGGGCCTTGCGGAAGTAGGCCTCCGCTGGCCCAAGCTTGTCTAGCTTGTCTGCTGCCTGAGCGGCGTTGAGCAGGACGTAGGCCAGACCGCTTTTCACTGCCAGCGCCTGTTCAAAATTCTGGAGTGCTGTTTGAAAGTCTTCTCGGGCCATGGCTACGCCGCCCGATTCGTTCCATGCTTCGGCCGAACGAGGGTCAAGGCGCAGTGCTTCTTCGAGCAGGCCCGATGCTTTATCGAGACGATTGGCTTCCCGATGGATTTGCGCGACCAACACCATCGTGCGGATGTTGGTTGGTTGCCGCCTTAAGACGGCTTCCAGATAAGGCAGGGCCTGGTCGGGATAGCCACACCATAACAGCGATGCGCCCAGCTTGAAGAAGTCTCGACGGGCCTTTGCCGGAGGTCGCGGCGTGGCCATGTCTGCCCTCACTTGCTCAGCAGAAGGGGGCTTGGCGTAGATCTTGATTGCATGGCCCTCAGCGTTGAGCAAGAGTAAGAGAGGGACTTCAAGCGGAGCCCGGTACTCAAAGAGGTAGCGGCGGAAAAGCGAGTAAGCGGCAAGCAGATCCGGGCTAGCTTTGCGGAGCGTAAACAGGCCGGGGCCCTTACCGGGCTCTGGAAGCGGCACAGGCTCAAGGAACCAGGTATCGTGCAGGCGGGGCGTGTTATCTGCGGCGGCTTCGCGAGCGGGGATCGATGCTGGAGTGTTAAATGGCCTTCTCTCGACGGGGCCGCCTTCGCGAATTTCATACACTGCGTTGGCTGTCAGATTCTCCAGCTTTTGCTCAAGGCCACTGGGCCAAAGGATGCTGATCGACTCTGCCGTTGTTTTGTTGCTCAATCCGAAGTGCAAGGTTTTGGTGTGTTGGGAAAGATAGCCAGAGCCGGCAGTGATCCACTTCGTCTGGCCATCGACGGTGATGCGGGCACCAATTGCATCGCGATTCGATTTTGTGCCGATGAGCCGGAAGGCAATCCGCTGGCGGGCCTGGCCCGCGCGATTTTGGAAGATTCGTAGTTGTGGCCCGAGGCGGCTCTTCACCAGAAGATCCAGACAACCATCACCGTCGATGTCAGCGATGGCAAAGGCGCGCGAATCCCCCGCAAAGGCAAGCCCCGATTCTACCGAGGAGTCGCGATAAGTGTCGCCGTCAGGCACGTAGAAAACGTTCGGCTCGTTTCCGTTCCAGCTATAACCTTCACGGATAAACTGATTGATCGCATTCCAGCCGTTTTCATAAGGGCCTGATGCGATGGCCGTTGCTGGAGTCTTTGCCACCACCTGACGCCAGAAGAAGCCCATCAGATCGGGCTGCTTCGGCCCAGTCATCATGCCGCAAGTGAGAAACAATTCTGAGCGGCCATCGTTGTCGAAATCTGCAGCATCGGCAGACCAGCCCCAGCGGCCCATCTCGATACCGCGAGTTTCAGCCTGAAACTTTCCGCCCCCCAGGTTTCTGTAAAAGCTGTTGCCTTTGGTATGTCCGCGCCAGGCGTCATTGAAGGGATGAGGGAAGTTTTTGTGCCGAACGATTTGCTGGCCGACTGCGGTCCACATATTGGCAACGTAGAGGTCTGGCCGCCCATCTCCGTCTTGATCGAACCAGGCCGCGCTCATGCCAGGGCCGATGTCTTCAACACCACTGGCGGCCGCGACATCCTTAAACTGGCCGCGCTGGTTTTGATAGAGATTGTTGCGGCCAAAGTCATTGGCAACGTAGAGGCTGGGCCAACCGCTGCCATCGTAGTCGCACCAGGCTGGCGCAAAGCTGTAGCGATTGTTGTTTTCGTTGATCCCAGATGTGGCCGTCGTGTCTTCAAAGAAGCCAGTGCCATCGGCATTGAGACGATTGCGAAAGAGAAAATTGGCTGGCCCGTTCTGAGCGTCGAAATAGGGAACTGGATAGCGAAACTGGGCTTCCGTCTGGAAGAAGCTGTAGGTGCAGAGGTAGAGGTCGAGCTTGCCGTCACGGTCGTAATCGGCCGCTGCCATTCCTGTGAAACCGCCTTGAGGGGCCTGTGCAAAACGGAAGGCATCGGGCACTGCCGAGAACTTCCCTTTGCCGTCATTGAGAAAGAGCAATGGGCCCGAACCGCGCAGGACAACCAGATCCTGACGCCCGATGTTGCGGAGATCGAGGAAAAGAGCGGATGAGGTATCGTCTTCGATGTCCACCCCGGCTGAGACTTCAACAAGCTTGCCCTCCTGCCAGCGAAATAGCAGGTTTCGCAGACCCGATGGTTGGCAAACATAGATTTCATCGCGGCCATCGTTGTCGATGTCACCTACCGCGATCCCGTTGTTGCCATAGATATCGATTCCAGAAGATGCGTCCAGGCTGGCCATCCAGTAAGGGATGCCTTTGGAGAGTTGATCTGAATTGAGTACCGTGCCAGTGATGTCAGCGAATCTGCCGTCGCGTCTCGGTGGATAAACAGGCATCGGAGGGTCGGGCGGAAATTCGTCATGGCCGCCTTCAATCAGTGGCACGTACGGGAAATAAGGCGGGTTGTTGCGATAGGTGATGGATTCCGCACGGGCTGGCGAGCCAAGTAAACAAGACAGCGCGAATAAGTGACGACGTGTCATTAGAAAAAGGAGCGTTACTGTAGCTTCTGGAATGCGGCCATGTGGCTGCTGGCTTTCTCGTGTTGCCCCGTCGCGCGATAGAGCGAAGCGAGGCGGTAATGGGCAATTGAGGTGTCGGGCTTCAGTACCAATACTTTTTCCAGTGCTTCGATTGCAGCAGGGCGATCTCCCGTTCTTGTATAGATGCGGCTGAGTTCGATAAGCGGGGCAGTGGCTGCCGGGTCGAGGGCAATGGACTTCTTGAGCAACTCGATACTGGCGGATTCCTGATCACGGGTCAAGCGTGCGCGGTAATAGTAGGCTTCGCTGCTTGAGGGATTCTTTGCAGAGATCTTCTCGATCACCTCTAAAGCGGTAGCAGTGAGCGAAGGGACAACCAGAGCTGTCTCGGCCAGGAAGGGAACAATCTCTACTGAGCTCGGATTGCTGCGGCCAATTGAAATCAGCTGCCGAACGCCCTCTTCTTCCTGCCCTGAGAAAAAGAGCGTGACTGCCACTCCGATGGGGAGCTTTCGATCACGAAACCATTTCTGCGCTTCTGGAAGCAACTTCCCTTCAATCAAGCGAACGCCACCTGCATAGCCGCTGAGCTGCCTGAGTCGCGAAAGCACTTCCGCATTCAGCTGAGCTTTTTCAGCCGAGGCATGGGATGTCCCATCAACCGTTGCCGCAGAGCGATCCTTCTGGAAAACCGGACCTGATTTGAATTCGGGCGCACTGGTGATTTGCGCCAGAGCAGGGCTGCAGGTGCACAGAGCGACAAAAATGAGTGAGCGTGGAAGCAAGACTTATCTTATCCTCCACGAATCGCAGAGAGGAAGTGTAGCTCGCTTGCAGGGGGCACAGATTCAAAGAGGCCAAGCGGAGAGATTTCGCCATCGATTGCGATGGCAATGTTGGGGCGAAGCCGCCCGCCTTCAAGCAGACGGTCTTCAATGCCCGGGTGTTGTGCTTCCAGATTCGCAATGATCTGACGGACGGTGGCACCTTCGATATCCACTTCGGTGCAACCGTCCGTCAAGTGCCTCAAGAGAGTGGGGATGAAGACTTTTGGCACCAGATGGCCTCCATGATTGCTGGTGGGTTCATTGGCAGCCGAGTCATCCGCGTACCAATCGCGTGAGTGATGGCATTGGCAATGGCGGCCTGTGGCGGAATGATATTAGCTTCACCAACACCACGAACACCAAAGGGATGGCCCGGGTTGGGTACCTCAACGATGATGGTTTCAATCATTGGCACATCGAGCGCCGTGGGCATGCGGTAGTCGAGAAAGCTGGAGTTCATCATGCGGCCGTCGGTGTTCATGAAGTACTCTTCGTTGAGTGCCCAGCCGATACCCTGGACGCTGCCGCCCTGCATCTGGCCTTCGACATAAGCCGGGTGGATGGCGCGCCCCGCGTCCTGTACGCAGGTAAAGCGCAGGATGGTGGTCTTGCCGGTTTCGGGGTCGATTTCAACGTCGACAATTGAGCCGGCAAACGAGCCGCCTGCCCCACGAGGATCTACAGCCGCGCGGCCAACAATAGGGCCACCGGTTTCTGAGATGCGAGCGGCGAGGTCCTTAAAGCCGATGGTGTGGCCATTCGATTTGTAGATGCCCTGTTCGGCCGTCACAGTATCGGGATCCACAGCCCAGAGCTTGGCTGCGCGTTCTTTCATCTGGCGCACAACATCCTGAGCGGCTTCATAAGCAGCCCAGCCAGTAGCGAAGGTGGTGCGCGAGCCGCCGGTCACGGCAGTGAAGCCGATCGAGTCTGTATCGACGATCGAGGGATGAATATCTTCAGCCCTCAGCCCCAGCACTTCCGCTGCCTGCATGGCAATGGAGGTACGCGAACCGCCAATGTCTGTCGAGCCTTCAATCAGATTGACGCTGCCGTCGGCAGTCACGTTGAGTGTGCAACTGGAAGGGAAGCCGATGTTGAACCAGAAGCCAATCGCGACACCACGGCCACGATTGGGGCCGCCGAGGGGCGACTTGTAGTGATCGGAATTCTTCATTGCCTCCAGAACTTCAATGCAGCCAATGCGCGGATAGCGTGGGCCATCGGCGCGACGTGTGCCTTCTTCGGCGGAGTTCTTGAGGCGGAAGTCGAGCGGGTCGAGATTGAGCTTGAGCGCCAGCTCGTCGATGACGGATTCGGTAGCGAAGGCCGAATTGGGAGCACCGGGAGCGCGATATGCCGCCGTGCTCGGTTTGTTAACAACAACGTCGTAGCCATCGATCAGCACATTGGTTAGGTTGTATGCGGCAAAGGCAGTCATGGCGCCAGGCACTACCATGGCCCCCGGATAAGCGCCCGCTTCAAAGGCAAGATATGCCTGAGCTGCAGTGATCGTGCCGTCTTGTTTTGCGCCGATCTTCACCTTCATGTAAGAGCCAGGCGTGGGGCCGGTTGCTTCAAAGACTGCCTGACGTGGCATCAGAATCTTCACCGGGCGACCAGACTTCTTCGACAGCAACGCGGCCACTGGTTCGAGATAAACAGGGATCTTGCCACCAAAGCCGCCACCGATTTCCATCGGCGTAACTTTGATCTGCGACACAGGAATGTCCAGGATGCCGGCAGTTGCGTCGCGAACGACAAACGAACCCTGAGTACTGCACCAAATGCTGATGCGGCCATCGTTGTTCCAAAGCACGGTCGCGTTGTGCGGTTCGATGTAGCCCTGATGGACGGTAGCAGTGTTGAACTCACGCTCAACAACAACGTCAGCTTCGGCAAAGCCTGCCGCAATGTCGCCGATTGAGAACTGAATGTGATCAGCAATGTTTGAGACGGTGCCGCTGTCCTTGCCAAGTTCTTTGGTGGTGAGGTCTTCGTGCAGGATTGGCGCTGTGGGTAGCATCGCCTCGGGAGCCGTGAGGACGCACGGAAGCACCTCGTACTCCACTTCAATCAGTTTTGCTGCGTCTTCTGCGACGTGCTCGTTAACGGCCGCGACTGCTGCAACTGCGTGCCCGCGATAGAGCACCTTGTCACTGGCCAGAACATTGCCCCGCGCGTATGCCAGAGGCATCAAGCCTTCACCAAGGTCCACCATCTTCTTGCCATCTACTTCCGGGAAGTCTTTCGCGGTGACAACAGCATGGACGCCTGGAAGCGCTGCTGCTTTACTCGTGTTGATGCTCTTGATGCGGGCGTGCGAGTGAGGGCTGCGCAGAATAAAGCCACGCAGCAGCCCGGCCATCTGAAAATCTCCGCCGTAGATGGCGCGGCCCGTAACCTTGTCTGCGCCGTCGTGACGAATGGGGCGAGTGCCGATTACTGAATACTTCATGCCTGCATCTCCTTCGCCGCTTGCTGAACGGCCTTGATGATCTTGTCGTAGCCGGTGCAGCGGCAGAGGTTATTGGACAGGAAGAAGCGAATGCGCTCCTCAGTCGGGTTGGGTTCCTGCTCGAGCAGGGTTTTGGTGGCGACGATAAAGCCCGGCGTGCAGATGCCGCATTGCAACGCTGCGTTTTCGAGGAAGGCTTTCTGGATCGGGTGCAGCTGGTTGCCGTTTGCGATGCCTTCGATGGTGGTAATCTTGCGCCCTTCAGCCTCAACGCCGAGCACAAGGCAGGACGTCACCAGGCGGCCATCAATCGTAACCGTGCAGGACCCGCAGTTGCCGTCGTTGCAGCCTTCTTTGGTGCCAGTCATATTGAGGTTGTCACGGAGTACTTCAAGCAGGCTCTGGCGTGGCTCGCAAAGAAAGTCGCGCTCTTCGCCGTTGATCGTGGTGTGGACGTGCGTTTTAGACTGCATGGTTATTGAAGCTCCTGGGCTTGCTTGACGGCCGCTTGAAGCGCGCGGCGGGTGAGTACGGCGCAGAGGTGACGCCGGTACTCGGCGGTGCCTCGCATGTCGGAGATCGGCTGGGCTGCATGCCTGGCGATCTCTGCTGCGGCCTCGATCGATTCTTCGTTTACTGGTTTGCCTTTGAGCGAATCCCCTGCAGCCTGGACAAAGAGCGGCGTGGGAGCAACAGAAGCCAGCGCGATGCGAGCCTCCGCAAAGGTGCCGTTGTTGAGCACTACGCTCGCACCAACGCCAGCAACGGCGATATCCATTTCATTGCGCGGGATGAAGCGAAGATATTGTGCGCCAGACGACGGCCTGGGGGCAGGGAAGTGTACCGAGACCAGCAACTCGCCAGGCTTGAGAGAATTCTTGCCAGGGGCGACACAGACGTCTTCAACAGCGATCTCCCGCTCGCCATTCACGCTCGCAATACGGCACCTGGCTTCAAGGGCAATCAGCAGAGGGATGGAATCTGCACTGGGCGCGGCGTTGCACAGGTTGCCGCCCAGTGAGGCGCGGCCCTGAATCTGAGTGCCACCGATAATCGACGAAACTTCCGCTAGCGACGGGTAGTGACGCTTCACGTCCGGATGCTCTTGAAGGTCGGCCCAGTTAACGGCAGCACCGACAATAAGGCCGGTGGATGGATCGAAGGAAATCTCATTGAGTTCAGGGACACGTTTGATGTCGATGACGAGGTCTGTTTCTTTGCGGCCGGCTCGAAGCTGCACAAGCAGATCTGTACCTCCGGCAAGCAGGTATGCGCCAGGGTGGCCGTTGAATTCAGCCAATGTGCCAGCAAGCGTAGTTGGGGCTTTGTAGTCAAACCACTTCACAGGAAGGATGCTCCTTGGGCGATCTTTTCGCCTGATTCCATGAGAGTATCACTGAGGCGGTACAATCGCCGAAGTGGAAATGAACTCAGCGAGCGGCAAGGATCGAATGAAATACGCATGGTTTGTGGTTGCCTTGCTGATGCCAGTGGCATTGCTCAACTACCTCGACCGGCAAATGCTGGCTGCCATGAAATTCTCACTGATGACCGACATTCCCGACATCGGGTCTGAAGCGAATTGGGGCAAAATTCTTGCGCTCTTCAAGTGGACCTACGCTTTCTTGAGCCCCGTGGGTGGTTACCTCGCAGACCGCTTTAGCCGCCGTCACGTGATTGCGCTCAGCCTGGCCATCTGGTCTGGGGTGACATGGGCCACTGGGCAGGCCACCACCTATAACGAACTGCTGGCCACACGCGCCATTATGGGCATCAGTGAGGCCTTCTACCTGCCTGCAGCACTGGCCCTGATTGCGGATTACCACTTTGGGTCCACCCGATCAAGAGCCGTTGGCATGCACCAGATGGGCATCTATGCGGGTGTGATTGTCGGTGGCTTCAGCGGCTACGCAGCGGACAGCCCGGCGCTTGGCTGGCGCTGGATGTTCGAGGTTTGTGGTCTGGTAGGAGTCGCCTACGCGGTGCCCTTGTTCTTGATGGTGAAGAATTCGCCCGTCGTCGAAAAACTCGAGCGGCACAGCCCTCTCAACTCCTTGCGAGAACTGCTGACGAATCGCTCGTTCTTACTGTTGGTTCTTTACTTCACCTTGCCGGCCATGGCGGGATGGATTGTACGCGACTGGATGCCTGCCATCCTCAAAGCCGAGTTTGGTATCGGCCAGGGCAAGGCTGGTGTTTCGGCTACCTTGTACTGGATGATTGCTGCGATTCTGGCGGCCTTTGTTGGTGGCTGGGGAGCAGACCGCTGGATGCAGCGTACTGACCGCGGCCGCATCTACACGAGCGCTCTCGGCATCGTATTGATCGTGATCGCGATGCTCGGTGTGGGCTATTCACCTCGCACAGGCATGTTGGGTGTCGCTGTTGGATTCCTCATCCTGTTTGGCCTCGGCTGGGGCTTCTTTGACACCAACAACATGCCGATCCTGTGTCAGATCACGCGGCCACATCTACGCGCCACTGGCTACGGCATCATGAACCTGGTAAGCATCAGTTGCGGTGGCCTGGCCGATCTCGGCTTTGGCGTTTTGCGGGATGCCCAAGTACCTCTGATGACGATCTTCGGCATCTTCGCCAGTGTCGCGCTCTTCTCGATTGTGCTGGTGCTTTCGATTCGCCCTATGCCAACAGAGCCTCAAGCGTGAACCGCGCTTAGCTCCTTGACGACGCCCGCAACAAAGCCTTTGGCGTCCCCAAACAGCATCAGCGTTTTGTCCATGTAGTAAAGCTCGTTGTCGATGCCGGCGAAGCCCGGACTCATGCCTCGCTTGATCACCATTACCGTCCGAGCCTTGTCGGCGTTGAGAATCGGCATGCCTGCGATGGGGCTCGCCGGGTCGTTGCGCGCGGCCGGATTCACAACGTCATTTGCGCCAATCACCAGCGCGACATCGACATGTTCCAGCTCTGAGTTGATCTCGTCCATCTCAAAAAGCCGGTCGTAAGGAATGTTCGCCTCAGCCAGCAGCACGTTCATGTGGCCCGGCATGCGGCCAGCCACCGGGTGGATCGCAAAGCGTACATCGACGCCGCGCTTGGTAAGACTGTCAAAGAGCTCTCGTACCTTATGCTGCGCCTGCGCAACAGCCATACCGTAGCCAGGGATGATCACAACAGTCTGCGCGCTGCCCAGAATCTCTGCCGCCTCTTCGTGCGAGGCAGAACGTACGGGCTTCACTTCCCCCGTCGCCCCGGCACTGGCCTGCACCTGCCCGAAGGCGCCAAAGAGCACATTGCTGAAGGAGCGATTCATCGCCTTGCACATGATGATCGAAAGTATCAGCCCCGAAGACCCGTCCAGCGCGCCGGCAACGATCAACAATTTGTTATCGAGAGCAAAGCCCATGGCACTGGCCGAGAGGCCCGCGTAAGAGTTGAGCAGTGCGATCACTGTTGGCATATCCGCGCCGCCAATCGGCACAATCAGCATCACGCCAAAGGTAAGCGCCAGCAGCGAGAATACCGGGAAAAGCCAGGTGCGCGACGGGTCGGCAATCAACGCCATGCCAATCACCAGCGCAAAGCCAAGAATGCTGAGATTGACGACATTCTGCCCCTTGTAAGTAATGGGCCGGGTGGGCAGAATCTCCTGCAACTTGCCGAATGCCATCAGGCTCGCGGTGAAGGTAAGAAATCCCAGCAGCACCTCTGCTGCCAGCGCAGTCATCACAAATCGGTCGGGCGTGGCCCGGTAGTATTCGGCGACACCGATCAGCGCCGCAGCCAGCGCACCAAAAGCATGCGATATGGCAGTGCGTTGCGGCACAGCCGTCATCGGCATCTTGTAAGCCAGCGGCACGCCGATGGCCGAGCCCAGCAGGAAGGCCGCGAAGATCCAGGTGTAATCCACCACTTCAAATCGAAGCAGCGTGCCCACCACCGCAAGCAGCATTCCGATCTCACCAGCCAGTACCCCGCTTCGCGCAGTGGCCGGAGAACTCATCCATTTCAGCGCAAGGATAAAGCCTGCCGCTGCGGCAATATAGATCATCTCGAGAATGGTCTCGTTCATTTCGCCACCCCTTCCCGCCGCTTGAACATCTTGAGCATTCTGTCGGTAATCAGGTAGCCGCTCACCAGATTGATCACCGACGCGCTCACTGCCGTGAAGCCAAGAATTCGGCTCAGAAGGGAAGCGTCTTTCTCTCCCGCAATCAGGATCGCCCCCACCACTGCAATCGCCGAGATTGCATTGGTTAGCGACATCAGAGGCGTGTGCAGCAGTGGCGAAACACGCTTGATCAGCTCAAAGCCAAGGAAGGCTGCAAGCATAAAGACAAAGAGGCCAGCTTCAAAGCCTTTCATGAGGTCACCCCGATTCGTTCTGCCGCTTCAATCAACTTCGGATGCACGATACGTCCGCCTTCGCAAACCAGAGTCTCGCGGATGATCTCATCCTCACGATTGAGGTGAAAGTCTCCCTTCACCATCAGGTTCTTCAGGAATGCCGAGACGTTATGCGCGAAGGTTTGGCTCGCGTGATAGGGCAGTAGCGAGGCTACATTCATTGGCCCCATGACTGTCACGCCTTGAAAGTCAATCGTCTCTCCAGGAATCGTTACTTCACAGTTGCCACCGCGCTCTGCCGCAAGATCGACAACAACAGAACCGGGCGACATCGCCGCCACCATCTCTGTGGTCATCAGGATTGGTGCCTTGCGCCCCGGCACGGCAGCAGTGGTGATGACAAGATCCTGCTCACGAATCACGTCGGTAAGCAGTTCTCGCTGGCGCTTGTAAAAAGCTTCATCCATCGCCTTGGCGTAGCCGCCTTTGTCTTCGGCTCCGGCATTGTCGACATCAAGAACGATGAACTTCGCACCCAGGCTTTCCACCTGCTCTTTGGCTGCAGGCCGCACGTCATATGCACTCACTACTGCGCCAAGCCGTCGTGCCGTTGCAATCGCCTGCAAGCCGGCAACGCCTGCTCCCAATATCAAAACCTTGGCTGGCGCGATGGTGCCGGCCGCCGTGGTCATCATCGGCAATAGCCGAGGTAGCTGGCTTGCGCCCATCAGCACTGCCTTGTATCCGGCGATGCTGGCCATCGAAGACAGAACGTCCATCGATTGTGCCCGTGTGATGCGGGGAATCAATTCGAGCGCCAGATACGAAACCCCGGTCTGCGCGAGATCCTGATTCTCCTGTGGAGCTGTTAGTGGTTCGCCTAGCCCCAGAACAACCTGTCCAGACCGGTAGTGAGGCAGATCATCGCGTCCCGCTTGTGGGTTTGCGCCGAGAGCTCTCACTTGGGCAAGACTGGCAGCCGAAGCAAAAACTTCCTTGCGGCTTGCTAGTCTAATCCCGCGCGACTCATAGTCTTTGTCCGGGTATCCGGCGGACGCCCCCGCTCCCGCCTCCAGCACCACTTCCAACCCGGCCTTGCCCAGAGCCTCTGCGGCTCTTGGGGTCAAGGCCACACGCCTTTCACCAGGCAGTGTTTCCTTTACTACACCGAGTAATGTAGCCATGTGCTTTCCTCGGCTGCAATCCTACGCCTCGCAAGTGTCAAATGCAAGCGGTAACTTTTGGCCTGTTTTGAGTCTTGCTCCGATGGCGACCGTATTCGGTCAGCGACGTTATTTGGTCGGTCAGGTTGGCTTAGATGGCTGCTGAGTTGAAGCATTCATTGAGGACACGCAAGGGCCTTCAACGTGCAGCATCAACTGGTCTTTCTCCGAGATCGTCTCGTTGCAATCCATTGATACATGCCTCCCAAAAAACTGAAAACAAAAAATGAAACAAATACGGGGGGTAAAGTCCTAAAGTGCCCGACAGGAATCCAGGGGCTCGATGAGATTGCACTGGGTGGTTTGCCACGCGGCCGCTCAACTTTAGTTTGTGGTGGAGCAGGTTGCGGAAAGACTCTTTTGGGCATGGAGTTTCTCGTGCGCGGCGCACAGGAATTCAACGAGCCAGGCGTCTGCCTTTCTTTTGAAGAGACAGCCGACGAGCTTGCCACAAATGTCGCCTCCCTGGGATTCGATTTGCATCACTTGATTGCCCATAAGAAGCTGATGATCGATCATGTTTTCCTCGATCGAAGCTTGATCCACGAAACGGGCGAGTATGATTTGGAGGCCCTTTTCGTAAGGCTTGCGTATGCTGTTGATGCCATCGGCGCAAAACGAGTTCTTTTGGATAGCGTAGAGGCTCTCTTTGCCGGGCTTGAGGATCAAGGGCTATTGCGGGCCGAATTGCGGAGACTCTTCCGTTGGCTCAAGGATAGAAATCTCACCACAATCGTTACCGGAGAACGCGGCCAGTCCACCCTCACCCGGCATGGCCTTGAAGAGTATCTATCCGATTGCGTGATCCTTCTGGATCAACAGGTCACCGAAACCGTTCTCACTCGCCGTCTTCGCATTGTTAAGTATCGCGGCTCTACTCACGGGATGAACGAATACCCCTTTCTGATCCAGGAAGACGGCATCTCAGTCTTGCCCGTCACTTCAATGGATCTTACGTATTCTTCGAGCGACGAAAGAGTATCTACCGGCGTGCCTGCTCTGGACTCGATGTTCGGCGGATCAGGCTACTTTCGCGGTAGCAGTATTTTGATTTCCGGTACTTCGGGCACTGGAAAATCAAGTCTTGCCGCCCACGCGATTACGGCGGCCTGCGCCCGTGGCGAGCGATGTGTGATCTTCTCGTTTGAAGAATCTGCCGGCCAGATCATGCGAAACATGCGCTCGATTGGAATCGATTTGCAGCACTGGTTGGATAAGGGTTTATTGCTATTCCATTCCGTAAGGCCCACATCATTTGGGCTTGAAATGCATCTGGTTCAAATCCACAAAATCATCAGAACCTTCCAGCCCAGTCTCGTAGTGGTAGATCCGGTAACGGCACTGCTTCATGCGGGAACCCCTTTTGAGACGAGGAGCATCCTGCTGCGGCTGATCGATTTCTTGAAGGATGAGCAAATTACCTCAATTCTTACTACATTGACCAACGGTTCCAATACACCTGAACAAACGGAGCTTGATATTTCCTCGCTTGCCGACGCCTGGTTGCTGTTGAGGGACATCGAATACGGTGGTGAACGCAATCGCGGAATTTACATATTAAAGGCACGCGGCCTCGCTCATTCCAATCAGATTCGTGAATTTCTAATCACTAATCAGGGAATTGAGTTACGCGAGGTGTATCTGGGAGAACAGGGCTTGCTCACAGGTTCGGCGCGCGTCAATCAAGAGGCCAAAGACGCCTCTGCAAACATTGAAGCCGTCCAGGAAATCGAACGGAAACAACTTCTGCTTCACCACAAGCGCCAGGTTCTGGATTCTCAGATTGCGGCCTTACATTTGGAACGCGAGATTGGTGAGCAAGCGTCCCTGCAACTCATTGCCCAGGAAAAACTGAAACTCGTGAAGTCTGAGAAAGACCAGCGTGAGCTGGCGCACAGCCGATTTGAAATTGAGATTAGCCCGGATGCCAATGGCAAAAAAGCCAATAAACGTGGAGGACGAAATTAGGATGCCGAAGACGGACAGACAGCAAAATCCATCCAGGCTCTTGCCAACTTAAAACGCATCTGTGACGAGCATCTCCACGGCGATTACCACATTGAAATTGTAGATTTGCTTGAAACCCCCCATTTGGCCAAGGTAGATCAGATTTTTGCTCTGCCGACTTTGGTGCGCAAGCTCCCGGAACCGGTGAGAAAAATCATCGGTGACCTTTCCAACACGGAGAAGGTATTGGTCGGCCTTGATCTGCTCTCAAATCAACCCACCATCCATCCATGAAAAGAGCCAAGTTGAACCCTTTAACTGAAGATGTGCCCGACGATCAGCAGTACCTGCTGAAGTTGTTCATTACCGGCACCACCCCTAAGTGCATTCGTGCCATCCAGAATATTCGGGCAATCTGCGAGACAGATCTCGATGGTTGCTACCAGCTCCAGGTAGTCGATCTTTACCAGCACCCTGAGCAGGCAAGCTCTGAGCAGATTTTGGTTACCCCAACGCTGGTCAAAAGTTTTCCTTTGCCAGCGCGAAAGCTCGTGGGCGACCTGTCGGAGAGAGCCAGGGTAATCGCCGGGCTTGATATTGCGCGCCTCAGGATTTTGACAAAAGCAAAGCAGGTCAAAGATGATGCGTGAAACGAAAGAACAGCTTCTCGGTCAAATCAGAGCACTTTCAGCACGGGTCGAAGAAGCGGAAGAAACGCTAAGAGCGATTCGGGATGGCGAAGTGGACGCTATCGTGGCGGCCGGCCCCGAAGGAGACCGGGTCTACACCCTTAAGGGCGCTGATGCCGCCTACCGGGTCATGATTGAAGAAATGGCCGAAGGGGCCGTCACTCTAGATCCTCATGGGCTGATTCTATTTGCGAACAAGCCGTTTGCTTCCATGTTGGGCCTCCCGCTTGACTGCGTCATCGGCGCAAGTATCCAGGAATTTGTCGTATCAGAAGACCTAAGCCTAGTCTCGGTCTTTCTGCAAAGCTCAGGCCGTAGAAAGGCAGAAGTGCGATTAATACGCCCCGGCGGATCCACTTTGCCTGTGTATCTTTCGCTTCAGAACCTTATTCTGGGCGGAGTCGCCTGTTGTTGCTGTGTGGTTACAGACCTGAGTGAGCAAAAGCTCCACGCAGAATTGGCGGCATTGCTTGAGACGGTGCCTGTGGGCGTATACATTTCCAAAGATGTGGAATGCAAGACCTTTCAAGCCAATCGAAAAGCATACGAATTACTGCGAATCCCGGATGGGGAAGGAGTGGGCCGCATCCCGATCGCTCCAGATCAAACCAGCCGTTGGCGATATATCAAGGATGGCAAGGAAATTCCAAATGAAGATCTGCCTCTGGTGAGCGCAGCGCGAACGGGCAAACGAGTAGACGATTTCGAGGTGGAAGTTCTTTTTGACGATGGAGATTCTCTTTGCCTTCTTGGCAACGCTGTCCCGCTCTTTGACAAAGCGGGAAAGCCGAGCGGTGCTGTGGGCGCTTTTGTGGACATCACAGAAAGACGCCAGGTGGAAGAGTCGATGCTTCGTTCAAATCTGGAACTGAAGGCTTTCGGAAATGCCCTGACTCAAGATCTGCGTGACCCTTTGACCATGATTGTAAAGTTCACCAGATTGCTTGCAGAAGACTATAAAGGCAGACCAGTCGGTAACGCCAATCTCTATATAAAAGAGGCTCTAGAGAGTGCCCTGCGCATTGAAGGTCTGGTGAAAGGGCTCAGTGAGTACTGGAGCCTAACCCAGCGTAGCGGTTTGAATCTATCACTTGTAGATTGCAATCGCGTCTTCTCGCGTACGCTTGAGAAAATGGCTGGCGTAATCCAGGAGAATGGTGCGCAGGTGAGCGCTTCCAATTTGCCAACTGTGGTTGCAGAAGAGCCGATGCTCGATTCACTCTTTGAAATGCTGATCGGCAACGCGATCCAGTACTGTGGCAATTCAACCCCGCAGGTTCAGATTTCCGCCGACAGCTCTGCCGACCGCTGGCTCTTTTCGGTACGCGACAACGGGATAGGGGTTGAAAAAGCCAATCTTGAGAAGGTCTTTGGAATCTTTCATCGTTTACACGGCGATGAAATTCCTGGCACCGGCATTGGGCTTCCTCTTTGCCGGCAGATGGTGGAGCGTCACGGTGGCCGCATCTGGCTTGAATCCATTCCGGGAACTGGCTCTGCGGTTCGCTTCACGATCCCAAGCTCTCTGGAACCTGCCGGCAGCTAATCCTTCTCAGTTCCAGACCGTTTTTGCGCCTGCCCTGTGCGAGAATCATAAATTCTTATGCCTGAATTACGTCGTGATCCTGTGACTGGCCGGTGGGTGATTATTTCCGTCGAACGTGCCAAACGTCCGAGCGATTTCGTACGTGTGCCGGTAGCCGGGCCGACTAACCGTTTCTGTCCCTTTTGCGCTGGACACGAGTCCAAGACCCCGCCTGAAATTCTTGCTTTCCGACCCGACGGCGGCCACGCGAATGATGCAAATTGGACCACCCGCGTAGTCCCCAACAAGTTCCCGGCCTTGCGTGTCGAAGGCAATCTCGACCGCACCGGCGACGGCCTCTATGACCGCATGAACGGCGTTGGCGCGCACGAAGTCATCATCGAATCTCCCCACCACGATCTCTTTCTTTCCGACTGCTCAGAGAAAGCAGTTGAAGAGTTATTCTGGGCCTTTCGCGAACGCATTCGCGATCTCAAACGTGACTCGCGCATGCGCTACATTGTCTGCTTCAAGAATCATGGCGAACTCGGTGGTGCCACCCTCGAACACACCCATTCCCAGATCATCGGCCTGCCTATCGTCCCCAAACGCGTGCAGGAAGAAATCGAAGGCGCACGCAAGTATTTCGAATTCCGCGAACGCTGCATCTTTTGCGACATGGTGCGGCAGGAGGTTGAGGGCGGGACTCGCTTGATTCTTGAAACCGATCATTTTGTTGCTGCCTCGCCCTATGCCCCACGCTTCCCATTCGAAACCTGGGTGATGCCCCGTCAGCACTCCAGCCACTTTGAAGATTCCACGCCACAGATGATTCACAATCTGGCTTGGGTGATGCGCACCCTGCTACGCCGCATAGATAAAGTACTGGAGCGTCCCAGCTTCAACTTCGTGATCCATACCGCCCCCGTTCACGAAGGCGCAATGGAACACTATCATTGGCATATCGAGATCATTCCGCGCCTCACCAAGATCGCAGGCTTTGAATGGTGTACTGGTTTTTACATCAATCCCACCCCGCCCGAAGAAGCGGCAAAGTTTTTGCGCGACGCGGGGATGGTTTGAGGTGTTAGGGTTTTAGATCATGGAAAGTTTTCGCCCAGTCTCGCGCCGCGTCGGCATGAAGCCGCCCACTGCGGTAAAAACTGTCGAAAAGGCGCCAGTTGCTACAGGCACCGGAAACTTGCGTGCCACCAGCAGAACCTTTGAGCTCAAGGGCGAGATCCATCGCAAACTGATCAGCGTCCTCAATCTGGACAAGGTGAATTCCCTCCCGCGAGACCGCGTGCGGATGGAGATCGGCCGCGTCGTCGAGAAGCTGCTGCAAGAGCAGCGCGTCCCAATGACAACGGCCGAAGAAAACCAGATCATCGAAGAAGTTCTCGACGAAGTCTTTGGTTTGGGGCCGCTCGAACCACTGCTCAAAGAACCTTCCATTTCAGACATCCTGATCAACGGGCCAAACAAAGTTTATGTGGAACGATTCGGTAAGCTCACCCTTACCGGCATTCGCTTCAAAGACAACGCGCACCTCCTCCATGTAATCGAAAAGATTGTCTCGAAGGTGGGCCGCCGCGTTGACGAAGCCAACCCGATCGTCGACGCCCGCCTGCCCGACGGCAGTCGCGTAAACGCAATCATTCCGCCGCTCGCCCTCGACGGCCCCTCGATGTCGATTCGCCGCTTTGGCAAGCACGTCATCACCAGTGAAGAGCTGATCGAGAAGAAGACGATCATGCGTTCGATGCTGGAGTTTATGGCTGCCTGTGTGGCCGCCAAGACAACCATCCTGATCTCGGGCGGCACCGGTAGCGGCAAAACAACTACGCTCAACGCGATGTCGCGATTTATCCCAGAAGACGAACGCGTCGTCACCATCGAAGACACGGCCGAGCTGCAGTTGCAGCAGCGCCACGTAGTGAAGTTTGAAACCCGTCCGCCCAACCTCAACAAAGAAGGCGGCATCAACCAGCGCCAGCTCGTCAGAACCGCCCTGCGTATGCGTCCAGACCGCATCATCATCGGTGAGTGCCGCGGCGGTGAGGCGCTCGACATGCTACAGGCCATGAACACCGGCGTAGAAGGCTCGATGACAACGATCCACGCCAACACCCCCCGCGACGCCTTCTCGCGTCTCGAAGCAATGATGCTGATGGCCGATCTAGAAATCCCCTCCAAGGTTCTGATTCAGCAGCTGGCCAGCGCGATCAAGATGGTTTGCCAGGTAGCTCGCCTGCAGGATGGCTCGCGTAAAATTACTTCGATTGCTGAAGTGACCGGTGTGGAAGAAGGCCGCGTCATGACCCAGGACATTTTCTTCTTTGAGCGAACCGGCATGACCGCTGATGGCAAAGTGAAGGGCCGCTTCAAATGGAGTGGCGTCAAACCAAAAATTCTCGACCGGCTCCGCATGGCTGGAGTAACGCTGCGCCCGGATATCTTTGATGAAGTGGTTGAGGTGAATCAGGAATGACACGACGTGAGATGGCTTTAACCAGCATGGCTGCAGCCATGAATGCAGACACAATGCCAGAGGCAAGACTCGACCCGGTGGCCTACTCGCGCGAGCGCCACAAGACTGCACCCTTGCGCCTGCAATTCAACGCCACAACTCCGGCAGCCGCACGTGCCTGGCAACGTAAGTTGCGCCTCAAGCTGCGCGAGCTCGTCGGTGGCTTCCCGGAGAACCCGGCGAATCTTCGTCCGCGCATAATCGAGACCAAAGACTTCGACACCTACACGCGCGAGAAAATCGTCTTCACCAGCCGCGAAAACATGGAAGTAGTGGGTTATCTATTGAAGCCCAAGGCCATAGCCGGTGCCCAGCCAGTCATGATTTGTGTCCCCGGCCACGGGCGTGGTGTCGATGACATCGTTGGCATCGATGACAAGGGCAAACAGCGCACCGACAAGTCTGGCTACCAGGCCGATTTTGCGCTGCAGTTTGTAGAGCAAGGCCTCGCCGCCTTTGCCATCGAACCACTCGCCTTCGGCTATCGTCGAGACCCCATCAACGCCGCCAAAGGAATCAACAACAACAGTTGCCAACCCTCAGCCGGCGCAGCACTCCTTTTCGGCGAAACGATGATCGGCTGGCGCGCCTATGACGTGATGCGCACGATCGACTACATCGAGACGCGCAAAGATCTCGACTCCAAACGCGTAGGCTGTGTTGGCATCTCCGGCGGCGGCACCTGCACTCTCTTCGCTTCTGCACTCGATACCCGCATTCAGGCCGCCATGGTGTCGGGCTATCTCAACACCTTCCGCGATTGCATTCTCTCCCTCGCTCACTGCATGGACAACTATGTGCCTGGAATCTTGAACTGGGCCGAGATGAGCGACGTGGCCGGCCTGATTGCCCCGCGCCCCTTCTTTGCCGAGACCGGCGAGCAGGACCGCATCTTCCCCCTTGCTGGTTTTGAAGAAGGCGCCAAGGCCACCCGCAAAGTCTATGCTGTATTCGGAGTAAGTGAAGCCTTCGGTACAGAAGTGCATCCCGGCGCCCATGTGTTTCATGGCGTGAAGGGTGTTCCCTTTATCGCAAGGTATCTGAAAGGCATCTAAGAAATGCGTTTGATTGCGTTGTTGCTGATGGCTGCAGCTCTGCCTGCGGCCGTGGAAAAGATTTACCTTGTCTCTCGCGGAGACGCTGGTGAGCGTTACGAACGAGTAGAAGCGCGAGCGCATTTTGTCCTCGACCCGAAGCTACCTGCCAACCAGATCATTCGCGACATTGATCGTGCTCCGGTAGACGACAAAGGCATGGTTCGCTTCTCGGCCGATCTGGTAGTGCTCAAGCCCAGAGACCCGGCCACCGGCAATGGCTCGATTCTTTTTGAAGTCTCTAATCGCGGCGGCAAGGGCCTGACAGGCATGTTTGGCGAGCCCTTCCTGATGGAGCAGGGCTACACACTGGTATGGGTGGGCTGGCAATGGGACGTCCCCGTCTCGCCAGACCTATTGCGCGTATATCCACCCATCGCACAAGGTGTGGAAGCGATGATCCGCAGCGAATTTGTGCCCAAGGCCAAAGTTACGGTGATGAACCTCGGCGATCGCAACATGCAGGCTTATGTCGCAAGTGGTGCCGTGAAGCTAACAATCCGGGACAGCCGCGATGGCAAGCGTCAGGAAATCCGCGAAGGCTGGCAGCTCAATGCCGCCAAGACCGGAATCGAGATGGCCTCAGGCTTCCAGCCCTACCAGATCTACGAAGCTGTGTATCCAACAAAAGACCCTGTAGTGGCCGGCACGGGCCTGGCCGCGATTCGTGACGTCATCAGCTTTCTTCGTTACGAGAATGCAGGCACAACCCTTCTGGGCGACCAATACCGGCACATGAAGCGCGCTCTCGCCTTCGGCACCTCGCAAAGCGGCCGATTCCTGCGTCAATACCTCTACGACGGCTTCAACACCGATGAGAAAGGCCGCAAGGTATTCGATGGTGTCTGGGCCAACGTCGCAGGAGGAGGGCGGGGAAGCTTCAACATCCGTGGCGCGCAACCCAGCCGCGATGGCCACCCCACCTTCAATCACTTCTATCCAAGCGATC
>JBIPMY010000655.1:0-2689 GCA_044376335.1 Bryobacter sp.
GTTCCTCGTCCGTCTGCAACCGGGTGCCAAGATCCGGCTCGATCAGACTTTGGTCAACAACGAGGTTTGGCTTCCGAAAGAAATCGATATCCGGGCCGATGCCCGGCTGCTCGGAAAAATGTTGCGTGTTGGCATCGAAATTCGCTACGACAAGTTTCGAAAGTTCAGCTCGGATTCGAAGCTGGTGTTGGGCGAGCAATAACTAGCCGGGCGAGAAGCGGGCCAGCATCTCGCGAAGTTCTGCATCCCGAACCGGCTTCCCAATAAAGGCATTCATTCCGGCATCGAAGCAACGCTTCCGTTCTTCGGCAAGCACCCCAGCGGACAAGGCGACAATCGGAATTCGCTTTCCACTTTCAAGCTCTCGAATCTTTTCCGTTGCCCGAATTCCGTCCAGCACTGGCATGTGGATGTCCATCAGGATCAGATCAAAACTCTGCCGCTGCATCGCCTCGACGGCAAGCGCCCCATCCTCAACGAGGGTCACAGAATGCCCCTGCCGCTCCAGAAGCTTGGTGACCACAAGTTGATTTACACGATTGTCTTCGGCAAGAAGAATTCGCAGAGGATTGCCACTGGATTCAAGTGGGCCAACCGGGTCGAGACTTGCCTGGTTTTCAATCGGTGTCTTGAGGGGAATCGAAAAAGAGAAGCGGCTACCCAAGCCTACTTCGCTCTCCACCTTTATGGAGCCACCCATGAGAAGTACAAGCTTCTGCGAAATGGCAAGGCCAAGGCCGGTGCCCCCAAACCTGCGCGTTGTGGATCCATCAGCCTGGCGAAAGGCATCGAAAATAAACGCCTGCTTTTCGGGTGCAATTCCTATTCCTGAGTCTTCCACCAGAAAGTGCAATTCATCGCCCTCGCCTCGCGAGGCCTTGAATTTGACAAAACCGGAATCTGTGAACTTAACTGCGTTGCCAATCAGGTTCAGCAAGACTTGTTGTAATCGATTCCTGTCGGCCAGGATCTGGACCGGCAAGGAAGCATCCATATGACATTCGATCCGGATGCCCTTTCCTTCGGCATTTGGCTGGAGAAGTGAACAGATATGGCTCATAGCCTCGCGCAGCACAAATGGTTGTTCATCCAATTCAAGAAAACCACTTTCCACCTTGGACAAGTCGAGAATCTCGTTGAGCAAACTCAGAAGATTTTCGGCTGAGCGCTTGGCTAGGTCAACAAAATTTCGCTGCTCTGGATTGAGCTGCGTGCCTGCTGTCAATTGAAGCATTCCCAAAACGCCGTTCATGGGGGTTCGAATCTCGTGGCTCATATTGGCCAGAAACTCCGTCTTCAATCGACTTGTTTCACGAGCCTCCTGCAGGAGTCGCTGAATTTCGCTAGTCCGGTTGGCAACTGCAGTTGCAAGCCTCGAACGCTCCTCAATCAACTTTTTGTTGCGATAACGCCACACAAGAGCGACTCCCAGTGCCAGGCCAAGCACTATGATTGCCCGTCCAGTCCAACTCTGCCAGAACGGTACGTCTACTTCAACCGGCAGGTCAATTAAGGTTTCACTCCAGGGCTGACGGCCAAACTTTACTCTGGCCTGCATGCGAGTGGAGCCTCCAGGTATACCGGAAACATTGACGACTCCAGAGTTTCGAGTCACCCAGGGTTCATCTCGGATGCCTAAACGAAACTGGTATTCAATGCGATTGCTATGCCGGTAACTGAGAGGGCTCACTTCAAGGTCTATCGAATTGGGAAGACTGGGGACTCGAATGACATCAGTGACTTCCACCGCTTTGCCATTCACTTTCAGCGAGGCGACTTTAAGAGCTGGAATTGTCTCCCTGAATTGAGTTTGTATTCGCGCGTGCGCCAATCCTCTGGTGGTTCCGATCCAGACACTGCCGTCTTCATCGGCGAAAAAAGCATTCGAATTGCAATCATTCCAAATCAGGCCATCCTGATCGGTGATTTTGTGTACTTGTTTCCCATTCGATAAAAGGACACCCTGGTCTGTACCTGTCCAGTGCAACCCTCGCTTGTCCACACCCTCGAAATAACTCATGAATCCACTGGATCCATCTTCGGTGGTGTGATTCATAGAACTGGCACCCTCGCCCCAAAGGATGCGTGAAGCTCCGACGCTTTCGAGATAGCCAACTGCTATGACGTCCTTGCGTATCTCACGGGCAAACCACGTGCTATTGGTGAGAAGCCCCGACCTGGCATTCAGCCGACTCCACAGGCCTTCATTGAGCACCAGTAAACCAGCATTTCCGGCTGCCCAAACACGGCCTCTGGAATCCTGAGTAATTGTATAGATCGTCTCGGTTTCTTCACTGCGCTTTACTTCGGCCATTTTCCATTCCAGTGGCTGGCTGGTGCGGGCTTGAAACAGGCCTAAATTGGTGCCCAGCCAGAGCCGGGATTCGCGGTCAAGAAATACGCTAAAGAGCTGATTGGCCCCGCTCTGCTTTGGAAAGCCAAGCACTGTAAAGGTCTTGGCAAGAGAATCCACCCGCACAAGCCCCCTGGCTTGGGAAGATGCCCAAAATACGTTCGGCCCATCTGCTGCTAGAGACATGATGCGTCCAATCGACTTACCGGCTTCACCGCCAAGCGAACGCCAGCGAAGGTTCATCTCGTCAAAATAATTCAGCCCATTGTCAGTGCCAGCCCAGAGGATGTGGCGGCTGTCACGCATCAGCGTCCACACAGTGCTGCTATTCAATCC
>JBIPMY010000654.1:0-2689 GCA_044376335.1 Bryobacter sp.
GGCTCTGCGAGCAAGCGGGGATTTTTGCGTTAGCGGAGCAAACCGCTGGAGCGAGTGGCCCAGTCCAGCAGCCAACCCGGAAACACGCCAATGCCGATCGTAAGCGCGGCCGATACAAAGAGCACGGCTTGAAGGCCAGGTGCCGGGATGGCGAGCTCAGCCGCATCCTCAGGCACTGGTTTCACGTACATGGCGATAATCACGCGCACGTAGTAGAAAGCAGCCACAGCACTGGTAAGCAGCCCCAGGGCCACCAGCCAGTACAGTTCGGCATCAATGGCCGACTTGAAGATGTAGAACTTGCCAAAGAAGCCAGCCGTCAACGGCAGGCCAATCAGCGACGCCATAAAGACCGACATCAGTGCGGCCGTCATCGGCTGGCGCTTGGCCAATCCGTTGAAGTCGCTCAACTCAGTCTGATCGCGCATCGAAACGATTGCGAAGGCACCAAAGTTCATCACCGAATACGCAGCCAGGTAGAACAACACAGCGCTAACGCCGAGGGTGGAATGCGCCGCCACCGCAACCAGCACATAGCCGGCATTGGCAATCGACGAATAGCCCAGCATGCGCTTGATGTCGGTCTGCCACAAGGCGGCGAGGTTACCAACAATCATCGTCAGCAGCGCCACAATCGAAAGCAGCGGCAGCCAGCGATCCGCCATCGGCTCAAAGGCCGTAAAGAAGATCCGTAGCAGCGTCGCAAAGGCAGCAGCTTTGGGCGCAGCGCTCAGGAAGGCACCCACAGGGGTCGGCGCGCCCTGGTAAACGTCAGGTGCCCAGCTCTGGAAGGGGAAGGCCGAAACCTTGAAACAAAGCCCGGCCAGAATCAATGCCGCAGCCGCTCCAGTCAACACCGAATCCGGCGCGATATCGGCATTGCCCAGCACCGCAGCAATCTCGTTCAAATTGGTAGACCCGGTCAAGCCGTAGGTCCACGAGATGCCATAGAGCAGAAAGCCGGTAGCAAAACTACCCAGCAAGAAGTACTTCAGCGCAGACTCATTCGCACGCTTGTCATCGCGCATATAGCCGGCGAGAACATAAGAAGAAATCGAAGAGATTTCGATGCCGATAAACACCATCATCAATTCGTTGGAAGCCGCCATCAGCGACTGTCCGATCAGCGATAGCATCAGCAGCGAGTAGAATTCCCCGCCCTCAGCATCACGCTCGCGCAAGTAAGGGCTTGAGGTCATCACTGCCAGTCCACCAATTGCCAGAACCAGCAAACGGAAGAAGGTAGCAAAAGAATCCACCACCAGCATGTTGCGGAAGGCAAGACCCGGATCAAAGCCACCAATGATGCTGGCCACTGCCGCCAGCGATAAGCCAATCAGGGTAAAGGCAGCCATCCCGGGACGCTTGCCATGCTCGTCGTGGCGAGACTCCCACAACATCACCATGACGGCCCAAACCGCGAGAATCATCTCGGGGAGAAAGCGCAACAACTCTTGAGCGGAAGGCATCACGTTAGTTTCCATGGACTGCCTCCGCTGCCGGCACTTGGACTCGGAATTCTACGTTCATTTTGCTCTGCTGAAGGATTTTCTGATTTACAGCACTTTGCAGCGGCATGAAGCTGCCACTGCTCACTCCCATCCAGATCATCAGCACGATCAGGGGGGCAATCGCAATCGTTTCACTGCCTGTCAAGTCTGCCGTATCCTCGGCCGGATTGGGGCCAAGGAAGGTGCGCTGGTACATCCACAACAGATATACAGCCGAGAGAATCACACCCACCGCCGCAGCCGCAGCATAAGGGAAGCCCGCAAAGGCAGCGCCCTGCAGGATCAGGTATTCACCGACAAAGTTATTCAGCGAAGGCAAGCCGGAGCTAGCCAGCACGGCCACCAGGAATGTAGTGGCAAGCCACGGAGTGCGCGAAGCAAGCCCGCCAAAGTCTGCGATGTCGCTTGAGCCCTTGCGCTCTTCGAGAACACCGGCCAGCATAAACAGGGCGCCAGTCGTAATCGCATGGCAAACCATCTGATAAGCCGCTCCGTCAAGCCCGTTGATGTGGAACGAGAAGATGCCAAGCACGATGAAGCCAAGGTGGCTCAGCGAACTGAAGGCGAGCAGGCGCTTGATATTGGGCTGTACAATCGCCACCAGTGCGCCGTAAAGAATGGCGAGAATCGCGAGGCCGTTGATCCAGCCTGCACACTCACGCGCTGCATTCGGAAAGAGCGGCAGACAGAAGCGCAGCAAGCCGTAGGCACCAAGCTTACCCATCATGCCCGCCATCACAATGCCCAGCGGCGACGGCGCAGTTGCGTAAGCGTCAGCCTGCCAGGAGTGGAAGGGGAAGAGCGGCGTCTTCACAGCAAAGGCAAGGAAGAAGGCCAGGAACAAGGGCATCTGTTCTGCTGGAGACAACCGGAACGACCCCGCCTGCACTTGCAGCAGAATGTTCTGATAGTCGAAGGTCCCCGCCTTGAGGAAGAGGTAGGTAATCGCTGCCAGCATCAGTACCGAGCCAGCGAAGGTGTAGATAAAGAACTTCACCGTAGCCGCCGATGAGGTCGAGCGGCCGGAATCCTTGCCGTACTGCCCCATCAGGAAGAGCGTCGGCACCAGTGTCAGTTCAAAGAAGACAAAGAAGAGGAAGAGGTCTTGTGAGGAGAACACACCCACAATGCCAGCCTCAAGCAGCAGCAACCAGGCAAAAAACTGGCCGTCGCGTTTG
>JBIPMY010000246.1:0-9275 GCA_044376335.1 Bryobacter sp.
CCGCTTCGCCGCGCTCTCCAGAAGTACATCGAAGATCCGCTCTCAGAAGCTCTCATCCAGGGCAGCCTCACGCGGCCCAGCGAGCTCGAGGTTTACCTCAGCGACACCGGTCTCTTCGTACGTCCCATCCAGGACGCTGAAGAAGCCCTGGTCGGCGCAGGCGGACCAACTACCCCCAAAGAAGGCACGCCGCTCTACACCTTCTAGTCGCAAAATCAGTCGCAAAACAAGAAAACCTCCCCTCCTCAGGGGAGGTTTTACAATTAGGCAATGACCAGGCCCGAGTACCTCCACGCAACAGACTTGGATCCCGTGACCGGCGCAACCGGCGACGAAATATGGGCCTTCTTCATGGCCTGCCACGACGGCAACCTCGCAGAGGTGAAACTCCTCACGGCCGAGCACCCCAACCTCTTCCAGGCCAGCATCCACTACTACACCCCGCTCCACTTCGCCCTCCGCGAAAACCACCTCGATATAACCCGCCACCTCCTCGATCTCGGAGCCTCTCCCTTCCTCGACGACTTCACCTACTCAAACCTCCGCGACCTCCTCGAAGAGCGCAACCAAACCGAAGTCCTCAACCTCCTCGACTCCCGCATCGCCGCAACCCACACCATCTCAAAAGAAGCCGAGCCTCTCGCTCAATTCATACGCGAACGCAACCTCCCCGCCGTCATCCAACTCCTCGACGAGAAGCCCCACCTCATCCACACCGGCGACCGCCGCGCCAACCTTCCCCTCCACTGGGCCGTCATGACCCGCAACCTCCCCCTCATCGATCTCCTCCTCGATCGTGGCGCAAACATAGACGCCATACGCGCCGACGGGGCCCGCCCCATCAACCTCACCAATGGCGACTACTACTACCGAGGCTGGCGAGATGTCCCCTCAGACACGCTCCGGCCTCACCACGTATTGATCGGCTACCTGCTTGCCAGGGGAGCAAACTACGACATCTCAACCGCCGCCAGACTCGGCGATCTCGATCAAGTCAAAAGGCTGATCAGCCAGGTCAATGAACTTCCCCCATACAACGGCTTCTACAACTCAGCACCACTCAGAAACGCCGCAGGCCAGGGCCACTTCGAAGTAGTAAAGTACCTCCTCGAACAAGGAGCCAACCCCAATCTCCCCGAACCCATAGCCCCCCACGGAGCCGCTCTAAGAGACGCCATCGGCGGCCAGCACTGGGAGATAGTCAAGATCCTGATTCACTACGGAGCCAACGTCAATTCGATGGTCGATTCCTCCGGCAACTGTGTCTGGGCCGCCAAGGATGCCCCCGAAGAAATCCAGCAACTGATAGCCGCCAAAGGAGGCATCCTCGGAGTCAACATCGCCTGCTACGACCTCAACTACGACTACATCGAAGCAACGCTCCAGGCCAATCCGAACGAGCAAATCCACGAGCACCTCCCCCTCAATGACAAGCGCATGGTCGAGGTCGCCCTCAAGTACCAACCCGATGTCTTGAGCAAATGCGTCCTTCCAGCCAACACCTCCATAGACCACGCCCGCTGGCTCCTCGACAACGGCCTCAACCCAAGCCTCTGCAACTGGCTCGGCGTCACCCCTCTCCACGAATGCGCGAAGCTCGGTAACACGGCGCTAGCCCAACTCCTGCTAGCCCACGGAGCCGACCCTAACGCCATCGACGACCACTTCCGCGAAACCCCACAACAATGGGCCTCACGCTTCCGTTCAACGCATTGACATAGCCATCACTCACATCCAATCCAGCTAATGGCAAAAATCACCCCTCCTTCGAGGGGTGTATCTTCTCCAGTCTCAGCCTAAGCTAAGGCCAGATATGATCCGTATTGATTCTTGTCGCCTCACTATCGCAGTTCTAGGAACCCTCATCGGCCTCTTCGGCTCCTCCGCCGCTGCTGCCCCAATCCTCTACAACATCGAATTCACTTCCACCATTGGCCCCACACCCACCGCTGGTTCGTTCTTCTACGATGCCACCACTGAAACTTTTGCAGACTTCACTGTCATCTCAAACGGAATCACCTACGACCTGACCAGCGAAGCCCAAACACCCTTCGTAGTTGGCACATGCGACACCGGCGCTCCTGGCAGCAGCGGCGAGGATTCGTTCAACTTTCTTTTGAACCCCACTTGTGGAGCAGGCAACTCCGCCTCCGGCTGGATAGACTACCCGGACGAGCCAAGGTTCCTGTTCTTGCGATACAGCATTGATGTAGCCGACATGTTCTCAATTACAAGTCGTAATGGCAGTAGCACTGGAGTGGCAGCGCCAACATTCGCCCAAGGCACATTCAGCGTCACTCAGGCAGTGCCCGAGCCATCTTCGATTAGCCTAATGATCTTCGGTGGTGTTTGTCTAGCCTATCGTTTCCGGTCGAGACAGCAAAACATAACTCGTTGAGCCTGCTAACGGGGCCTGCATTGCCAACAACAGCCGCGCAGCAATCCATCGAATGCTCCCTCCGGCCAGGAGAATGATACTCTCGTCTTAGAAGTGACGATCGTCTCATTCATAGGCAGCACGCCACTAAAATCTTATTGCTTAAGAGCTCTGGACCTGATAAAAGCTTCGGTCCTACTGTATCTTGCGCTACTCATAGCACCATCAGCGCTCCAAGCCTGTCAATGCGACTGGAGCGGCAATGCCTGCAGTGCTTTCCCTGAAACTCCGATAGTCGTTCTTGTAAATGTGCTTGAAGATAGCGGTGAGGGCATGGGGACTGGACCAGCTAAAGTTATTGTTGAAGAGATCTTCCATGGCCTCCCACCGGCAACAAGGCAGATCTCAGTAGAATCGCATGCCGGTTCCTGCTTTTACATGCGACTCAAAAAGGGTGAGCGCTACGTAATCTATGCTCGCGCCCATCCTTCCGATCAAACCCTAATCGTTAGGAAGACTTGCTCTTTTTCCTTCCCGGCTAAAGGGAATGAACTTTTGATCGAGACCCTGCGGAACTTCATAACTACAGAAAATCCTAGCTTAGTCGGTCGCTTAGAATTGTTAAATTCGAATTTGGATCCTTTAAACGATTTACCATTTCAAACGTTAGTTCACGCCATCTCGAAATCCCATCACTTCACAACCTTCACCACTCCGTCAGGCGAGTTTCGATTCAGCGGCATTCCGGCAGGCACTTACAACGTTCGATTCGACACCGAGCATTTTGTGCCTGCTTTCGACGATAGCGGCCCGGACCTCCCTTACTTGCCGCAATTCGGCTGCCTGCACAAAAGAATTTCGGTATATCCCAACATCTCAATTGCGGGAATGGTTTTCGATTCCAAGGGCAAGCCTGCCCCGAATATTGCAATCCAAGCCTACAGCTTACCGACCAGACCCTTTAGAACTCCCTATCCGGCAAAAGAAACAACTACTGACTCCGCAGGCCGCTATGCTTTCCCGCCTCTTCCTGTAGGCGAGTATGTCATTGGAGCAAATACCGGCGGACCAATGAATGATCCTCCAGCCCTTCCGATCTTTTATAAGAATGTTGACACCTTCATTAATGCAACACGGCTAAAAATAACTCCTCGCGAAAAGCTGCTCCCAGTCAATTTGACTCTCAGCCCCTACCGTAAAGCTGCAAAAGTGGAAATCACGTTTGTCGACGAAACCGGCAATTCCGTCAATGCCACCTACGCCAAACTAGTCTGCCTAACGGGATCAAAGCACGTTCGCGATTTAATACTCTGGCCATCTCCAAGCGCCAATTCATCAGCTTATGTTGGTGAAACATATATAGTCAAAGTGGGTTCGAAGGCAATGAATCTGGAAGGGCAAACGAGAGAATTTAAAGTCACCAAACCATTCCTCAAGCTCCGAATCGTCCTTCGACCTACGACGTATAGCTACCTTCCTCCTTTCTAGCGTGGCCCCGGCAACTTCGGCGGATTCTTAACAAACTCCGCCACATCCCGCGCTGCCTTCGTCTCCACCCCAGCCTTCTCTAAAAATCCAAGATCCCGGAACCATTCAATAAACCGCGTCTGCCAGGTCCCAAACGGAATCCCCTCCCGGTCGGCCATCCCTCCGCCATGCACTCCCCGTCCATAAAGATGCATCTCGATATTCGGCACACCCTTCATCAACATCGCGGCGTAATACTCCATGGCCCAAACAGCATGAACCTGATCCCCACTCCCAGGGCTCGCAACAAACGAAGGTGGCACATTCGCAGGAATCTCAGGCGCAACCCGGCCCCGAGCAAACGGAGTCGGCCCCGGATAAATCAACCCCGCAAAATCAGGCCGCGAACTTACCCCGGGATTCTTCCTGTCAAACTCAACAAACTCCACCGCCGCCGGAGCCGACAACTCCGCACCAGCCGAGAAGCCCAGGATCCCAATCTTGTTCGGATCAAAATTGAATTCCTTGGCATAACTCCTCACCAGCCTCACCGCCTGCAGCGCATCATTCACCGCATCTACCCGCGCATCATAGCCATCCTTCCGCAACCGGTAGCGCAGAATCACCGTATTGATTCCGTAGTTGAAGAAGTAAGGCACAAAGTCCAAACTCCCCATGCCCACGTTCAGAGTATTGTGCCCTCCACCCGCCGCCAGAATAATCACCGCGCCCGTGTTGTTGTTCTTCTCCGCCACATGCACTTCAATCGAGGGATTGTGAATGTTGACGATGCTCGCGATCCGCCCAGGCACCGACTCACTCATGTTGTACACTTCAGCCTCACGAACCTTCGCTGCATGCAACAAAGGGCTCCCCGCCGGATAGAGCGGAATCACCACACCTCCCGGCAATAGCGGCTGCGGCGCATAAGCAGCATCCGTCACCGGCCCAGGCTTCGGCACCCCCATCGGAGCAGGCAATTTCTGCCCAACACAAAACCCAGCCGCTAGCGCGAGTAAACAAATCGCTCGCATCATCTAGCGAGGCCCCGGAAACTTCGGCGGATTCTTCACAAACTCAGCCACATCACGCGCCGCCTTCGTCTCTACCCCAGCCTTCTCCAAGAAGCCCAAGTCCCGGAACCACTCAATAAACCGCGTCTGCCAGGTCCCAAACGGAATCCCGCGCCGGTCCGTCATCGCGCCCCCATGCACGCCGTTGCCATACAAGTGCATCTCGATATTCGGCACACCCTTCATCAGCATCGCGCTGTAATACTCCATCGCCCAGATCGCATGCACCCGGTCTCCACTCCCTGGGCTCGCGATAAACGCAGGCGGCACATTAGCCGGAATCTCCGGCGCAACCCGGCCACGAGTAAACGGCGTTGGCCCCGGATAAATAATCCCCGCAAAATCCGGCCGCGCACTCACTCCAGGATTCTTCTTCTCAAACTCCAAAAACTCAACAGCCGCTGGAGCCGACAATTCCGCCCCAGCCGAGAAGCCCATGATCCCGATCTTGTTCGGGTCAAAATTAAACTCCTTCGCATAACTCCGCACCAGCCGGATCGCCTGCAGCGCATCGTTCACCGCATCCACCCGCGCATCGTAACCATCCTTGCGCAAGCGGTTCCGCAGGATCACCGTGTTGATCCCGTAGTTAAAAAAGTAGTGCACAAAGTCTGCACTCTCAGGCCCCACATAAAGCGTATTGTGCCCGCCGCCAGCAGCCAGAATAATCACGGCCCCGGTATTGTTGTTCTTCTCCGCCACATGCACTTCAATCGAAGGGTTGTGTATGTTCACCATGTTGACAATGCGGCCCGGCACCGTCGCACTCATGTTGTAAACCTCGGCCTCCTTCACCCTGTCAGCCTTGAGGAAAGGGCTCCCCGGAGGATACAGCGGAATCACCACACCACCAGGCAAAATCGGCTGCGGCGCATAAGGGCCATCCGTAACAGGCCCCGGCTTCGGAATCCCCATCGGTGCCGGCAGCGGCGGCAGTCCCTGTCCCAATCCCAAACCACTCAAAACCAAAATAAAAGCAAACGATCTCATAAGCCCAAATCCTATCAACATCCGGTTTTCCCGCTTTGGAAGCAGGCCGAATCCTTCGCGGCCTTCGTCTCTACCCCGCTCTTGCCAAGAAACCCCAGATCCCGAAACCAATCGATAAACCGGGCCTGCCAGGTCCCCAGCGGAATCCCGCCCCGATCCGTCAATCCTCCACTCATGCGCGAGCCATCCGGCAACGGATCCCCCGGATGCCGCCCGTTCCCGTACAGATGCATCTCGATATTCGGCACACTCTTGGCCAGCATCGCGCTGTAATAATCCATCGCCCAGATCGCATGCATCCGGTCCCCCGGGCCTCCACTCGCGATAAACGCGGGCGGCACTGCAGCCGGTATCTCCGGCGCTGTCCGCCCCTTCGCAAACGGTGATGGCCCCGGATAAATGATCCCCACAAAATCAGGCCGCGAACTCACCCCGGGATTCTTCTTGTCGAACTCGACATACTCCACCGCCGCCGGAGCCGACAATTCAGCCCCAGCCGAAAACCCCATGATCCCAATCTTGTTCGGGTCAAAATTAAATTCCTTCGCATAACTCCGCACCAGCTTCACCGCCTGCAGCGCATCATTCACCGCATCAACGCGAGCGTCATAACCATCCGCCCGCAACCGGTTCCGCAAGATCACCGTGTTCACGCCGTAGTTGTAGAAGTAAGGCACAAAGTCCGCACTCTCCCCACCCACATTCAGCGTCCGGTGCCCGCCTCCAGCAGCCAGAATCACCACCGCCCCCGTGTTGATCCCCCGCTCCACCACATGCACTTCAATCGAAGGATTATGAATGTTCACGATGCTGCTGATCCGCCCCGGCACCACGGCACTCATGTTGTAAACCTCCGCCTCGCGCACCTTCTCCGCCTTCAAAAACGGGCTCCCCGCTGGGTACAGCGGAATCACCACACCACCAGGCAAAATCGCCTGCGGCGCATAAGGGCCATCGGTCACCGGCCCGGGCTTCGGTATCCCCATCGGCGCTGGCAGCGGCGGCAAACTCTGCCCCAAACCCAATCCACTCACAAACAAAACATAGGCAATCGTTCGCATAAGCCCAAATCCTATCAACATCGAATCTACAATCAAAAGGAATGCGACTCTTGTTGGTCGAAGACGAAGTCGAAGCCGCCCGCATGCTCTCGAAAGGCCTGCGCGAGCAGACCTACGCCGTCGACATCGCAACCACCGGCCCAGACGCCATCAACAAAACGCACATCAACCTCTACGACCTCATCATCCTCGACGTCATGCTCCCCGGCCTCGACGGCTTCACCGTTTGCCGCACGCTCCGCCAGGCTGGCTACACAACACCCATCCTCCTGCTCACCGCCCAGGACGAAGTCGCCAGCCGCATCAAAGGCCTCGACTCCGGTGCCGACGATTACCTCACCAAACCCTTTGACTTCGGCGAACTCACGGCCCGCGTCAGAGCCCTCCTCCGGCGTGGCCCCGCCCTCACCCACAACACCTTTCAGGTAGCAGACCTCCAGCTCGACACCCGCAAGCGCGAAGTCCGCCGCCGCGATCGCCTCATCCCACTTACCGCCAAAGAATACGCCCTCCTCGAATTCCTCGCCCGCCAGCAAGGTACCGTGATCGGTCGCGCTGAAATCTCAGAACACGTCTGGGACGAAACCTACGATCCCTTCTCCAACCTGATCGAGGTCTACATCCAGCGCTTGCGCAAAAAAATCGACCTCCCTGGCGACAGCAAACTCCTCCACACCCGCCGCGGCGAAGGCTACGTTCTCGGAGTACTCGCCACCGATGACTAGCTCCCTCCGCGTCCGCCTCACTCTCTATTACGCTGCCGTCCTAACCGCCACCCTCGGCGCAGCCTCCTGGTTCGTCTATCAACAACTCACCCGCAACCACTACGACCGCCTCGACAACCGCCTCGAAACCGCCCTCCGTGTCATCGGCTCCTCCCTCGACCACGAAATCGAAGAACACGGCGGCGTCCGCGATGGCGAAGAATCCTTCCGCTTTGTCCTCCGCACCATCCACCCACTCACCTTCCCAGACCTCCAACTCGCCGTCGTCAAAGGCACCCAAACCGTCGGCACCAAACCAGAACGCCCCACCACCGATCTCCTCAAACACATCCGTTCCAACAACACCGTCTGGTCTGAAAACGGATACCGCTACATGCGCCTCCAAACCACCGTTGCTGGAAACAACTACATCCTCATCGGCGCCGGCTCAGAGCGACAGACCGACGCAGAAATCCTCGCCCTCCAGCAAGCCTTCCTCTTCGGCCTCCCCATCCCACTGCTCCTCGCACTCACTGGCGGCTTCTGGCTGGTACGCAAGAGCCTCGCCCCACTCGCCGCAATGTCAGCCACAACCGACGCGATCTCCGCCGACAACTTGAGCCAACGCCTCCTGATCTCCAACCCCAAAGACGAACTCGGCCGCCTCGGCAAATCCTTCAACCTCCTCCTCGACCGTCTCGAGGCTTCCTTCGAAGTCCAGCGCCGCTTCATGTCCGACGCCTCCCACGAACTCCGCACCCCAGTCTCCGTCGCCCGCACCTCAGCCCAGGTCACCCTCGAAAGGCCAGAGCGCACCGAGGCCGAATACCGCGACGCACTTACCGTCATCGACGGCCAACTCCAGCGCATGGGCCGCCTTGTCGAAGATATGTTTCTACTGGCAACATCCGATTCTGCCGCACTTCAACTTCAGCAAGAAAGCTTCTACCTCGAAGAGATCATCACCGAATCTGCGGCCGCTGCTCGCCTGCTCGCAGCAAAAAAACAAATCCACCTCCGTGTCGGCCCCCTAGAAGAACTCCCCTGCCACGGCGACCTTACCCGCATTCGCCAGGCCATCATGATCCTCCTCGACAACGCCATCAAATACTCTCCCCCAGGCTCTACCATCGACATTCAGGCCTCCAGCCAAAACGGTCAACTCCAGATCGACATCATCGATCAGGGCACCGGCATTGCTGAATCTGACCGGGAGAAAATCTTCGAGCGCTTCTATCGTCCCGACACCTCCCGAACCCGTGGCAGCGGCAATTCTGGCGGCGCCGGCCTTGGCCTCCCCATCGCCCGCCGTATCGCCGAAGCTCACTCCGGCCGTCTGGATCTGGTATCTTCCTCCCCTTCCGGCTCACACTTCCGCCTGACTTTCTCTTAAAAACTTTCACTAACCCGAAATTTCTATTCGATACGATATAGGGATGTAGGTCTCAATGTCGGTTAGTTTTCTACCGCTGTACCTTTTACTGCTTGCAGTCGCTACTTTTGGTGCCACGCCAAAATCGATCCTCATACTGTCCTCCTATGAGCCTGGATATAACTGGTCCGCAGATGTCAATCAAGGCATCCATGAGGCCCTGCGCGAAAG
>JBIPMY010000022.1:0-27783 GCA_044376335.1 Bryobacter sp.
TAGACGCTCGATGAGTAGGTTAGCCTTTTTATGCTTCGTCTCGTTTGCTGGATCATGCGCGTACACGAGTATGTTTGAATCGATGAACTCAACGTTCATAGATTTCGTCGCGAGTCCAGGTTCTTTCTGGGCTGTTGCCGCGATCTTTGGCGTTGCGCATGCGATCAAACATACGGGCACGAGCGGCAAGTCTATCTTTGTCGATGGGGGCTTGCATGATCTGACGTATTGCTTCGGTGGCCACAGCGGTCATGGATTGATTGCGCTGGGCAGCGAAAACTTTAAATTCCTTGAGTAGCGACTCAGGAAGATTGAGTGTCACGTTACGGTGGCTTTCAGACTTCACATAAATAAGTATATCACGTGTTTATGTGACTCTGTTTCAGGGAAATTTTTCATTGGCTTGCTCCGGTGGCTCGATTGGACTACCATTATGTATTCCGGCTATGATCCAATTGCCTCAAATCAACGGCCAATCGGAGGTTCCACTGTACCGCCAGCTCTACGAAGGGCTTCGGGACAGCATATTGGCTGGTGCGCTGAAGGATGGGGACCGGCTGCCGCCCACCCGGGATCTGGCTTTGCAATTGAATCTGAACCGGGCGACTGTGAGTGCGGCTTATGCGTTGCTTGAGGAAGATGGGCTGGTGAATGGGCAGGTGGGGCGGGGAAGTTATGTCCAGAACAAGCCCCAATTGGAAAGCCGTGAGATTTCGTTTTCTACTTCGCGGCCGGCTGAGGAGTTGTTTCCTTTAGACGAAGTGCGTGAGGTGACTACCGAGGTGATGCGGAACTCGGCGGCGCAGGTGTTGCAGTTGGGTTCGCCTCTTGGGTATGGGCCACTTCGGGAGTATCTGATTCAGGAAGCGATTGCCGAGGGTGTGTTTGACCCGAGCGAGGACGATCTTCTGATTACCTCTGGCTGCCAGCAGGCGCTCGATTTGATTCATAAGGCGCTGATTGGGCCCGGGGGGATGGTGCATGCCGAGGAGCCTGTTTATCCGGGGTTGCGGAATGCGTTTCAGCGGGCGCTGACGGTGGATGCGAGTCAGCCCGGGGTTGAGGCGATGATTGTGACGCCGAGCTTTCGCAATCCTACGGGCTACACGATGAGCCTGGGGGAGCGGCGCGAGATTGCCGAGACTACCCGGCTGGGGCGGCGTTTGCTCATTGAAGTGGATATTTATTCGCGGCTTCGTTATTCGGGCGAGGCGATGCCTACGATTCGGTCTTTGGGGGCGGGATCGCAGGCATTGCTGCTGAGGAGTTTTTCGAAGATTGCCTTCCCTGGTTTGCGTGTGGGCTGGGTGATTGGTTCGAAGGCTCTGATTGGCAAGCTGGCTACCGCCAAGCAATGGACCGATTTGCATTCTGACCAGTTGTCGCAGGCGATTCTGCTGGAGTTTTCGCGGAGTGGGCGACTGGATGCGCATCTGGGGCGAGTGCTCGAGGCTGGCCGTGTGCGGCTGGCTACTACGCTTGAGACGCTCGAGCAAGTGTTGCCGCAGGGATCAAGATTTACGCGGCCGCAGGGTGGCATGAACCTTTGGGTGACGCTGCCGCGCGGATGTGACAGTTCGGCTGTGCTGGAGAAGGCACGTCGCGAGGGTGTGTCGTATTTGCCCGGGCGCTACTTCAGCATCAGCACGCCGATGAATGAAAGTTTCCGTTTGAGTTTTGCCGGATTGAGTCCCGCTCGCATTGTTGACGGGCTTCGACGGCTTGGCCCTTTGTTTGAAGAAGAGGCAAAAATCGCCTCAAGATACCAGGACCCGATGCCAGAGATGGCGATGGTCTGATTTCCAATTTCCGGAGTTGACACAATGATTTTGAACGAAGCGTTTCGCAAGAAGATCGGCCTGGCCGAGATGTTGAAGGGTGGCGTGATCATGGACGTCACCAATGCCGAACAGGCCTTGATTGCAGAGAAGGCTGGCGCGGTTGCCGTGATGGCGCTGATCAAGGTGCCAAGCGACATTCGCAAAGAGGGTGGCGTGGCCCGTATGTCGCCGATTACCTGTATCCGCGAGATTCAGGCGACGGTGTCGATTCCAGTGATGGCCAAGGCACGTATTGGACACTTTGCCGAAGCTCAGGTGCTGGAAGCGTTGAAGGTGGACTTCATCGATGAGTCTGAAGTGTTGACCCCTGCCGATGACGAAAACCACATCGACAAGCATCCCTTCAACGTGCCCTTTGTTTGCGGCTGCCGCAATCTGGGTGAGGCGTTGCGCCGGATTGGTGAAGGCGCGGCGATGATTCGTACCAAGGGTGAAGCGGGCACGGGCAATGTTGTGGAAGCCGTGCGTCACATGCGTACGATCATTCGCGAAATGCGTCAGTTGACGGTGATGTCTCATGACGAGTTGATGGTTGCGGCCAAGCACCATCAGGCTCCTTATGAGTTGATCGAGTATTGCCACAAGTTTGGCAAGTTGCCGGTGCCGAATTTCTCGGCTGGTGGCATTGCAACTCCGGCTGATGCGGCGTTGATGATGCAGCTGGGCGCGGAGACGGTGTTTGTTGGTTCTGGTATTTACAAGAGCCCGGATCCGGTGAACTTCGCGAAGGCTATTGTCAAGGCGACGCTGAATTACAAGGATCCGGCAAAGGTGCTGGAAGCTTGTGAGGAATTGCCGGATGGCATGCCGGGTCTTGATATTCGTCAGATCAAGTCTGAAGAGTTGATGGCGGGCCGTGGCTGGTAAGGGTAAGCTCTTCGGCGTACTCGCACTGCAAGGAGATTTTGAAAAGCATCAGCACTCACTCGAGGGTGCTGGTGCCAGGCAGTGTGAGGTTCGGAATCTGGAAGATTTGAAGCGCGTGGATGCACTCGTGATTCCCGGTGGGGAATCAACGACGATGCTGCGCCTGATGGATTATTACGATCTGTTTGAACCGCTGAAGGCGTTTGGCGCGGAGAAGCCGATCTTTGGCACTTGTGCCGGGGCGATTCTGATGGCTCGTGGTGTGAGTTCGCCGGCGCAGAAGTCGCTCGATGTGATGGACATTGATGTTGAGCGAAACGCTTACGGGCGGCAGGTGGATTCGCGGATTATCGAGCTCGAATCGAGTATCGGGAATCTGGAAGCCGTGTTTATTCGAGCGCCGATCATTCGAAGAACGGGATCTGAAGTAGAAGTGCTGGCGAGTTATCTTGGAGATGCTGTGCTTGTGAGACAAGGTAAGCATCTGGCGGCTACTTTTCACCCGGAGCTTACTGATGATACTCGCGTGCACAAGCTCTTTGTGGACCTTGTAGGGGAATGAAGCAGCGCGTACTTTTTTTGTGTATTGGGAATTCCTGCCGCTCGCAGATGGCGGAGGGCTTTGCACGTGTTTATGGGCATGACGTGATCGATGTGGTGAGCGCCGGGTTGTCACCCGCGATGCTGGTGGATCTCAATACAAAGGCGGTGATGGAGGAGCGTGGCGTCTCGCTGGAGAAGCAGTTTCCGAAGACACTGGAGGAAGCGTTGACGCCGGTGCCGAATCTGTTGATCAACATGAGCGGATCGAAAGTGCCGCATTTTGCTGCGGAGATTCCTGCGGAGGTTTGGCGGGTTCGTGACCCCGTGGGAGAGGTGCAGGGTGTGCATCGCGAGGTGCGCGATCAGGTAGAGGGGCTGGTGATGAACCTGATCTTGCGGCTGAGGCAACGACTAGGGAGGCCGGCACCTGCGGCTGAAGAAAGGCCGAAGCGAATCAAGTTTGGGCGGATGGTTTAGCCGTCTTGTCGCAGGGCTTCGAGCGGGTCTATGTTTGAGATTCTTCTTGCAGGAAGATAGCCGGCGAGCATGGCGACTGTTGTGAAGATGAGTGCTGCGACCAGGAAGCTGAGAGGATCCAGGGGAGTGACACCAAAGAGCAGGCCCTTCATGGCTGAGGCTATGGGCACTGCGCAAAGGCAACCGAGGACTGCTCCTGTGAGAACCAGGCGCAAGGTGTGGATCAAAACGTCGATCTTGAGCTTGTAACTTTTTGCTCCGAGAGCCAGACGGATTCCCAGTTCTTTGGCCCGTTGTTCTACGGTGTATGAAATCAGGGCGTAGATGCCCAGGGACGCCAACAACAAGGCGAAGAGTGCGAAGCCGACGAGACTCAGCAGGAGTATGCGGCGAGGCGATGCTACGCGACTCACCAGTGACGTTAGTTCGATGATTTCACTTGAATTGGCACTGGGATCGATTGGCAAAATTGCCTGTTTGAGGGAATTGCTGAGAGTGGCAAGGGGAGTGCTGGAGCGCACGACTAGTTCGGCTCCGTTACGGTCGTTGGTTTGGCGCATGGACAGGTAGAATTCAAGTCCAGAATTCTCTTCGAGCTTTACGTGGCGGAGATTTTCGACGACACCAATGATCAGTTTTGGTGTATCGCCCCCTGCAATGGCACGCTTGCCTATGGCGGATTGGCCGGGCCAGAAACGATTCGCGGCTGCCTGGTTGATAATCACTACCTGTTCTGTGCTGGCGAGATCCCGATCGGTAAAGTCGCGGCCTTCGAGGATGCGGATTCCTAGAGAGCTGAAGAAGCCGTCGCTTACGATCCTTACAAAGCTCGGTTCCCAATCTTCGCGACGCTTGGAACGTGTTGCATCGGCGATTCCCCAGGACCGGTTTTTGCCGAATGGCATCGAGTCTGTAAGGGAGGCAAATTCGACGCCGGGAATTTCTCGTGCCCGTCGCAGGATTTCCTGGGCTTGCGGGAGGTTGTTGTTTTCGAGGTTGATTCGCATGCTGACTGCGCGGTCTGGGACAAAGCCCAGGTTGACTTCCATCAGGTTGAGCATGCTGCGGACGAGTAATCCGGCTGAGACCAGGAGCAGGCAGGCGAAGGCTACTTCTCCGATGACGAGCAGGTTGCGCGTTGAGGTTTGTTTATGGCCTGCGCTTCCACCGCGTGTTGAATCCTTGAGCGCGTCATGAATGACACCGGAGTTGAACTGGAGACCGGGCAGGAGCCCGAAGACGAGCGAGCTGAGTGTTGCGATGGCGAGGGCAAAGATGATGGTTTCGAAGTCGACCTTGACCTGGCTCAGCATCGGGATGCGGATGGAATTGAGCCTCGCTATTGCGGCCGTCCCGAGGAAGGTAAAGATGATTCCGATTGCACAGCCAATCGAGGTAAGCAGCAGGCACTCGACCAGCATCTGGCGGATGAGGCGGAGGCGTCCGGCGCCGAGGGAGGTTCTGATAGCGAATTCCTTGTGACGCACTGCTGCGCGCGCGAGTTGGAGACTGGCGAGATTGGCGCAGACGATGCCCATCACGATCATTACCGCCGCCGTTATGATCCACAGTAGCGAACGTGTAGAGCCGCCGATGTATTCGGGCAGGCTCTGTACAAAGGGGCGGAATTCATTGCGGCCCTGGATTTTGCTGCTGGCGTTCACCAGCGCCGTGAGTTCAGCCTGCGCTGCGGGGACCGAGGCACCGGGGACGAGGCGGCCAACAACCGACATCGTGTTGCCCCAGCGATCTGTTTCTTTGGTGAGCGGGAAAGGTATGAGTGCTTCTACTTTGACGCCTGGGGCAAAGAGCGCACCGAAGTCAAAAGTCTGCGGGAGGATGCCGATGATGGTGACTTGTTTTGCGTCGAAGAGCAGTTGCGATCCAACGACGTCGTTGCGGCCGGCGAAGCGGCGCAGCCAGTAGTCGTGACTGATGAGGGCCGCTGGTGTGGCGTTCCACTGGCACTCTTCGGTGGTGAAGTTTCTACCGCGGATGGGTGAGATGCCCAAGGTGGGCAGGAAGCCACAGGATACAGGTACGCTCGTGATTCGCTCGAGATTGCCTTTGCCGCCGACCAGAGTTTCGCCGGCTCGATAGAAAGCCATGTAGCCACTGATTGCGGTAAGGGTTCGAGAGTGGGCCTGCATGTCGGTGATGTGCGAGACCTGGATCGTTGAGCCGGAAAGACCTTCCTGGCCGCTGTTGGCGACCCAGACCAGATCGGCAGGTTTGGCTAGCGGCAGTGGACGAAGCACTAGCGTATTGAGGACGTTGAAGACTGTTGCTGTGGCACCAATGCCGAGTGACAGAATTGTGATTGCGAAGATGGCAAATGCTGGCTGTCGCAGGAGGCCACGCAGGGCGTAGCGGAGGTCGTAGCCGAAGTCTGTGGCCCAGGCGGCAATCCTGGCTTCGTCGGAATTTCCCATGGTCTGTCTGAGTATGGGTACGTACGACGCCAGCCAGCGTTAACTGGAAGCTGAAGATTATTTTTGAGCTTAGAGCCCGGCGAGGAACTGGTGGACGAATTGGACTACGACGCTGCCTTCGCCAACGCCACTGGCTACGCGCTTGACGCTGCCGCTGCGGGTGTCTCCTGCGGCGAAGACGCCCGGGATTGAGGTTTCAAGCAGAAGAGGGTCGCGTGTGAGGGGCCAGTTTGTTGTGAGCTTGCCGTCTTTCTTGAGTTGAGGGCCGGTGCGGATGAAGCCGTGTTCGTCGAGGCAGAGCGAGCCTTTGAGCCAGCCGGTGCGGGGTTGCGCGCCGATGAAGATAAAGAGCATGCGGGCTGGGACGGTTGTCTGCTCGCCGGATTGCCGATTGGATAGCGTGATCTGTTCGAGTTGAGCATTGCCTTCGACGCCGACCACTTCGGTAAACGAGACGACTTCGATATTGGGAGTGGCCTCGATCTGGGCGATCAGGTATTGACTCATCGTGGCCGAGAGGCCATCGCCACGGACGAGCATCTTGACCTTGCGGGCGTAGCGGGAGAAGTGCATGGCTGCCTGACCGGCGCTGTTGGCGCCGCCTACGACAAAGACTTCTTCGTTTTCACAACTGGGGGCTTCGGTAGTGGCGGCTCCGTAGTAGACTCCTGCGCCGGTGAGGCGGTCTATGTTTGGGATATTCAATCTGCGCCAGGAGAGGCCTGTCGCGAGCAGGATGGCCGAGCCGGAAACCTCTGAGCCATTCGAAAGGGTAATGACTCGAAAGTCCCCTTCGGAGCGGAGGCTGGTGGCCTCTTGTGGGGCGAGGATCTCACAGCCGAATTTGTGAGCCTGAGCTACGGCACGGCGCGAGAGGTCGCCGCCGCTGAGGCCAGCCGGGAAGCCGAGATAGTTTTCGATGCGCGAGCTGAGGGCGGCCTGGCCGCCGGGGGCTTCCCGATCAATGAGCAGAGTTTTGAGGCCTTCGCTTGCGCCATAGACAGCAGCGGCGAGACCGGCCGGGCCACCACCGACGATCACCAGATCGTAGAACTGCGTGCTGGCTTTGGTGCGCAGGCCCAGTTTTTCGGCTAGCGTCTCTGAGTCTGGACAATCGATTGAGCTTTGGTCTGCGAATACGACGACCGGGAGTTTGGCGTTTGGTTTGAGGTGTTGGCTGAGGATGGGGTCCTTGGCGGCTTCAACAACATCGACCCAGCGGAAGGGCATGTGATGGCGTCCGAGGAAATCCTTGATGCGGTGGGCTTCCGGGTTCCAGCGCTGGCCGATGACGCGGATGCCTCGGTAGGGCGGGTTGTATTCGGCGTGCCAGTCGCTGAGGAGGTCATCGAGGACGGGGTAGAGATTTTGCTCGGGTGGATCCCAGGGCTTCATCAGGTAGTGATGGAGGCGGACTTCATTGATGGCGGCGATGGCGGCTGTGGTGTCGGCGTAGGCGGTGAGCAGGACGCGACGGGAATCGGGATGGATCTCGCGGGCCTGGGTGAGGAATTGTACGCCGTCCATTTCAGGCATGCGCTGGTCTGCAAGGATGAGGGCGATGTCGTCGTTGCGGTCTTTGATCTGGTTGAGGAGGTCGAGGGCGGCTTTGCCGGATTCGGCTCTGAGGATGCGGTAGGAGGATGCGTACTTGCCGCGCAGGTCGCGTTCAATTCCGCGCAGCACTGCGACGTCATCGTCGACTGTAAGAATGAAGGGTTTGGCCAACTTTTCTACCTCAAAATTTCTCGACAAAGGCCTTGGCAATTGTGCCGGGGCTGATCTGTTCGTTGACTGCCTGAGCATTCCATTTTCGCATTTGATCTAGCGAAATACAGCCTGCCAGATTGTCGAGGGCGGGGCGGAGTTTGGGCAAGCGTTGGAGGCTATCCTGGCGGACGGCGAGGCAGGTTTCATAGGGCGGGAAGAAGCTGAGATCATCTTCGAGGGCAAGGAAGTTTGGGTTGGCCAGAGCGGGGTCTGTGGAGTTGCCGGCGACGAGGTCTGCCTGGTTCGAGCCGAGGGCCCGGTAAATGAGACCAAGATCCATGGTGATGAGATTGCCGCTGGTCTTGAGCGGGTAGGACTGGATGAAGCTGCGCCAGCCGTCGGGGCGCTGTTCAAATTCGTAGCCTACGCCGATGCGCCAATCGGACTTTTGACGGACGGCATCGGAGAGAGTTTTGATTGAGAGTTTGTCTGCGTCCTCTTTACGCATCACCATGGCGAAAGTGTTTGAGAAGCCGAGAGGCCAGCCCCATTCGATTTTGTGGCGTGTGGCATAAGCGTCCTTGACCTGCTGGAAAACGAGCTTCGGGTCTTTTGCCAGGGGGAGCTTGAGGCAGGCGGTGAGAGCTGTGCCGGAGTATTCGGGGTAGAGGTCGATTGAGCCGTCGATGAGGGCCTGGTGGGCGAGAAAGCTGCCGCCGAGGTGGAGGCGTTGTTTGGGTGTAGTGCCGAGTTGTTTGGCCAGGTATTGGGTGAGGATCTCACCGAGGATGTCTTGCTCGGTAAAGTTTTTGGCGCCGACAGTGAGGTTGTCTTTGTTGCCGCAGGAGGTGATTAGCGCGGCTGCGGTGAGGTGGAGAGCTTGTCTTCGATCCATTGGAATAGTTGGTCTGCGAGGATGGCAAGTGCTGCGGCGGGGAGTGCGCCTGCCAGAAGCAGTTCTGTCTCTACTGTAGCGAGACCGCGGTAGAGGAGGACACCAAGGCCGCCCGCGCCGATGGCGGCGGCTACAGTGGCGGTGCCGATGGTGGTGACGGTGGCGATGCGCAGGCCAGTAATGATGGAGGGGGCGGCAAGGGGAATTTCGATTTCACGTAAGACTTCAGGTGGCGTCATGCCGAGAGCGATGGCGGATTCGCGGATCTCCTCGGAGATGCCGTTGAGGCCAAGGAGTGTGTTGCGCAAGATGGGGAGAAGGGCGTAGAGGAAGAGCACGAAGATCGCGAGTTTTGCGCCGATGCCTCCGATTAGCGGGAGTGGCAGCAGGAGGCCGAAGAGGGCGAGGCTGGGGATGGTTTGAATGATGTCGGTGAGTTTGAGGATGAGGCTGCCGGCTCTCGGGTTGCGCTGGCTCCAGATGGCGGTTGGAATTGCGATGAGAGACGCGGCCAGGACTGCCAGCGAGACCAGCATGAGGTGTTCGAGGGTGAGCGAGAGTATGTTTTCACTCATTGGTTGAGCGTCCGGAGGTAGGCTTGGACTTCGGTGTCGTTGGAGCTTTGCAGGCCCTGGGGTGGGCCGCTGAAGACGATCTTGCCCTCGCGCAGGAAGACGAGCTGGTGGCCGAGGCGCATGGCCTCGCGCAGATCGTGGGTGACGAAGATGATGGTCTTGTCGAGGGTGAGGATGAGGTCTTGCATCTCGCGGCGCAAGATGGGGTCGAGGGCGGAGAAGGGCTCGTCGAGCATTAGCAGGGGTGGGTTGCTGGCGAGGGCACGGGCGATGGCCACGCGCTGCTGCTGGCCGCCGGAGAGTTTGTGTGGGTAACGATCGAGGAGTGTTGAGTCGAGGCCGATCGATGCGGCGAGAGTTTCGACGCTGTCTTTGTGGTGGTGGAAGCGGGTGATCTGCTGGCGGGCCGTCCAGTGCGGGAAGAGACCGAGGTTTTGTGAGACGAAGCCGATGGAACGGCGCAGAGTGAGCGGGTCGATCTCTGCGAGAGGTTTTTGGTTGAGGGTGATGGAGCCACTGGAGGTTTCGAGGAGGCGGTTGATCAGCCGGAGGAGAGTGCTTTTGCCGCTGCCGCTTCTGCCCAGCAGGACAGTGCGTTGGTTTGGTGGAATTTCCAGACTGATGCTGGACAGGATTCTTGTTGTGCCGCGGTTGAAGGAGACCTGGTTGAAGTGAATCATACCGGCATGCGAACGATGAATGTAGTGCGGCCAGGAACGGAGTTAACGCGTATATCGCCTTTGTGCTGCCGGACGATTCTGTACGCGGTATCCAGGCCGAGGCCGGTGCCTTCTCCTTGTGGCTTGGTGGTGAAGAAGGGGTCGAAGATTTTTGTAGCAATGTCTGCAGGGATGCCGGGGCCGTTGTCTGTGATCTCGACTACCACATGGTCAACATCGAAGTGTGTTGAGACCGAGAGTTGCGGGTGTTTGTTTTTTTCTTTCTCTGCTTCCAGGGCATCGAGAGCATTGTCTATGAGGTTGGTCCAGACCTGATTGAGCTGACCGCCATGTCCGCAGACCGCCGGAAGGTCTTTGGCGTAATTGCAGACGAGTTCAATGCCGGATTTGAAGCGGAAGCTGAAGAGGGTGAGGGTGCTGTCGAGGTTCTGGTTGATATCGATTTCGGCGGCACCGGTACGATCCATGTAGGAGTAGCTCTTCATGGCAGTGACGAGGTCGCTCATGCGAGTGGTGGAATTGAGCATCTGCGCGAGAACTTGTTCCATTTCGATGGCAGCTGCGACGCGGTAAAGGGCGAGTTCGCGGATTTGCGGTGTCCAGTTTGCGGTGGCGGCATCGAGAGATTCAACAGTGAAGCCGGCGTTGACGAAAGCGGGGGCGCCGCGCCAGGGGTCTTCGATTCCGATTGATTCGAGCCAAGTGAGGATTTCTTCTTCGAGGTCGCTGCGGGTGAGGGAGTCGATGGGTTGTTGTTCGTGCACGGCTGTGCAGGCGCGAGATTCGAGGGCGCGAACTTCGCCGTAGGTTTCTTTGGAGAGACAACTGACGGCGAGTTGGTCGAGGGTGGAACGGTAACAATCAAAGATCTGCTTTGCGCTGGTGCTGGCCTGACGGGCGGCCGCGGCGGGATTGTTGAGTTCGTGTGCGAGGCCGGCCGAGAGTTTGCCGATGGCGGCGAGTTTGTCGGTTTGATCTGAGACTCTGGTGGCTTCGCGGACTCGATCGGTGAGGATGGCGACGAGTTTAGGAATGAGTTCGGGGACTTCCTGGTAGAGCTCGGGGAAGTACTCCTTGTCGAGGCGCAATACGCGGACGAAACTTTGCGCTCGGGTGGAGAGCGGGAATTTCTTCATGCGTGAGAAAGGCAGGAAGCCACTGATCATGCCCTGTTGCATTATGAAGGTCGGGACATCGCCGTTGTCAGGGACGGCATGGAACGTACCTTCAACAAGAAAGATCATGGCATCGGCGGGGTCGCCGGTTTTTGCCAGATAGTCTCCTGGCTCGTAGGCCTGGTACCGGCCTCGGTCGAGGATCCATTGGAGCTGGGAGTCGGTGAGGTCAGAGAGAGCCGCAAAGCGGCGAAGTTCGTCGATGGAAACCGGGCTAGTCACGCTAGCCCGATTATCGCTGAATTAGTGGCGCTCCATATGCCTGCCTGGGACGGGTGCCCGGTAGCTGAAGCCGCCCATGATGGACCACTGTGGTGCCGAGCCGGCGACGGTTTTTGCAACGGACATATCGAACTGGAAGTTGCCTTTGATGGGTCTGGCCCAACCGAGCTGGGCAATCGAGAGGGCGTCTTTTTCGAGACTGAGGTTGGTTAAGCGGTAGAACTCGACGTAGCCTTTGAAACCGGCCACAAGGTCGTGCCCAAGAGACACGGTGGAATCGCGCTCCAAAAAGCGTTGGCGATCCTGGGTGAGGTACAGGTAGTTGAAATTTCCGCTGAGGCCCCAGCCTCCATCAAAATCCTTGGACCAGCACAGCTTCATCTTTGGGTCCAAGGTTCCGCTAGTTAGAGCGGTAGCTCCAAGGGGTTCGCTGAGCTGGCCAATCACAGCGAGTTGGGGCAGGAATTTTCTCTCGTACCAGGCGACATACTTCATCCCTACCTCAAGATCACTGTGTCCCTGGTTCAGGCTTTGTCCTTCATTGTTGAAGAAGCGATTGCGGGCATATCCGTCGGTTGAGTAGCGAAATTCGAGCCGCTTGGTAAGACCCATACGCATCAGGGGATAAGGAAAGGTGACAGAACGGCCTCTTCCTTCACGGTTGGTTTCCCAGGTGACGGCGAAGCCGGTTTCGAGTTGGTACCAAAGAGGGCGGACCGTTGCAGCACTTTCGGTGAAGTCAGGACGATCAGTGACCATTTCCTCATCCTCCAACGGGGCTGGAGCTTTGGGCAGAATTGATTTAGCCTCAGGACTTTGAGCAAGGATGGCAGTGGCGAAAACGCACAAAATACCGGCGTGTGCGATGGGGGATCCCAAAAGCATGAAGTGTTCTCCAAACAGGTTGTTGATTTGAGATCCATATCGCCCTGGGAGTTGCCGACGTGAGTAGAACCCATCGTTTGTTAGTAATGTTTAATTTTTTTTGAAAATTGTGAAGTGACTCCGATAAGGATGTTGGATTAGTGATCTCGAATTGGAGCAATAGCATGCTGAAGCAGTTTGCGTTAAAGACAAGAATATTGATTTTGAGTGGCTCAGGCGCGGCTTTGACGCTGGCTCTAGGCATTTTGGCTTGCTGGGCCTTAGGGGAAAGCCAGGCGGCGATGTCGAAGGCTATGGTGTACATGCAGGCGATCCGTAACCAAACAGATGCCGACATGATGCATGATGCGATCCGCAGCGATGTGCTGGAATCGCAATTGCTGCCTGAGGGGGCTGATGCAAGTGAAGTATCGAAATCCCTGGATGAGCACGTTGGGCGCATGGCGCGCGTGATGAAGGAGAACGGGACGTTGCCGGTAAGCGAACGTGTGCGAAGCCTAATTGGTGCGGCCGAGGAGGAGTTGCAACACTATGCACGATCTTCAAGGCGAGTGCTGGAGGGGCGGGCTATCTCAAAAGCCGAAGTCGAAGCCAGAAAGCCTGATTTTGAGCAGCGGTTTAAGGTGCTGGAAGGCAAGATGGAAAGCTTAAGCGACTCGCTGGAGCAAAGTGCGGCTAGCAGCCGTGCCGAGGCTGAGGCCTTCTTTTCGACAATGAAATGGATTGTAGGAGGGTTGACAGCGCTGGTGGTTGGGGTATTGGTGATCATCGCCATTTGGTTGAGCAGCTTTATCAGTGCATTGCTGGGCCGGCTGACGGGTCGGCTTGCGTCGAGTCTTGAGACGGTGAATCAGGTTTCGAAAGAATTGGCCTCATCGAGCTCTGCGATGGCTGCAAACCAGCAAGAACAAGCGGCAGCGATTGCCGAGACTTCTGCGACGAGTGATTCTGTGAGTCGCGGTGTGGTGGAGTCGTCTCAGCGGTGTCGGCTGGTGAGCGGTGAGATGCGCAACCTGAACACGCACATGGTGGGGTCGAGCAATGTGGTGCATGAGCTGGAAACGCGCATGGGCGAAATCGAAGTGTCGAACCGCAATGTAGCAGAGATTATGAAGGTGCTTGACTCGATTGCCTTCCAGACGAATATCCTTGCGCTGAACGCATCAATCGAAGCAGCTCGAGCTGGACAAGCGGGGGCGGGTTTTGCCGTTGTTGCCGATGAAGTGCGAGCGCTGGCGCAAAGAGCCGCTGATGCGTCGCATCAAATTAGTGGGCATGTGACAGATTCGCTGGAGAAAGCCAGCCAGGGCGCCGGCCAGCTTACGCTGGTGATGGACGCCTTTGCCAAAGGCTTGGAGGCCACCGAAAGAGTTACCGAGAGTACAGGGACTCTTCAGGTGGAGTCTGACCGTCAGGCGGAAAGCCTCAAGGAGATAGCCACCACCTTGCGCAGCATGGCAGGTTACACGGCAGAGGCAGCGAATCGCGCCTCAGCCGGTTCGCAGATGTCGGCGGCCCTGAGCCATGAAGTTGTGCAACTGGATGAAGTGTTTCACGAAGTAATCGATCTGGTGGGGACCCGTTAGCCGGAAAATGAGCTGAAAAGAGTAGGCGGCGCAAAATCTTGCACTTGACAGGCGCTTGGGTTGCCTGACAAGCTAATCATTCGACCTAATCCCGGTTACAATACTGGCAGAACGTATGGCCGCTTCATTTGAACAGCAAACGCAGGAGCTTCATCTCGAGTCTACGCTCGATAGCGTAGATCTCGCAGACCAGACTGCGCTGGAACTTGCCCGTAAGGTTGGCTTCGACGAAGACGACCAAAACTCCATTTCGATGGCAGTGCGCGAGTGCATGGTGAATGCGGTTGCCCACGGCAACAAATACAACGCCCGGAAAAAGGTTTACCTCAAACTCGAAGCTGCGCCCGGGACTCTGGTAGTCTCAATAGGCGACGAGGGCGACGGCTTTAAAGATAACGATGTACCTGATCCGCTGGCCCAGGAAAATCTCCTGAAGCAGTCTGGCCGCGGATTGCTGCTGATGCGCGCATTTATGGACGAATGTGAACATGAATCCCGTGTTCCCCAAGGAACCCTCGTCCGCATGGTGAAGCGACTCGGCGCAGCCTGATTTTTTTATTATTCCGAAGGAGAAAACTGTGAGCGTAACAATGAGCACCCGCCAGGTAGGCGATGTGACTGTAATCGATGCGGCCGGCCGCATCACACTGGGTGAAGGATCCAGCGCATTTCGCGATACGATCAAGGACCTGGTAACCAAGGGCGACAAGAAGATTCTGTTAAACCTGTCTGAAGTTACCTACATCGACAGCTCCGGGATCGGAGAATTGGTGAGTGGCTTTACAACCACTTCGAATTCTGGTGGCAAGCTGAAGCTGTTGGGCTTGACCAAGCGAGTTCAGGATCTGTTGCAGATCACCAAACTCTACACCGTGTTTGAAGTGTTTGACGACGAAGCCGCTGGTCTCGCCAGCTTCAGCTAAACGTTAAACTAGCTTGAGATCGAGTTAAGGGCAGCCCCCAAGGGAGCTGCCCTTTTCCTTTTGGCTTAGGGCTGGATGGCCAAGTCGACCATGTCGTGGAAGCTGGTGGTGGTTTCAACAGCCAGGGGCACCGCCGAGCCGATAGGTGCTGAGGCAGGGATGACGACATTGAGCTGGTAAAGGCCCGCAAAGCCCGGAGCTGCTCCAGCAAAGCTTACGGTGGCCCGCTGCCCGCCGATGTAGACATTGACTGAGTCTGTGACGCGGCTCAAGACGGTGGGGGATGCGGCTGCGCCGTCGCTCAATGCCGGATTGAGGGCCCCGAGGCCGGTGAGATAAATCAGGATGGTGTCTCCTCGGCGTGGTGCGTTTGCTGCTGAAACGATCGTGAAATCAGTTTTGAGGATGGCCCCAGAGCCGATCCCGTTCTGGGACGTGGTGTAGATGCCGGGAGAACTGCGGCTGACCGGGACAGTGACGCGGTTGGATTCCTGATTCCCCAGACGGACAACCACGTCGGCAGAAGTACCCGAGGTGGCAAACGGGACGAGTGCGCTGATCTGGTTTGCGCTTACAAAATAAAGTGGTGCTGGACGGCCCTGAACGGTGACTGAGACGCCACCAAGAGTGGTTGGAAAGGGAACGCCGGGTGCTACAAGGGCATTTGCCGGGCCGAGGCCTGTGCCGAAAAGACTGATGAATTGACCCGGTGCGATCGGATTTCCAACGGGCGCGAAGCTGGCCCCATTGAGTACACCGGCAGGGTTGAGGAAAACGCCGGTTCCCGTAAGGTCTCGTGTTTTGGTGCCGATGACAATTTCATAGTTGTCGGAATCTACAAAGGAAACCCCGGCACCGATGAAGACGTTGTTGGAGCTACCAATTGCGAAGCGGTTGCTGAGCATTGAGCCAACTCCGTCGGTGGCAAGGTTGTAGTCATTCACCGCTGTTGCGTCGACGTTGCCTTCCGGAAGCCTTGCCCTGCGGCTCCAGACTGCCTTGCCCGTGCCCTGGCTGCTCACCGCCCCACTGAAAGACTGAGGACGGGATTGGTCTACCTTCAGGCCAGCGGCGAAAAAGAGACCGGAAAAGCTTCTTGCGGTGACACCAAGCGGGGCCGACTTCATCGCAAAGATCAGATCGTGAGCGCCCTGGGAGGTGGACCCGCCGATCATGAATTCTCCGCCTGGGCTGAGGAAAATCTGTTTGTCGCCGAGGAGAAGCTGGTTGGCCGCAGGGAAGGGAGCGGTAGTGGGGAAGATTAACTGGCCGGATGAATCGTTGGCAATGCTGTAGGTGCTGGGGCCAATTGACTGGGTTTGTACCCGCTTGCCTGTTTGAACAGTTTGTCCAGAAGTGTTTACCAAACCGATGCTGCCCTGGCCATTGGCCGAGAAGCGCAGGAAGCTGTTCTTGATGTTGAAAAATAAACCAGTAGGGAACTCAATCGATACCCCGGCATAAGATCCGTTGAAGGTGGCGTTGGAGGAGGGAAGGGAAGGCAGGGGAACGGCAACCATCAGATCAAAGATGTTGCCCGCTGAATCCGTCGTGCTTCCGAGCAGAATCCCCGAGCCGAGCTTTGCGTTGAGCGTCGAGTTGGAATCGAGGGGATTGGACATGGCAACAAAGCCGTTGGAGGCTACTGAATAAGAGCCGGCGCCGCTGAGGCTCGCCGGGGCATTATTGCCTGTATTTCTGGTGCCCTGAAACGAGAAGTTTCCTCTGCCATCGAAGCTGAGGACGCCCACCAGGCTGCGAGCTTCGATCGGCTGACCACTGGCATTTGTAGATACCAGGATCTGGCGGAAGCCATAGCGGCCATTCAGGAAGTTATTGTCCAGAACCTGTCCTTGCAGGTGAGTTGCAAAGAGCAAAATCGCCAAGCAGTTGTAGAACCGCAGTTTGGAGGTGGTATTCAAGATATACTTTAGCTGTACTGACAAGTGAGTCTCCCGGCAAAATCTTTGGCGCAGCTCCGTGTGGGCGATCAAGCGATCCTCGATCACTTTGATCTTCCCGCTGAAATCAGCTTGCGTTTAATGCAAATGGGTATGATCCCCGGCTGCGTGGTTGAGGCCGCACATGTCGCCCCTGCAGGGGATCCAACCGTCTATCGAGTAGACGGAACAGAAATTGCCCTGCGACGAGAAACATGCCTCAGCATCCTAGTGCGAAACGAGCAGCCATAAATTATGGATCCCTGTCACGCAGGCGCTTCAACCACCGCCACTCCCATCATAAACCCGGCTGGCCATAAGCTAGTTGCGCTGATCGGCCCGCCAAATACCGGGAAGTCCACATTATTCAACCGTTTGACGGGCTTAAGGCAGAGAGTAGCGAACTACCCTGGCGTTACTGTTGAAAGACATATCGGCACTGCGCGAGTGGATCTTACCCGCGAAGTGACGCTGGTGGATCTGCCCGGGGTGTATTCGCTCGAACCGCGATCGGAAGACGAGCAAGTTACACACAATGTTTTGCACGGGAAGATGCCGGATCTTCCTCGCCCCGATGCGATTCTGTTGATTCTCGATTCGACCAGTCTGGCGAGGCACCTGATGCTGGCCGCACCGGTTTTGAGTTTGGGCTTGCCGACGCTGATCATCTTAAACATGTCAGACGACTTGAAGCGCCGGGGCGGAAGCGTTGACCCCGAGGCACTTGCTCAGGAACTGGGAGCTCCGGTAATCCTCGCAAGTGCGGTGCATGGCAGTGGTGTGGACGCTGTGCGCAATTTCCTGTCAAAGACGATTCCGCAGCCGAAGCGAATCGAACTGCCGGTGCTGAACAACTTGCCGAGTTGCCGCAAATGGAGTGGGCAGATGACGACGCAGGCGGGGTACCACCAACCGCTTCCGCCGGAATGGACTTATCGCCTCGACAGGATTGTGCTGCACCCGGTTTGGGGGCCGCTGAGTTTTCTATTTGTTGTGCTGGCTGTTTTTCAGAGTATTTTTACTTTTGCCAAGCCAGCTCAGGACCTGGTACAGCTGGGCATTCAGACCAGCGGCCAGTGGATTGAATCTGCGTTGCCAGAATCATGGCTGCGTGCACTTCTGGTGGAAGGTGTTTGGAGCGGCGTTGGCAGTGTGATCGTGTTTTTGCCGCAGATCCTGATTTTGTTTGCGTTTATTGCGGTGCTTGAGGATTCTGGGTACCTTGCCCGCGCAGCCGTGATTGCAGACCGCACGATGGCGAAGGTGGGTCTTCAGGGCAAGAGCTTTATTCCTCTTCTGAGCGGCTACGCGTGTGCGATTCCAGCGATTCTCTCCACCCGTACGATCGAAAACAAACGGGACCGGATTGCGACGATTCTGGTGACGCCGCTAATGACGTGTTCGGCACGCCTCCCGGTTTATACGATGCTGATTGCTGCTTTCATTCCAGACCGGCAGATTCTTGGGCCATTTTTTGGAAGTCGTGCGGCGATGATGCTTGGGCTGTATGTGCTCGGTTTTGTTGCGGCAGCTTCGACGGCGCGTCTGCTCAAGAGCACGATCTTCCGGTCTGAAAAGGTTCCCTTCATTTTGGAATTGCCCCCCTATCGGGTGCCCCGTCTCAGTAGCATTCTTTATCGCCTGGTGGATCGGGCCAAGGTTTTTCTCAAGCGTGCCTCCACCACGATCCTGCTCACCATGATCCTGCTTTGGACGATGGCGCATTTGCCGCTTGAGAACGGAGTTGTCCCGCCGATCGAGCAAAGCTACGCCGGGCAGTTGGGCAAGTTGATTGAGCCGGCAATTGCACCGCTCGGGTTTAACTGGAAGATTGGCGTTGGTCTTATCAGCTCGCTGGCAGCCCGCGAAGTGATCGTTGGAACTCTTGGCACACTCTACGGCATCCAGGGCGGAGAAGACGAACTGGGGCTTCAGAAAGCGCTGCAACAGGACCTCAACATGGCTTCCGCCGTGGCACTGCTGATCTTCTTTGCCTTTGCGCTTCAGTGCATCTCAACCATCGCCGTTGTCAGGCGCGAGACGGGCGGCTGGAAGTGGCCCATTTTGCAGTTTAGCTATATGGGAATTCTGGCCTATGTGTGCGGTTACCTCGCTTATGTGACGGTCCGCTGGTATTCATAGTACTTTTCTATTCGGTATAGTTTTTCCTAAGGTGTTTCGCTGAGGGTGATTCTCAGGTAGAACTAGAGAGTAGTCATTATTCCTATGAATCGCCTTCTCATTCTCTGCAGTGTTTTAGTTTCGACGATGTCGGCTGTTCCGTTGACCTATAACAACAACGCCTGGTACTCGGGTCTCGACCCATATCTGGTTGGCAAACGAGAGAATTTCATGATCCAGGGTGTGACTGTGGATGCGGTCAAGGATGCGAATGGCTTTACGGGTCAATTTCAGGCCGTATTGAAATTCAATTATGGCGGTGAAACGCCAGCGATTGGAAATCTCTCCACCATCAACCCGTATTCTTTCAACTCCAATGGTGTCAGCTCGATGTTGTACGCCGCGGATTTGTTCTTCAAGAAGAGCGGTGTCATTCGTTATGGCATCCCGCTTGTGGATCACGGGGGGCCCGGGAACATCAATGGAAAGTCTGTTGGCATCGGGGTCTTTGACGATGGCGACCTTTATCAAATTGCAAACGGGATTCAAACCCTAAGCTCGACTCAGTTTTTGACCAACGGAACGAATCCGTCGCTGTTTGGCAATGGCCGTACCGTCTGGTTGACCAGTTCATCGCCCAACCCAGTTGCCTTGCAAACCGGCACCACCCAGATCACCTTTAATGGCTTGTGCACAGATAGCAACAATGGGTGCAATCAGGCTGAATACACGGTGACATTGAACATGAACGGGGCACCGATCGAAGGTTCAGCGTGGTATCTGTTTCTGGCAGGAATCTCCGACGGAACGCTTACCCCGTACTTCACCGGCTCCACATGCGGCAACGATCTATTGGATGCTGCAATTCCTGAGCCGTCGACGTGGCTGATGCTTTCGTGTGGCCTCGGTGCAATTCTTTTCCGCGCACGGCATCGTAACTAATCAGATTGAAGTTGTAAACTGTAGGCAGGGCTGCAGGGATCTTCCCGGGTGGCCCTTCTTTCGTCTATATGCATAACGTAGTGATTCTCGGTTCCGGCTGCGCGGGAAATACCGCAGCGATTTATACGGCGCGGGCTGGACTGAAGCCTCTCGTGCTGATGGGCAAAGAGCCAGGCGGGCAGTTGTCAATCACCTCTGAGGTGGAGAACTTTCCTGGCTTCCCGGAAGGCATCATGGGTCCGCAACTGGTGGAGAACATGAAGCTGCAAGCCGAGCGATTTGGGGCCGAGTATCGATATGGGTGGGTAGAAGAAGCAGACCTTTCCAAGCGCCCCTTTCGATTGAAGGTAGACGGAGAATGGATCGAGACATCGACGCTGATTGTGGCCACCGGTGCCAGTGCGCGTTGGCTGGGGATTCCGGGCGAGCAGAATCTGATTGGCAAGGGCGTGAGCTCGTGTGCCACTTGTGACGGGTTCTTCTATCGCGGCTTGAAGATCATGGTTGTTGGTGGTGGTGACAGTGCGCTTGAAGAAGCGAACTTCCTCACTCGCTTCTCAGAAGTGATGCTGGTGCATCGCCGGGAAGAGTTTCGTGGCTCCAAGATCATGATTGACCGTGCCCAGGCCAATCCGAAGATCAAGATGATCTTGAACACCGTAGTGGATGAAGTTGTGGCCAATGAAACCGGAGTTGTTTCTGCGGCAAAGATGAGGAATTTGAAGACGGGCGAGACATGGGAAGAAGCTGTCGACGGCTTCTTTGTTGCCATTGGTCACATTCCGAACACGAAGCCCTTTGTCGGGCAACTGGATCTCGACGAAGAAGGCTACATCGTGTCGCATGGCGGGGCGAGGACAAACATCACGGCCGTCTTCCACGCCGGCGATGTGCAGGACCGCCAATACCGTCAGGCCATCACTGCGGCCGGAGCCGGCTGCATGGCTGCGATTGAAGCAGAACGCTTCCTAGAGGCTGAGGGTCACTAAATGATTCTCGCCGGAAGAACCGCCCTGGTAACCGGAGGCGCTTCCGGTCTGGGCGAAGCTTGCGTACGCGCGCTGGTGGCGGCCCAGGCTTCGGTAACGATTGCCGATTTGAATGAGGCGCGAGGTCAGGCGCTCGCGGATGAACTTGGCCCTTTAACGCAATTCTGCCGCACCGATGTTTGTGATGAAGGCGATGTTCTTGCCGCTCTCGATGAGGGTGAGCGTCTCGACATGGTGATTCACTGCGCAGGCGTTGCTACAGCTGAGCGTGCTCTAGGCAAAGAAGGTCCGCTTGATCTCGATCGCTTTACCCGCGTGATGAATATCAACGTGACAGGTACATTCAACGTGGCGAGGCTTGCTGCGTCGCTGATGTCGAAGAACGAGCCTGGGCCCGATGGCGAGCGTGGCGTGATTATCCTAACCAGTTCTGTGGCCGCCTTCGATGGGCAGATTGGCCAGGCGGCTTACGCTGCTTCAAAAGGAGCGGTGGCTTCGATGACATTGCCACTCGCTCGTGAATTTGCCCGCTTTGGGATTCGGGTTTTGTCGATTGCGCCAGGACTCTTTCGAACGCCTTTGCTGGCCGGGCTTCCTGAAGAAGCGATGAAGCAACTGGCGGCTACGATTCCCTTTCCTTCGAGGTTGGGTGACCCAACCGAGTTTGCCAGCCTGGCACTGCACATGATTCAGAACCGGATGCTCAATGGTGAAGTAGTGCGCCTTGATGGCGCGCTTCGCATGGCTCCTCGCTAGGGGCGGGTGGTGGGTATTTCGATTTCGGTACGGGTGCCCTGGCCAAGCTTGCTGTCGACGGACATGCGATAGTTTTCGCCGAATAGAACTTCGAGCCGTTCCTTCACGTTGGATACGCCGATGCCACTTGAGGCACCGAAGAGGTCTTCCATTTTTTCTTCCGGGATGCCCTCGCCATCATCCTCGACAACCAAAATCAGTTTGCCGCTTTCGCTCATTCTTGCCCGAAGCCAGATGGTACCTCCCTCAAGCTTCCCTGCAAGGCCGTGCTTGATCGAGTTTTCGATCAGCGGCTGCAGCACCATGGAAGGCACGGGAAGGTTGAGGGCCTCGGGGACGATGTCTCTTGAGAAGCGGAGCTTTTCGCCGAAGCGCACCACCTCGATGGCGAGATAGTCGTCGATGAAAGCCAGCTCGTCCCGCAGAGGGCTGAAGTTATCGGTATTTTTCATGGCCCGGCGCAGGACGTTGGAGAGCTTGTAGACCATGGCGCGTGCACGGTCTGGATCAATCCGGATGAGGGTTGAGACACTGTTGAGCGTATTGAAGAGGAAGTGGGGATTGATCTGGCTGGTGAGGGCAGCGAGGCGGGCTTCTGCGATGAGACGCTGCTGGAGGGAGAGCTTGCGCTCCATGCGGGTTGTATTCCAGATCTTGAGGGGCAGAAAGGCACACATAACGGAGGTGCCGAAGAGGGCACCGATCCATGGCATCAGGGGCTCTGTGTCGATCCGGATCGGGCTGAAGATAGAGGCCGAGCGGAACATGAACTGGCCAGTGAGGCGCAGGCCTTCGGCAAAGAGCAGGCCAACCGTGATGAGGATGCGGTAGCCGATTAAGGTGGCTTGTGTGCGCTTTTTGAATATCTGCCAGGAACCGAGAAGATCAAAGACCGGTGAATAGCGCCAGATCTCTTCCGTTGTTGGGGCACAGTCTCGGATGAGGCCGCCCAGAACGCCAATGCCAGCGTAAAGGGGCATCGCGAGGAGCTCGTTGGCAAACATCGCCGGAAGACTCATCAGAATGCCGCTCACCATCCCGGTGACGTAGCCGCCGAGCAGGCCGGCGAGATAAGCCCCGGCAACGGTGAGGTCGGCGGCCTGGTATGCGCCGGTGAAAACACGCGCTGCCGCACCGGCACCGAAGATAGTACCGAAGGCGAGCGACATCTCAAGACGCTGGGTTACCGACCGCTCTTCCTGCAGCAACATCCGCTGAAAAGCGGGGAGTCGCGAGAGGATGGAGGCGAGCGATGCGGCCACTCCCAAATTGAATAACAGCAGGACAAAGGCCGGTTCGACCATAATGGTTATTGTCCCCACTATTATGGATCTAGTTCACGCCGCCGAAGCGGATTTCCCCTCAGAGTTTGGTCAGTTTCGTATTCACGGCTTTGAGTGGGTTCACGAAGGTGAACGCGAAGAAGCAGTTGCCGTTGTGATTGGCGATCTGAAATCGGGCCCGCCGCCTGTGTTGCGGATCCATTCGCAGTGCCTCACCGGAGATGTGTTTCACAGCTTGCGTTGTGACTGCCGGCAGCAACTGGAGATGGCACTGGCTGCGATTGGAAAGCTGGGCCGCGGCCTGGTGATTTATGAGATGAAAGAAGGCCGTGGCATCGGCATCATCAACAAGCTGCGGGCTTATCAGTTGCAGGACGAAGGGGCAGATACGGTTGAGGCCAACGAAGCGCTGGGGCTGGCGATTGATTCGCGGGACTATCGCTTGCCAGGGGCAATTTGTAAATATTTTGGAATCGAGGCTGTTCGACTGATGTCGAACAACCCCGATAAGATTGCTGCTCTGGAGGCGGCAGGAGTGCGTGTGGCGGAGCGAGTGCCGACCATTGCCCCCGACAGCGTGCACTCAAAGGACTATCTGGCAGTTAAGCGTGAGAAGCTGGGCCACCTGATTTAGTGATCGGCGTTTCAGTGGGAGCTTGCTTCCATTCGAATTTTGCAGATGCAACTGGTGAGCCCGTGCTGTCTTCTTCTAAAAAGACCAGAACGGGCTCAGTCAGTTTGAATTGGGGCATGCGTTTGAATGACACGCCCACGGTGCCTACCTCTCCGTCAGGCACCGTAAATTCGATCGAGCCGCTTCTCTTTAGCAGCCTTAGAGCTCCAGTGAATGCGGCTGGGGCCAGTCTTGCATCACAAGGCGAAACCCGCCCTGGGCAATGCTGAAAGACGATTCATAGGACTGGTCTAGAGATCGTCCGCCCCGGGCGGGTTTTGAGAAATAATTTGTGGTCTTTCTTCGCCTCTAAGCGGTCTGCCTTAGCGCGCTACGCCAGGTCCGCGTAGTACTGCGTTGAGGAAGAGCAGGTTCATGCCGTCGATGTAACCACGATAGTTGGGGTCTGCGGTGAATCCCACTACCAGGCCACGGCCTTCGCGGGTGACAACAACCAGCGGCTTGTAGGCCAACTGCTTCTTGTTTTCTTCCCACATGTAGCCGCTCTGGAGCAGGTCGTTCGGCCCGGCAAAAACAGCAGCATTGATGCCACGATCAATCTTCACCGGGGCATAAATGGAGCGTCCGTTGACGAGGGCGTTCACGTATTCCTGAGAGCCAGCGCCGATCCAGGACTCGGTGTCCACCTTTGCCTTGCAAAGGACGCCTGCAACGTCGTCGGGCATTTCGCGGTCGCTCTGGATGGCCTTCAGGTAGTCTTCTTCTTTGGTGAAGATCTTGCCTGCAATGGGGCCTCCATCGCCGCTGCCCGCTGAGGCTGCCGGAGGAGGTGCGGTGCCGGTGGCAGTGCGTCGTCCGCCTGCTTCAGCCACTGGGCCAGAGCCAGCCGAGCCGCCTTCTTTAGCGAGCAATTCCTGCTGCAAGGGCAGCAAGCCTACCGCGCCACTGGCGAGGAAGCCTGTGCCGTTGCCGAGGCCGATGATTACGCCACCGCCGGCAACCCAATCCTTGATGCGGGCAATGCCGCGGCCGAGTTCTCCCGCGAGGCTGCCTTGGGCTTCGGCAACGATCAATACCTGAAACTTGCTCAGGTCTACCTGGCCAAGACTGCGCACACGCAGGCGGGTGACGGGGTAGCCGTACTGACGCTCAAGCACGAATGCGGCAGCACCAGTGCTTTGTGCGGCCATCGGCGAATCCCAAACAATAGCGACGTTCGGCCGCTTCAGGCTCACAGTGTTGTTTGAGCCATAGTTCGGGCCTTCGTCGACCCAGCTTGAATTGGCTGCGATGACTTCCGCGCCGCTCATGACGGCGATCTTGGCGACTGTGTCGTGGATCGTATCGGCATTTTCTTTAACCTGGATGATGAGCGTACCGTTAGGATACTTGCGGGTTTCCTGCGTGAAGGCTTTGCCCGCACTCAATACTTTGAGATTGGCCTTGAAGGCTTCAGCGAGAAACTTCGTGCTGGCCTGTGTGCCCCAGGGTACGAGGTAAGCGACGCTAGCCTTGCCACCGATGATCTTGCCTTCAGGCATCTTGCCGGCAACCACCATGTCGCCCGGTACGGTGAGGGCGGCCTTGGAGATCACCTGCTGTACGTTGAACTGTACAGGGAGGCTCCAGCCAGTGACGTCGTAAATTTCATCACGCTGCTTCTTCTTGCGGCGGCGCTCCTGTTCCTTGAGGAAGTCTTCTTCCATCTTGGTGTCCTGATCAAGCAGGGTGCGGATCATGCGCTTCATCGGTTGAGCAGCGCTGATCAGATAGGAGCCTGCTGGGGCTTGTGAGCCTTCCACCATGAAGGCGTCTTTGGACTTGCGTACTTCGATGCCTTGAGCGGCCAGGATCTCAGCCAGCTTGTCGGCTGCGGTTGTGTCGCCTTTGCGCAGAAGAACATATTCTTTGTTCGTTTCAGTCTTGCCTTCTTCGATGGCGGTCTTGCGGTAATTCCAGAAATTCTCAAGCAGCGCCTTGCGGTTGGATGCTGCGGTTTCGCAGGTGGCGACGCTGGCCACAAAGTGCTTCTGCACGCTCTGGGCAAAGCTGAAGGTGGTGCCATCGCTCTTCTCCCACAGCAGGCCGCGGGCGCTCGCGTTTTCATAGGTCATGGCAATCGAGCCGTAGTAAATCGGCCAGCTTGCGCCGTAGCCGGGGTAGAAGGCGTCGAAGACTTCGCGGGTGAAATAGCGGAAGCCGAACTGGTCGAAATACTTCGCGTTGTTCTTGCCAAACCAGTAGAGGGCTTCACGCTGGTTCTTGACGATGTGCGGGTTGTAGGGGACGGCTTCAGGGGCGAAATAGTAGGTGGAGTCGCCGCCCATTTCGTGCAGGTCGACAAAGACGAGCGGGTACCAGTCAAGCAGCGTCTTGATGCGGCCGCGGGTTTCAGGCTGCGTCATTGCAAACCAGTCGCGGTTCATGTCGAACATGTAGTGGTTGGTGCGGCCGCCGGGCCAGGGTTCGGCGTGTTCGGCTGCTAGCGGGTTGGCGACGGGTTCAAGACCTTCAGCGACTTCAAAGTTGTGGACGAAGCGATCGCGGCCATCGGGGTTCTGCGTCGGGTCGATCATGATGAGCGTGTTGGCGAGGATCGAATCGACGCTCTTGTCGCCCTTGGCGGCGAGGAGATGATAGGCGGTTTCCATCGCGGCATCAGAGCCTGAGATTTCGTTGCCGTGTACGTTGTAGGCCAGCATCACCAGCGCCGGCAGGTTGCCGATCAGCTTTTGGGCGTCAGCGTCGCTGGTCTTGCGGGGGTCGGCTAGTTTCTTCATGCCGGCTTGAATCTCCGGCAGCCGCTTGATGTTGGCTTCGTTGCCCACGACGGCGATGATGAGCTTGCGGCCTTCCCAACTCTTGGTGTATTCGATCAGTTTGACGCGGTTGGGCTGTGCTGCGGCGAGGGCTTCAAAGTACTTCATGAGGTGGGCATGCGGGGCGATGCGTTCGCCGGGTTCGTAGCCGAGCACCTTCTTGATGGTGGGCACTGCGGGGTCATATTGAGCCCCTGGCCACATGTCTACAGTTCTCTTCTGGGCGAAAGCAGATCCCCCGAGCACAAGGCTCAGCAATAGCGTTGAAACAAATCGCATAACTTACTAGGGTACAAGATCGCGCACCGCTTCGATAACTGCGTCTGGCTGGTCGAGCATGATCCAGTGTGTGCTGCCGGGGATCATCCTGAAATCGCCGCGGGTGGAGAGTTTGGCAAGTTTGGCCTGTCGGCCCTGATGGCCCGGATTGCCTTTTTCAGCGGACAGGACAATCAGAGGGATGTCACCCAGACCGGGGCACACCAGTGCCTGTGCGCAGGAGGCGGGCAACTCCCCCAAGTATTCGGCCATCGTGACGAAGGATGAGGTGCGAGACCAGTGCGCGCGGATCTGGCCTTGTACCTCAGTTGAGAACTTCTGGATCTGCCCGGTGAGGCGCTGCGTTACGCCGACGCTGCCTGCGCCGCTGAGGAAGCTGAAGAGTTTTGGAATGGTTTGATTGCCGCCTTCGAGCGAGCGTAGTGCGAAGCGGACGATACCGTGTTGCGCAAGCCAGGCGCCGCGATTGGTGAGTTGTACGGCTCGGCGTAGCGTCTGTGTGCGGCGTGCGTCGAGCGGGAACCATTCCTCGGGCGGCAGAGCATCAACGAGCACCACACCCGATACTTCTTCCGGATACATGGCTGCGTACATGCGCATCATCATGCCGCCAAAGCTGTGGCCGACGACGATTCGCGGGGTGGGGGCACCGGCGAGCTTGAGGGCCAGCCGCATTTCTTCGATCAGGTCTCTGGCTACCTTGGGCCGGTTGCTGTAGGGAGACCAGCCGAAGCCTGCGCGGTCATAGGAGTAAACAGTCGCGAATTGGGCGATCTCTTTGTCCACCAGACGCCAGCTCAGACTGGAGGCGGCGATGCCCGCTTCGAGGATCACTGGCGGCCCGGTGCTGCCTTGCTTTTGCACGTGCAGCTTGCGGCCGCCGAGGTCCACATGAATTCCTGGAGGCGGGTAGAGGATGGCGTCGAGGGCCAATCCGTCCCGCTCATAACGCTTGGTGAGCATGCCTACCATGTACTCTTACTGTAGCGCCGTGGATAAAGAGCTGATCTACCTCTCGATTACGATTGTTGCCGCGATTCCGGTATTGCACAGGATCGGCAAGGAACTGCTGGACGGTAACTGGTCTACAGATCTGATTGCTGCCGTGTCGATTCTCACTGGTATTGTGACGGGGCAGTATCTGGTGGCGCTGATCATTATTGTGATGATTACGGGAGGCTCGATTCTTGAGAGCTATGCGATCCGGCG
>JBIPMY010000676.1:0-2673 GCA_044376335.1 Bryobacter sp.
ACACGCAGCTTTGAAGTGTCTCCAGGCATCCGCAGATTCACGGTTAAAGTTTGCCCGTCTGCAGCTACTGTCCGATCTAGTTGCTCAGCGTAGACATAGGTCGATCCGGGGCGGTAGGCCCAGACTCGTAGAGGCCGGCCTGCGGGGACGAAGGGTACAGAGTAGTTACCCGCCGAATCCGTCACTCCTGTGCGTTCGCCAAATGTCGGATCGGTCACCCGAATGGTAAGGCTGGAAATTGCGACGCCTTTCGAGTCCGTTACATTGCCTTGAATGGTTCCTGTGGGCGGCAATACCCCACTGACCGAAACGCTTTGACCGTTCGTTTGGATGGCACCGTTTGAACTGACTGAAAGACTCGTATTGGAAGGGTGGCGGGCCAACACAGTAAAGGTTCCAACGGTGACATTCGAGATCGTAAGCTTTCCTGCGCCGTCGGTGGTACCTGCGTTTCTTGTTAAGCCATCTCGACCGGCTTCGGTAATCTGTACTGCTACGTTTGCCGCAACTGCTGCATTGGCAAATGTCAGCGTGTACTGCACAGTGCCGCTTCCGATCAACGAGAAGTCCTGAGTCGAGGATCGATTCGCAGCCACGGTAACTACGGCACTTGAGCTCACACCCGTGGCGGGATCAACAGCGGAGATCGTTGAGACTCCCAAGCGCAAATCGCCCAACTCGTAGCGACCATCCGCGCCTGTGGTGGTACTACGAGTGAAGCCGATTCGGCTAAAGTTTATAGTAACGCCTGAGGTTGGCTGTCCGGCGGCATTGCGAACTGTGCCCACAACCGTTCCCACCGGTTCGATGGAAAGGTTTGAAGTGGTAACGGCTCCAGCAGCTATCGTTACCGGGACTGGTGCAGGAGTTGTCAGAGCAGTACCCTGCGGGTGAGGGAAGCTCGCATTGAGACTCAAGGTCCCTGCGGGTACTCCAGTGAATCGGAACCCGCCATCGAGCCCGGATGTTACGTTCTTAATGCCGTTCAAACCGGTGCCCGATATCGAAATCGTGGCTCCGGCGGCAGCCCCGCCAACCGCGCGAGATATTGTTCCGTTTACAGCGCCAGTGTTGGTGAACACGATGTTTTTCGCGGCCGATAGCTGGCCCTGATCGAAAGAAGCGATCGTTGACGGGGCCGCAACCCCAGTCAATGGGTGAGTGGCGAAGAGCTGATAGGAATCCGCGGGAACGGCTAGAGAAGTGCCATCGTCCGTAAGCACGCCCTGAAGCGTGTAGATTCCATCTGTAGTTAGTTGGCTGGTGCGGGCGAAGAGCGGATTGCCGCTGCGGCCCGTCACCACCGTGGCGGCTGTTCGGGTTGTGCCGTCGTATTCGTAAACCGCACCAGTAACACTACCGGTGAGAGCTGGTAGCGGTGCCAATGCGCTGACGCCGCCATTCGGAATTACAAAGTTTCGAATCTGAGTCAATTCAGAGGTGCTGAGACCAACCAAAGCTTCTGGCGGAAGCTGCTCCAGCCGTTCGGCGGCCGCCCTGGCTCCAGCTCGATTCACCTGAATCGCCACGAAATGCATGACGGCCACGGTGGAATTCGCGGGGATACTAATATTTTCCCAACCATATTTGACCTCAGCCCAATTGCCTGTTTTGGCCGTAAGGGAAGCATTGGCAACGCGGCTGGAAGCACCGGGTCCGTCAAACAAAAACGCCACTGGTGGTGTTTCGCCCGATGAGCAGAACCAGCCGCAATTGATCGCCACGGGATCCCGTTCCCGATTATCGTCGGTGGTGAACCAACGGTCGGCGGTAGAGGCGGAAGCCACGCTGAGAACATTGTCTCCGCTTGATGTCGAGTAGATCGCGGAGGCGCTGGCTTGAGTCTGCAAGTTCGAGGTCAGCGAAAGGCTGGCATTGATGGCGGCGTTGGTAGGGTTTGTGAGAAATTCCACATAGCGAGCAAAGTACCCCTCACGAGGCACATAAACCTTACGGGTTATGTTCAGGCCAGCGACATTGTTTTGATTGACGGAAATCTCGCGGCCATTTTCCTCGCGGCCGCCCTGGGTTCCGCCGGTAAAGTCCGCAGTTACAGCACCAGCTGTTACCTTCAGCAAAAGGCCGCCGCGAGTGACATCGTCGCCATCGAAAACTTCATAAATGGAGTCCAGCAGGCTACCATTGCCCTGGATTGCGTAGTGCAAGTTGTTGGCGTCGTAACGCGACACAGGAAGCGTGATCAGGTTATCGACGAGTTGGATATCGAGGGCTGCAGGCTGATTGTTCTGAAGAATGGTGCCGTTGGCTTCGCCCGATAGCCGGCGAGACTCGTCTATGGCAGTCACGGTAAAGTCGCCGATCGGTACTTCCGTGAAGCTGTATCGGCCCTGGTTGTCGGTGGCAATGGACTGCGTGCCACCAGTGAGCGCATTCAAGCTCCGAATCGTTACTGGCACTCCAGGGGCAATCGTGGCGTCGGGGTTCAATACGCGGCCGCTGACACTGGCTGCGCCGTTGAACGAGAGGTTCCGGACGAGGCCTTCTCCCGCGGTATTGAAGGCAATCCCGGTAATTCTGGCGCGAACCCTGGAGCGCGAATCCAAAGCATCCAGACCATAGGTTGCCAGTGGAAGGTTGTCGAAGCGGAAGCTGCCATTGGCGGCGGTTGTAGTCTGGCGATTGACCGAACTATCCTGGTTCAGAAGTCGAACG
>JBIPMY010000248.1:0-9242 GCA_044376335.1 Bryobacter sp.
GCCTATGTTGGGACGATCTATTGCAGTGGTCCGCATGGGCAGCTTCCACCGGGGAGTCCTGCTGGTGCCGTAGTTGGGGAGTACTCGATTGTTGGTGGGACCGGAGTCTTTCAGGGTGTGCGAGGTCAGGCGGGACTTGTGAATACGGTTGCCGGTCGGCTTGCCTCCTCGTCTGAAGACCCGAGCCGGCGAAGGATCAACGGGGGCGGTAAGAAGCGGTTTTATCTTTCGATACACCCGATGAGTTATCCGCAGGTTCTTACCGCGAATGGGCTGCCGGCGATTACTCATGCCGACTTTAAGCAAGTGACGGCGGCTGCGCCGGCGGTGGCTGGCGAGATCCTGTCTGTTTTCGCTAGCGGGCTTGGGCCGACGCGGCCTGGTGTTGAGCCTGGAGCGGCTTTTGCCCAATCGCCGTTGGCGGCGGTGAGTTCGCCGGTGCAGGTGACGGTGGGGGGAAGGGCAGCAGAGGTGATTTCGGCAGTTGGATTTCCGGGAGCGGTGGATGGGTATCAGGTGAACTTCAAGGTTCCAGACGGGCTGGCTCGGGGGAGTGTGCAGGTGCGGGTGAGTTCGGCATGGATTTGGGGTGTGCCGGTGACGATTTCCATGCAGTGACTCTGTTTGGACGGTGACCGAGATTGAAGGGCCAGGGCGATTGACGCCCTGGCAGTCGAATCGCCTTTACCACTTATGGAGCTGTATTCGGTATCAACAAACCATTGATCCAAAGAGCGTTAACCAGGGGCTCGCGAGCAATATCACTGGCACAGGGGCCACCTAAGAAAGGATCCGTGGCCGGGTGATCCAATAGTTGGCCAGCCAGCACGTAATCCCGATCTTCTATTCGGTATTCGGCGTTGTGGAGGTATTGCAACCTTGCTAGCTGACCCAGTCCCAATGTCACTTGCAATTGCGTAAAGGAAAGCACGGCCGGTCTCGTGTTACCGGTGAGCGTATTGTCTCGAAGATTTAGAGCCAGCATTCCGCTAAATGTACGTGTGTCACAGGTGTTTGAGGAAAAGGGCGGTAGCAGGCGGGTGACAAATCCGGCATCAATGGAAATGCCGGTTGTGTTTCCGACCAGCCGGTTGTTCTGAACTGTTGCTTGTATTGTGCTCGACGAGAGGCCTGTGCTGCCGTATCCGGGAAGGGCTTCGTTTCCTTTGATGATGATTCTTAGTCCGGCACTATTGTTACCTGAGTTGTTATCGCTGATGTCGTTATTTTTAACGGTTGATGATAGGAAGTTGCCGGGGTCAGTGATCCCATCGCTAGTGCCAACCAAGAAAACGCCCACTCGCCCGCGAACTACGCGGTTCCGCTCGAATATCACTTCGGCTGGCGAAGCGGGGTAGCCACCATGAATAAATGCTCCGCCCAGAAGACCGCTCATAAAATTGTCACGGATGGTGCCTGTTGAGGCGAAAGTTTGAAGTCCTGGAGCGCCTGGAACAAGGCTCTGCGTGGAGCCAACAAATATACTATTCCTTACTTCAAAATCCTGGACTCTGGCAAATTCCATAATGCTCCCAGCGCCTGGGGCGGCTTCAAAACTCAGGTCGCGAACGTCTATGTTGGTGATCACTTGTCCAGGCTTGCTGAACACAATCATTGGGTTATTGCCCAAAGCTGCGGTGCCGACGAGTATTGCCTCTGTGCCGGCGGTCACGTTGCGTAAGGGCCAACCTTGCGAGTCGACCTGCATCTCGTTGGAACCTCGCAGTTCGATGCTCTTTTCAATTCGAATTGTGGATGCAATCGGATAAACACCCGGTTGTATTCGGATGGTAGGTCGGGAACCTAAGGTGTTGGCAAGCGCGACGGCGGCAGGGATGTTGTTGAAAGGAGACTGGCTGCTGCCATTCCCATTGGCCGAACCGTTATCGTCTACATAAATTGTCTGCGCCTGAAGCGCAAACGTTAACAAAGCTGCAAAGAATAGCTGACTCATTTGGTGTTTTCCTCTTTCGGCTCATGATTGTTGGAGCCATGGAGGGATTATGCTTTGTAATCACCTGCCGGATCGATGAGGAAGCCATGATGTGGGGATGAGAAAGTTCTATGTAACCTGATCATTACACCAAGCAACCGCTGTTTGATGGGTATCTGGTGAAGTTCAAGGTTCCAGGCGTGGTTCCTATGACTATCGCAATACAGTAACTCGCAGGAAGGTGGCCGGGATTGAGGTTGCACCGTTGGTGCCCTGGTTCTCGGCCTTTGCGAGATCGAGGAGTTCGGCCAGGAGTTCTGCCTTTTTGCCGTTCTTTTCTGCGGCATCGACAGCGTTCATGGTGGGGCCGTAGAAGCGGGTGAAGAGGTCGATGAATTGTTCGGGGCTATGCGCTTGCGACTGGAAATGGAAGGTGTCTTTTTCCATTGTGATGTTTTCGGGAGGGATGCCGGCTGCGGTGAAGCGTTCGATTACGTTGGCGTTGACGCCCCAGGTCATGGGGCTGATGAAGCCTTCTGGTGGGGGCGGGGTGTAGTGCGAGCTGATGCGCAGGAGTTGGGAGACGAAGGATGTTGGGTCGTTGGGGATCCAGTTGCCCATGACGATCTTGCCGCCGGGTTTGGTGACGCGGACGAGTTCTTTGGCTACGTCGAAGGGCTTGGGGGCGAACATTGCGCCGAAGATTGTGAGGGAAAGGTCAAAGGCGTCATTGGGGATGCCTTCGAGCAGGCAGGCGTCGCCTTGCTGGAATTTCAGGTTTGTGAGGTTTGCGGCGGCGGCTCGCTGATTGCCTGCTTCGACGAGGTTGGTTGCGATGTCGATGCCGAGGACGTTGTGGCCTTGTTGGGCTAGCGGGAGGGCGGTGGTGCCGTCGCCGCAGCCGAGGTCGAGGACTTGGAGAGGTGGGGCTAGGGCGAGGGATTCGCCAGATTTGGTTTTTGAATGATACGCGAAAAAGAAAAGCCCCGCTGTGGGGCGGGGCTCTTCTTTTTTTGTTGAGGGTTATTGGTTAGAAGTAGAACTTCGCGCCGAGGACTACGCGGCGGGCGTCGAGGCTGCCGGTGTACTGCCCGAAGGTGCCAGAGACCTGACGGTTCTGGGCATCGAAACGGGCTGTTGTGTCGACACCAGTGAAGTTGGTGTGGTTGAAGAGGTTGTAGAACTCGAAGCGCAACTGCAAGCGCTTGGAGTCTCCCTTGCCAACCGGGATGTTCTTGATTACGGTGAGATCCCAGACCTGGAGGCCGGGTCCGCGGAGGACGTCTTTGGGGGCGTTGCCGATGCCAAATTCGGCTCGGGTGGGCGGAGCGAAGGCATTGGTGTCGAAGTGACGGAGTTCTGTGCGTTCGCTCTTGGGAAGTACAGGATTGCTCAGCATGTTGACGCGGCTGTCGATGCCGGCACCGGAGGCGCCGAGAAGGTCTGCGCCGCTGACCAGGGAGTAGCCGATACCGAGTGGCTGGCCTGAGGTCATCGAGGTGAGGCCGGAGAGTTGCCAGTTGTCAAAGACGCTCTTGACGACTTTGTTTCCCCCAGCGAGGGTGGAAAGCTTGGGGATGTCGTAGACGTAGTTGATGATGAGGTTGTGCGTACGGTCGAAGCTGGCCTTGCCATAGTTGCGCATGCGGTAATCCAGGTAAGGATTGACCGAGTCACCGTTGCCGTTGACGATGGTCATGGCCTTGGACCAGGTGTGAGCCAGGCCAAACTGGAGACCCTTGCTGAAGCGCTTGTTGATCTGGGTCTGGAGCGAGTGATAGTTGGAGGTGCCGGCGAGTTCGATGTACTGAATGTCGGCGTAACCGGGCAGCGGGCGGAGGAAGTTGTCAGGCAGCGGCGAGCCGGTGGTGGAATCGATGCTGCTGGGCAGGAAGCGAGTGCCGTAGGGCAGGGCGTTGAAGCTGCGGCGCTGCATGAGGTGGCGGCCGACGTTGCCGACATAGGCGACATCGAGAACGGCACCGTAGCCGACGTTCTGCTGGATGCCGAAGCTCCAGTTGTAAACCGTGGGGGGCTGGAAGTCACGCTGGATGGAGGTGACTCCGGGAGGGCTGATGCGGAAGGGGCTGCGGAGCAGGTCAGCAATGGTGGTGTTGACGGCAGTGCGCGTGATCGTGTTGGGAGGAAGCTCGCGGTGGATCAGGACCTGGTCGTCGTTGAAGCGGTCGTAGAAGATACCAGCGCCGCCGCGGATGGCGGTCTTGGAGTTGCCAAAGACGTCCCAGGCGAAGCCGAGACGAGGGGCAACCTGGATACCTGGACGGTTCTGGATGTGTTCGTTATAGACGGTCATGCCCTGGAAGGGGGCGACGCCGTCGGCGAATTGACCGATGGATGCGGGAGAGACTTCGGCGCGGGTGAAGGGGTCGAAGCCTACGCGTGCGCCGGCTGCGTTGCGGATGGGGCGGATGAGGGCTGGCTGCTTCGTTCGATCGTAGCCGGCGAGGTCAAAGGCTGCGAGTTGATCGTTGGCGCTTGAGGTGGGCTGGATGACGTAGAAGCGGACGCCGGCATCGATGGTGAAGCGGCGGGTGACCTTCCAGGTGTCCTGGGCGAACCACTCGATGTTGAAGTAACGGGCGTGGCCGTCTGGTTTGTTGTTGGCTTCGGTGTAGCTCTGAACGCTGCCGAGGAGGGCGTTGGAGTAAGCGAAGTTAGTGTCGAAGGGATTGTTGATGTCGCGATTGAAATTGAAGGTGCCGTTGAAGGCAGAGCCGCGGGCAGCGTTGCGGGTGGTCTTTTCAATGTAGATACCAAACTTGAGGTTGTGCTGGTTCATGACCTTGGAGAGGTTGTTGGACCAGTTCCAGATATTGTTGGTGCCGAAGAAGGGGAAGCGCTGTTCGATGTTGAGGACTCCAGCGTTAGGAACGCCACCGAAGTTGGCTTGCGGGATGAGGTTGCGCGGGTTGGCCTGTGGGAAGAACTGCGGGAGGTTTGGCGTAACGTTGGCGCGGTTGTTGCGGTCGAGACCAGCCTGGGTGAGCGGATCGACGGTTTGCAGGGCGCGGTTGACGCCGAAGGTGAACTCGTTGACCAGGGTTGGCGAGAAGGTGTGGATGAGAGTGGAGACCATGCCGGCAGAGCGGATCTGGTAGTTGATCGGCAACTGACCCCATGAGCCGGAAGCGAGTACGAAGCCGAAGTCGCCTTTGTAGGCTTCATAGTCGTTGATGCCGCGCCAGTAGAACTGAGTCTTGGGCCCGAGGTTGTAGTCGATACGCAGGATCTTATCCTGGCGTGGCTGATCGACCGGTGCCTGGATGAGGGCGTTGAAGTTGAAGGTTGGATCGACGGCGTTGGGGGTGGGGAAGATGTTGAGAAGGGCCTGACCGTTACGGTCGATACGGTTGGCCGGAATGATGTTGCCGGGGAAGGGCGCGCGGTTGTTGAGCGGATCCCAGATTGGAATCAGAGTGCGATTGGTGTCGAAGGTTTGAGAGAAATCTCCGTTGCGTTGCTGGACCGTGGGGAAGGTGCGACGGACAAGATCTGTGGGGTAATTGCGGGGCAGGAATTCCTGGCTCCAGAAGAAGAATAGCTTGTCGCGGTTCTTGTTGTACTTGCCCATGGGGACAGGGCCGCCGATGAAGTAGCCGGGGTAGTTGAAGCGGTATTGAGGACGACGCAGGCCGTCACGGTTGCGGAAGAATTCGTTGGCGTTGAGGGCTTCGTTGCGGAGGAAGTAGTAAGCGCCGCCGTGGAATTCGCGGGTGCCTGACTTGATGATGGTGTTGATGGTGCCGCCGGAGGAGCGGCCGTATTCAGCCTGGTAGTTGGTGAGGAGGACTTTGACTTCGGCTACTGCGTCAACCGAGGGGGCGAGGTATGGGCCGCCCATGGAGCCGGTGTCGAGAGAGGAGATGCCGTCGAGGGTGAGGTTGATGGTGCCCTGGCGGTTGCCATTGATGGTGATGCCGCCGAGGTTGTTCCAGCCGGGGGCGTTGCGGTTGGCGGTGTCGATGACGCCGGGGAGGAGTTTAACGAGGCCGAGATAGTCGCGACCTTTGAGGGGGACGTTTTGAGTTTGTTCGAGAGTGATGAGGCCGCTGCGTTCTGCGGACTGGGTTTGAAGGCGGGCGGTCTCGGCCGTTACTTCTACTGTTTGGGAGATTTCGCCGAGTTGGAGATCGATGCGCTTGAGGACGACGCGCTCTGTTGCGGTGAGGACGATCTCGGTTTGTTCGTAGCGCTTGAAGCCTTTCGACGTTACTGTGACCTTGTATGTTGAGGGAAGTAGCTGGGTGAAGGTGAAGGCACCGGTGGAGTCGGATTGGCCGGTGCGGTTTTGGCCGGTGCCGACGTTGTTGAGAACGATTTCAGCGCCTGGAATTGGGCTGCCGGATTGGTCTGCGACGTTACCGGTGATGGTGCCGGTGAGGCCTTGCGCATAAAGAGAAGCCGAGATTGCGAATAACGCGACAATCCGGGTGAGTTGAGTCAGCATAGACGATTACCCCTTTTAGTTGAGACCCGCTAGACGAGTCTTCAAGTCGGTTCAATCTATCACACTCGGTGGGCAAGTCAAGAGGGTGGAGTGCTTAGAATTTGTCTGGTTTCAGCAAGGCAGGGCCGAGTAACTGGACTCCGTGGGCTTCGAATGTGGTGTCGGCGGTGGCTATGGTGAGACGGTCTGATTTGGCTTCATGTACCCTGACTTCGGTGGCGATGACTAAATCTTGGACTAAGCCCAATACCGATGATCCCTTATTTCAGCAGGTGGAAGGTGAGTTTTGGGGAGCGGAGTACGCAGTTGGGTTGATCGAGCCAGTTTCCAATGACAGCCAGGGCCTGATCGGGAGTGAGGCACTCGCCCATGTCGAAAAGGGGCTGAACGAAAGGCTTGCGTTCTTATTCATGTGCAGTCAGCCCTTCTCGAATGGCAAAATTGACTGCCTGTTTGAAGGTGAGGTTGCGTTCGACGATTGCTTTTTGCAGCAATGCCTCAACGTCGGGTTCTAGCGTGATTGTCGTTCGCATCTCAATTGCATCATGGACCAAGCAAAGTGATGCCATGATGCAACGACAGTTGGTTTAAGATCGCGAGAAAGTTGTTCCGATTGGAGGAAGAGACTGTCTTAGAGGTTATGAAACTGCTTGTCCCCTTTCTTTTAGCGTTGTCTGCCTCTGGCCAAATCCCAATATTCGCGCCCGCTGAAACGTTTTTGACCAATGGAGCCTTGGTGACGGGGGCTTCGACGTATTTCTCTGTTGCCGCTGACTTTAACGACGACGGACGCCCGGATCTGGTGGCTGCAGACAATCGTGTGGCGGACAATATGCTGGGATTTTCGCTGGCCTTGTCGCAGCCTGGAGGCGGGTTTGCCGCGCCGGTGGCGATGTCAGTGGGAATGTATGTGAGCAATGTATGCGCGGCGGATCTGAATCGTGATGGCCGGATGGATCTGGTGTTGGTGGGTGGATTGGGTGCGGCAGTTGTTTTAGGGAATGGGAATGGGACTTTCTCCGGGCCGCAGTTTCTTAGCATGCCCTTGACGCCTGGTGCTGGAGGGAATTGCGCCGCGACGGATTTGAATGGGGACGGGAATCTGGATGTGCTGGTGCCTGGCTCTGGCGGGTTGGCTGTCTCGCTGGGGAATGGCGATGGCACCTTTCGACCGGCTGTATTGTATGCCACGCCGCTGGCATCCTTTTACGTACTGACCGCAGATTTCAACAATGACGGGAAAACAGATGCGTTGGTGAATGTGAATTCGGTTTCCTCTGCAAATATGTTTCTCGGCAGGGGCGATGGGACATTCTTGCCGCCATTTGCGATTTTGGCCGTTCCCTTTGGTGCGCAGGCAGGGGATTTCAATAACGACGGGAAAATCGATCTGGTGATGCAGACAGCACAAGCACGTCAGGATGGTTCTAATTTTTCAATCGCGATTGCATTGGGACAAGGTACGGGAAACTTTCTGCAGTATTCCAACTACGTGTTTGCACAGCCTTTTTCTGGGCACGTGGTAGCGGATTTCAACCGGGATGGACGGTTGGACGTTGCGACTTACCTTACGGGCAAGGGGACCGTGACGGTGTTTAGCGGGCGAGGCGATGGCTCGCTGGGGCCAGTGTTGTTTGAACAGCAGTTGGGCGGAGGGCCTTTTGCGCTGATGGGCGCAGATGTGGATTCCAATGGCGCGGCGGATCTGGTGGTGTCTGCATATCCGCAATACACAGTGTTTCGTAATACAGCAGGGAATCCGCCGCTGATGGCGCAACTTGCAGTTAGCCCCGCCGCAGTGATTGGTGGCGCAGTGGATTCGACAGGGACGGTGACGCTGGGCGGGCCGGCTCCTGCTGGTGGAATTCTGGTAACGCTGGAGAGCGGTGACCCTCGGGTGGTTCTGAGTGGTGGGCCGAGTGTGATGATTCCTGCAGGTGCGAGTTCTGCTACGTTTCTGATTCGGACGGTGGCGGTGGCTGCGCCGGTTGCGGCGACGATTACGGCAAGGGCTGGAGGAGTAACGCAGACGGCCCGACTCGATGTTGTGCCTGGGTTTGCATTGGCCGATTTTGCAATTAGTCCGGCTAGCCAATACGGAATTTTCACAAGCACAGGGACGGTGACGTTGAATGGGCCAGCTGCTACTGCAACGTTGGTGAGCCTGAGCAGCGGCAATCCTGCGGTGGCACAAGTGCCGGCGACGGTGCTGGTTCCAGCAGGAGCAGTGTCGGCCAGTTTTCCGATTGTCTTGCAGAATGTGGCCGTGAATACGGCTGTGGGCATTTCGGCTAGCTATGAAGGTGTTGTGAAGAATGCGGTTGTGACTGTGTTACGAGCAGCGGATACAGTGAGTGTTTCGAAGTTGTTGTATACGGCGAAGAGCTTTGACTTGAGAGTAGATGCGACGGGCAGCAATGCAGCGGCTGTAATCACGGTTTACAACGCGGCGAATGGAGCGGTGATCGGAAGCTTGCGCAATTCGGGCGGAGGGAAGTATGGCGGTAGCTTTGTTGTGAATCTGGGCCAGACTCCTCGTATTGTTCTGAAGAGCTCGCTGGGTGGGGCTGTTACGGTGGCAGTGACCGTAAAGTAACCCGATCGCACATTTAGGCTCTGGCAGCTTCGGGAATCCCGGGGATGTCAGGGCCTTTATTTGTTTTTGGATTCTTGAGTGATGGCGCCCGCTTCGATGTGAAGTTTAGACGCGGAGGCTGATGTGGAAGACCAGGTTTTCAGGTTGAAAGTTTGATTGGGGTCTACGGTTTGGACTTCGATGTTCTTGAGGGTGAGGGGCTGGCCGGGTTTGAGTTGGGTGGGGCTTTCGGTGAGTTTGAGGAA
>JBIPMY010000023.1:0-27624 GCA_044376335.1 Bryobacter sp.
GTCAGAGCCTCCCACACGGCCTCTACTGGAGCTTCGTAGACCCGAGAGATATGAATCGAGCGCATTAGTTGCTCCTTTTCCGGCGGGCAAGGTGGCGGCCTAGCGAATCCAGTTTCGACGTCCAGAATGATAAAGTTCACATCGGCGGAAGGGGATAGGCAGGCGTGGGTGGGGGAGGCGACCGGAGAGGTCGAAAATGTTATTGAAAAGCATAGCGGGGAGTGATGCTTTGACTGTCTTTTCCCTTGGCCTGGTTGCTGTAGGGTGATTTGGACGTTGGTGCGGATATACCCGTCCCCACCGCGGTTTGGTCAAAATTTGGGCTTTTGGGTTTTGTGCTAAGTTATGGATTCTATGCGACTTGCGGCATAGTGCTGGATTTTGTGTGGAAGTCTGGAGGCATGCTGTGGCTGAGCGTGGGGGGAAATACCTCAAAACATTGAGGGAAATAGAGGGGTAGCGCTGGGACAGGTCAGGCCGAGGGCTTCCCAGGCCGAGGGCTTCCCGAGGGCTTCCCGAGGGCTTCCCGCAGAATCCGGCCTGGCAGAGTGTGATCTCTGGTGTGTCAACGCTCACGTAAAACTGACCCCCTAGCGATCACTTAAAATTGACCCCCCAGGGCAGGGGCAAGGGGCAAATTGGAAATTATTCTGTTGGGATGACCTCGTTTCCGGAAGATTTGGCGAGACGTTTTTCTTTCAGCCTGTAGCTGTCGCCGCGGATGTTGAGGACCTTGGAACGATGGAGCAAGCGATCCAGCGCAGCCGAGGCCATGATGTTGTCATCGGCAAAGACTTGAGCCCAGTCGGCAAAGGCCTTGTTGCTGGTGAGGATGATCGGCTGGCGCTATTCGTAGCGCTCGCAGATGGCCTGGAAGAGCAGGCTCGCATGGGTCTGACCTGCTCCCGGGATTTCATGCCAGCCTAGTCTGGAAACAGGAAAAGCATTTGGCGAGCCTTGCTGTAGCAGCGCTGCTCCTTAAACCTCGGGCAATTCCAAGGCGAGATGGAGCTTGAGCCTGCTGGTGCTTCCAGAGACGCTGATTGGCTGACGGCTGACGAAGAACACCTGATCTTGGGGCTTGATCTGTCCTCGCTGTTGTAATTCCTGATCCATCTGCGAGAGCATTTCGTCTGTGGAAGCGTCTGATCCGTCGGGGTTGTGGAGCCATGGGCCGTGAAGGCGGAGATTGGGGCTGGCTCGAGGGATAGGCTGGCAGGGTTGGCGGCGTTGGCCCTGATCCTGGCATGGTTGGGGTTGTGTGTCATTGGGAGGGTTTCTTTCCAGGGGATGCCTTGTTGCTGGGCGTGGTCTGTTGTGGCTGAGCTTCTCCGCGCCAATCGAATGTCACCCATGTCGTCGGGCTAAAGTGTTACCTGGGTCGTCGGGCGGTATCGTTTGGAATCCCCACGCTTACGCGTGGGGTTGGTCGGGGGGGGCGCGTCGCCGGGGTGAGCGGCGCGGGTGAGTAGCGCGGTTGAGTAGCGCGGGTGAGCAGTTCGGGTAAGGAGTGTGGGCAAACAGGGCGGGTATAGCAACTCGGGTAAGTGGCCGTGCTGAGCCGCTCGTGTCAGCAACCAAGGTGAGCAGCTCGAGTAAACAGTTTGTCCAAACGGAGAGAGCAAGCGGTCCGGGCCATCTGAGGCCATTGTGTTGTTATTGATGAATCTGTGAGCCTGGGGCGGGAAGCCTTGTTGCCATTGCTGGGGCTGCTCTGTTCGCTCTCTTTTCTTTCCAGGCCATCGCTTTGAAGCTTGCCCTACAATCTGTTACCGATGTGATTAGAATCTGTTGTCACCTATGTGGTCGGAGCGTACCAGGTATTTGCCGGGTTCTGGAGGGCAATCCTTGCTTGAATCCCCAACTGGAGACAGTGCTGCAGATTCATCTCTATGCTTTGATTTTCTGAATAAGATCTGCCTTGTGAAGCTCTACTGCTTCACATAACCGAGGGATCGCAAAAACTGAACCATGCGCTCGGTAGTCTTTGCATAAAACTCACCACGGCCGTAGTTGAAGAATCCATGTGTTTGGCCCTCATAGCCTTCTAATGTGCACTTCGCCCCAAGGCTCGTTGCCCTCTGTTGGTATGCCGCTACGGTAGGGTAGGGCACGGTAGTATCAGCCCGGCCATGAAAGATGATGGTGGGTGGGGCATTCTTGCTCAGGTGATGAAAGGGCGATACCGCTTTGGGATCGCCACCAAGCCGCTCAGTCAAAGCCCGGTTCAAGCCCGGGTCTAATGCCTCAGCCGGTGCCAGCACCAGAACTGGATTGAAAAGGAGCAGAGCGCTCGGCTTTGAGCTGACGCCCAGGTTGTCTCCATCCTCGAAACCTGGTAGCAGCGCAGTTGCGGCAGCAAGGTGCCCGCCAGCTGAACCTCCGCCGGCTGCGATTCGCTTCGGATCGATCCCCAGCCGTTGTGCATTGGCGCGCGTCCATCGCATCGCGGCCTTTGCATCGGACACGCAAGCTGGCACGTCGACATTGTGGCGGGACTTCACACGATAATCTGCGAGCAACACAACCATGCCGTGAGAAACCAATAGCTCGGCCTGCTTCTGAAACTGTCCTGGAGTTCCGCCAGTCCAGCCGCCGCCGAAAAAGAAGACGGCGGCTGGCCGCGCCTCCCCTTTGGCCTGGCCAAGGATCCAGATATTGAGTTCCACCTCACCCACCTTGCGATACAACTCTTTCTCGAAGCCAGGCAGAATTGGAGGGTAGTTCCCGGTCTGTGCCAGCAAGGGGAGCGAACTCAAAAGCGCACGGCGAGTGATCTTCATGCGAAGAATCTTATCGCAGCAGGCCGTTTATGGTTTTTCAATCGCACTTCTTAGGAATACTCTTTAAGAATCCAATAAAAGAATGGAGCTGGAAGGCAAAGCGAATCGATTCGATCCAGCACTCCCCCGTGACCGGCGATCGCGGTTCCCCAATCCTTGAGCTTGCGTTCCCGCTTGATCGCTGAAAAGATCAAGCCACTTAGGAAACCAAAAGAGGTGATGAGCAGCCCAACCGCAAATGCTCTCATGGTTCCAAATGGTGTCAGCGTATGAAGCCAAAGCCCTAAGGCTGTTGCAGTGGCAATTCCTCCTGCCAGACCCTCTATGGTTTTGGATGGAGAGATGCGGGGCGCAACAGGATGCCTTCCAATTAGATTCCCCCAAAGGTATTGCAAAACGTCGCTCGCCTGAACGACCAATACAAAAAAGAGCATCGATTCCACGTTTCTGATTGCGGGGATGAATGAGAGGCAATAGACACAGAGCAGCCAGCCAAGCCAGCGTTGTCTATCGTAGAGGAGACCCACAACTGGAATGAACAAGAGAGCAGCCCACTGATAGTTGAAGCCAACCAGCAGGTACTGGGTGGGAACTGCTGCAAAGTACAAAGCTCCAGGCGAGCCTTTTGGATCTGAGGAAGAATACTCTTTCAAGGCAAACAAGGAGAGGCCTGCAAAGAGAAGCAAGAGCGCGTAATGGCCCAGCCAGATTGCGAGGCCTCCCACGAGGATCATTACCCACCAGGCGTAAATTCGGGTATTGAGATTATCGATTGCTCGCGAAGGTTTCTTCAGCCTGAGCCACCAGCCAATTGCAGTGGCCAGCAGCAGCGCTGTGAAGAGCCCTTTGAAGACAGTCACGATTGCTGGTGTCATTGGGCAACCTGCTGTCTGAGTGTGTCCATGGCTTTTCCTAAACGCAGAAGGAATGCGGCGGCATCCTCATTGTCTTTAAGACTCAGTGCTTCACCGAAGAGCAATGTGCAGGATTCCGGGATGGGGAACTTTGCGCTCTTCGGGAGCACTCTCGAAGAATTCTGGATCCAGACCGGGACAATCTCAACTTTTGGGAAGGCTCTTGCCAGGCTGTAGATTCCGGGCTTCAGGGGTTGTAGAAAACCTCCAGGCCCTCTTGTTCCCTCGGGGAAGAAGATGAGCGAATCGCCTTGCCGCAGGGCTTGGAATACAGGTGCCAGAGGGTTGAGCTCTTTGCTTTCACGCTGAATCATGACTGAGCGGAAAACATCTTCTGTAAGATATCTGCGAAGACGACCAGCGGCCCAATAGTCTGCAGCGGCTACAGGCCGGGTTTGATTTGCCAAGCGAGTTGGCAATGCCGCCAGCAAGAGGGCGGCGTCGAGATGGCTGGTGTGATTGGCACAGTAGATTCGTTGGTTCGCAGAAGGCTTCGGGCCGATCCATCTGCTTTTGGCTCCCGCGATCCTGCGCACTGCACGAAGTGACAAAGACTTGAGAAAGGTCTCGATCAAAGTTTGCTTCCCCAAACTACGAGTGTGGTTAGCAGGAATTGCAAGAGTAGTGCGCAAACCAGATTGCGAGCGAGCGCGCGTGCGCCCTTGCACCTGTCTGCGATGCTGCGCTCGCCGCTGCTGGTGCGCAACCCGGCTTTTGACAGCCAGTTGTCCAAGTTGGCTGGGGCATGCTTCGGGTCTTGGGCGAGTATCTCGAGAAGGCTAGCGTCGAGCCTCACACGTACGGAGAAATATAGAACCAAAGCCCACGCCACGAGTGGGAGCCACTTGAAAACACTGATTGCCAGTATTGCTGCAATGTGTGAGGCCCAATCCAGGCTTCGCATAGACCTGAGCAATGCTGCGGTGGCGCGGCAATCCATAGCCTCCTGGTATTCAAGCGATTCTGGCGCAGGCTTGGACACGTTCTATTGCCTCCTTTCCAAAAATAATCTGCGGGCGGACTTTTCGCACCTGCTCTACAGCATCTTCTGCAGAAGTGGCATGTCCAGCGGCGATCAGCCACGCTGCGGCGACGGTGGCGCTTCGTGAGTAACCAAGGGCGCAACAAACGAGCGCTGGCCGTTCTGCTGCCAGGATCGCTTGAACTGCTGCGGCTACCTGGCTATTAGCTGGCACCGTTAAATCCAGTATTTGAATATTGTGGCGGGCGCGCACCGGCATCTCTGCTGTTAGATCGATGACGGTAGCGAAGGTGTGGCCGGGGGCTGGTGCGCGGCCGATCCAGACTCCGTCGGCGAGATGTTGCCAGGGCTCCTGACCACGAGTCCAAATGCGGGAGTTGATCCAGGCTCCGATAGTGTAGGGCCACATCCAGAAGGCAATGCGGCCATTGCGTTTGGACAGCCATGCCGGGTCGCCCGTCCAGTATGCGCAAGCCACCATCGATAGCGCGAAGGCTGGCCAGAGTGCGGCAAGCCAAAGGAATGAGGCAGAGGCAAAGGCAATTGCCCCAGCAAGATAGAGAGCAGCCAGTTTGGGGCGTCTTGCATCGACGAAGCGGCGATCAGGGATGGCTGCTATCACCAGAAGCCCGGCCCAAAGGCCTAAGGGGAGATCGATGAAGTGGTGTTGGTATGTGGTGCAGGCCGAGATTGCAACCAGGATCAGCCATCCCGCGACGGCGAGTCGTGCCCAGCCAGAGAGAACCCGCCTGTAACAAATCCATAGAATCACTGCGAGGCTCACATGCAATGAAGGGGCCTGGTTGAAGGGTTTGTCAAAGCTGGTGAGGCTTTCGAAGAGCCAAGCTGTGAGGCCGTCCATCGCTGGCCGCACCGAGCTTACTCGCAAGGGAAAAAGCACAAAGCAGGTAACGGAGAAAAGCTGGATCGTGAGCAATCTCAAGGCGTGACGGTCGAGTTCTTTCCGTGTCCGACAGAGCGCAAAGGAGACTATGTACAAAAGATCGCAAGACCAGTACGGCACAATGCTCCAGGCTATGAAAGGCAAATGCCGCTCCCAGCTAAAGACGATGGAAGGCACGCTCGGGAGACTGGCCGCGTAGGTATTCGCGGCATTGTAGCTAAGGAAGAAGAAGGTACCCAGAAGGGCCAACCAGACAGCAGCCCTGAGATAGGGCCGCTCGAGCGATTGTTCCATCTAGATGCGTACCGCGCGGGATACGGTGAACAGGCCGGTAGGGTCGATGCGCTGCTCTACTTTTCGGAAGCCGGCCGCGGTTACGAGTTGATCCATCTCTTCCTGGGTTCTCCGCCGCATCACCCAGGGTGCTCCGCCGCGATGGCTGCTGAGCGTTCTCGCAATCATCTCCAGTTGAGGGTGCCAGGGTTGTCCGGTATAAAGCAGAAAGCCTCCGGGTTCGGTTGCGGCGGCAATGCCACGCAACGAGGCGCTCACAGCTTCGTTGTCAGGAAAGAGCTCGTAGAGCCCAGAGACAATCGAGATGTTTGCCTGAGGGGTAATCGAGCCCAGTTTGAATGCGTCGCCCTCTTCGAAACGGGCATTGGCCAGGCCGCAACGTGCAATCGCTGCCTGTCCTGCTACGACGTTTTCTGGTGCGAAATCCCTTAAGAGAATGTTCTCTACGGGGACTCCACTTTGTTTGACGCATTCCAGCACATAGCGCCCATGGCCTGCGGCGACGTCGAGAATTCGTATGGCCCGGCCTTGCTCGCGCAGAGCATTCATGCCATTCATCAGGAGAGCTTCCAGCATTGTGCGGCGAACGCGGATTCCACGCCAGCCGATTGCATTGAGGTATACCCAGTCGATCAGGCGGCCCAGTGGCGTGATACCGGAGGGCTCGTTTCGATAGACGTAATCGAGCGAAGCACCTGAATCAAAGCCGGTCTCGTGGCCGAGTTGGACACCGCCAGCGAGGCGGCCCAGTGTTGCCAGAAAGAGCTTCTGGCCATTGAATGAAAGTGCTTTGAAGGACCACCAGGGCAGAGGCTGCTGCAGTTCTTCAAATTGCTTCTGCGTGAAGGGATTGCCTGGAAGTAGATCCAAGTCCTTTTTTTGTTTCCGGGCAAAGTGCTGCTCGATGAAGGCTCGTGCTTTGGAGAGGGGCAAGTGCCGGTCTCGCTCTCCGAGCGTGTCGTGCCTCAGGCCTTCGAAGGCGTGCCACTCACGGTCTTTTGTGCCGAGACGCTCAAAAAACTGGCGCTGTGGTTGCTCTCTAACGACCCAGTCGCTGCGGGAAATCAACATCTGCACTGGAACTCGAATCGCCCCGGCATCATCTACGATTCGCTCGGCCATCTGATCGAGACTCAGCAAAACTCGTACGGAGATGGGCAGCTTGATCAAGGGGTCTGTGGCATAGGATGCAGCGCGCACTGGATCTTGCGTGAGGGCGTTGCCTTTCACCATAGACTTCACAAAAAAGTCGCCGAGAATGGCGTGGCCAATCGCCAAACCGAGACGGGCAAAGGGGACGTAGAGCTTAACGCGGAAAGCGGGTGAGGCCAGAATGAGGCAACGCAATTTGGGAGCGTAGTCATGCACCCAGGCTGCCGCGATTACCGCTCCGATACTTTGAGCAACAACGGCGAGATCTTCTTCTTCAAGATCGAAGGTATGTCGTATGTGGCGGACGAAATCATCGAGGTCCTGCACGAAGGTGGACATTGTGGTTGAAGAACCTTGTTCTCCGGCGGAGCGTCCGTGGGCTCGTGCGTCCAGAGCAAAAAAGTCGAAATCGGGAAGCTTCAGTTCTTCCACAATGTGTGCGACTCGGCCAGAGTGCTCATGTCCGCGGTGCAGCAGCAGGATTGCACCTTTACGTGGACCGCTGGACGGCCAATAGCGAAAGAACAGCTTGACGCCATCTTGCGCGGCGAAGGTATGTTCTTCCATACGCAATTCTGTATTTGTCATCCCGCGAATGCCTTTCCCCGATTCCATACTGTAACCCCACACATTGCAATCCATACGAGCGGCAACCATTCGTGCAGTGGCCAACCAAGCCACAACCAAGCTCCGCCAAAGCCCAGGACTACAGCGCGGTCGCTCTTTCCGAATGGCCCGTGATTTCTTCTCGGGCCTCCACCAACGATTGCCGCTACCTCGGTGAGTGCAGCGAAAAAGATCGCTAAGCCAACGCCTATCGGATGAAGTACATAAGCAAAGGGAATCGTAAGCGCGGCGTCGGAGACCAGGTCACACAGCTCATTTAGAACTGCACCAGCTTTTGTTTCAAGGCCGTGATTGCGTGCCAACATCCCATCGATTGCATTGAGAGCCATGCGAAGTGGCAAGAAGACGGGAAGCAAGATCCAGAGGCGGTTGCCAATGGTGAGATCGATTCCTAAAGCGACAGAGAGGCCACAGGCCAGTAGTGTGACCTGATTCGGGGTGATACCCCAAACAGCCAAGCGGTGCACACACGGGCTCAACAGATTCTGAAAGCCAGGCTTCAACGCGTAGACACTTGGCACCCTATTATGATAGTGAATCGAAGCCACATGCGACTGCCAATCCTAATCTTGTTTACACTGAGCACTATGGCTCAAGACCTTCCCTCGCCCGATCCTCATGCCGCAGACCGCGAACAATTGCTCAAGATCTTCCATGCGGTGGAAAGCAGCATCAATTCGCAGAGCCTGGATCTCATGGCAAAGCAGATGGATGAGAATGTCACCGTGGTTTGGGCCAATGGCGAAGTTTCTCGTGGGCCAGCCGAAGTACTTGCCTACTATGACCGGATGGTAAAGGGTAAAGACCGTATCCTCACGAAATACATGACATCGGCAAAGCTTCACGGCCACGCGCGGTTCCTTGGCGACGGTAGCGTCGCCATCGCGGATGGGACGATGGAAGACGAATTCTTCCCCATCATTCGAGGCCCCTTCAAGCTGAGTTCCAAGTGGACCACCACAATCGCCCGGATCAATGGCGAATGGAAGGTGGTTGGCCTACATCTCTCTGCCAACGTCTTCAACAATGTTCTGCTCGATGAGGCGGTGAACTCACTGAAATACGTGGGAGCCGGTGCATTGGTGGCAGGGCTGCTGCTGGGGTCGGCAATCACCTGGTTCCTGCGGCGTTAGTTCTGATCTCCAACCAGGGAGATCAGTTCAGCAAGCCGCGCTTCGAGTTCCTTCTTGAGGAAGAGATAACGGTCTATGGCGTCCTGGCCGATCTTCTGATCTGCGCCAACAGTCATCGAATAGAGATAGTTGATGTGTGCTTGCAACTCGGGTTTGCTGTAGCGGATTGATGGGGTAATGAGCTTCGCCGCAAGCTCATTCAGCCTGGCCAGTTTGTCTGCTTCGGCTGTTTTGCCGGTGAGGCTATCCTGCGCCTTTTTGACGCGAGCTACCAGACGGTTTGCTGCACTCACCAAATCGCGGACGCGCAGGTTGTGCTGATACTGCTCTTCGAGCTCGGCTTGAGTGACGCCCGAGGCTGTGATGCGAGGGTCTTCGATCAATTCGAAAGGTTTGGTTGAAGTGAAGCTGTCGGCGCTGAGGCGTACGGAATATTTGCCGGGTGGAACAACCGGCCCGCCCTGGCGAGAAGAGGCGTTGGCCGGGCCTTCGGTGCGCAGGTTCCAAATGTAGCGAGTGAGCCCTGCTTTTGAGGAGACTTCGTTGCCCGTCAGATTGCGAATTACGGCTCCGGTGGAATCGAGAATTTCCAATTTGGTTTCTTTCGCCGGGGCGCTGAGGAAGTAGTCTATTTCGGCTCCTGTGCGCGGGTACTGAATGCCAACGGCCATATCCTCCAAGCCTTCTTGCGGAGCGCGGCCGGGGCTGCGCACGGCTTGACGAGAAGTGTAGAGAACGTTCGGGGCATCGCTCATCTGATGGAGCGGGGTGAGGTTGTCGAGGATCCAGAAGGAGCGGCCTTGCGTGGCGACGATCAAGTCTTTATGGGCGACGACGAGGTCTGTGATTGGAGTGACCGGCAGGTTGAGCTGAAAGGGCTGCCACTGATCGCCATTGTTGAAGCTGATGTAGATACCAAACTCGGTGCCGGCGTAAAGCAGGCCAGCGCGGTCTGGATCTTCACGCACCACACGGGTTGGTTCATCGATGGCAATACCGTTCTTACCGTCTGTGAGCAGGGCCCAGGTTTTGCCGTAATCTTCGGTGCGATAGAGGTAGGGGTGAAAGTCTCCGAGCAAGTAGCGGTGAATGGCGAGGTAGGCGGAGCCGGCGCGGTGTGGGCTTGGTTCGATGTTTTGCACTCTGCCGCCGGAAGGCAGACCTGCCGGAGTGACGTTGGTCCAGGTCTTGCCGTTGTCACGCGTGACATGGACAGGGCCGTCGTTTGCACCGGCCCAGATGACGCCTTTCGCAACCGGTGATTCGCGGATGGCGTAGAGGGTAGAGTAGACTTCCTCGCCGGTAGCATCGCGGGTGATGGGCTCGCCGCTTGCTTCTTGTGTGCCCGGCGGCCTTGCAGTGAGGTCAGGGCTGATCACTTCCCAATTCACCCCGCCGTTGCGAGTGCGATGGATGTACTGAGATCCGTAGTAAACCACCTTCGGATCATGGGGCGAAACCTCCATGGGCGAGACGCGCTGGAAGCGATAGATCAGAGCATCGCCGGGATTACCGTATAGAGATTGAGCGCCAATCCAGTAGCGCATTTCATTGCCGGTGCGGATGTCCTGGCGACTGAATTGTCCTTTGCAACTGCCCAGGACAATGTTGGGATCGACAGGGTCTGGAATGATCGGCCCTGTTTCGCAGCCCGGGCCTTCCCGGTAGGGCTGGCCGTTGCTCAGCGGCCTGCTGGGGACAATCAGAGTTGTGTTGTCCTGCTGCGCTCCGTAGATGAGGTAAGGGTATTGCTTGTCGACGGCCACCTGATAGATTTCGGCCGTGGGTTGATTGGTAATTCGGCTCCAACTGTTGCCACCGTCGAGGGATACGTTCGCGCCGCCATCGTTGGCCTGGATCATGTATTGCGAGTTCTTGGGATTGATCCAGACATCGTGGCTGTCGCCGTGCGGGACGCGCCGGGTGCGGAAGGATTTGCCGCCGTCGGTGGAGTGGAACCATGCTTCGTTGCCGATGTAGAGTGCATCTGCGTTGCTCGGGTCCACGCCGAGGGTTGTGTAGTAGAAGGGCCGTGTGATGAGGTTGGCCGCACCGTTGATCAGGGCCCAGCTAGCGCCGCTGTCTTCAGAGCGGTAAAGACCAGCGCCGGGTTTGGCTTCGATCAGTGCGTAGACGCGCCTGGGATTGGCTGCTGAGATGCCGACGTTGGAGCGTCCGAAAAGGCCGGTAGGCAGACCGCCGCCCAGTTTGTTCCAGGTGTCGCCACCGTCCAGGCTTTTGTAGATGCCACCTTCTTTGCCGCCGCTGATGATGGTCCAGGGTTTGCGTTGGCCTTTCCAGAGAGTGGCGTAGAGAACGTTTGGATTGCCGGGTTCGATCTCGAGATCGGCAGCACCGAGTTCTTCGGATTGGAAGAGTACTTTTTGCCAGGTCTTTCCACCGTCTTTGCTGCGGAAGACACCACGGTCTGGATTTGGGACGAAGGGATTGCCGAGTGCGGCGACATAGACAATGTCAGAGTTGGTTGGATGGATACGGACGGTAGAGATCTGGCCTGTATTCCGGAGGCCGAGAAAGCTCCAGGTCTTGCCGGCATTCGTCGATTTGTAGATGCCACGACCGATCGAGACATTGCTGCGAATCTTTGAGGAGCCGGTTCCGGCATAGATGATATTCGGGTTTGATTCGCTGACTTCAATCGCGCCCATCGAGGCGACGGAAAAGAAGCCGTCGGAGATGTTGGTCCAGCGTATACCAGCATCGGTGGTCTTCCAAACGCCGCCACCGGTAGAGCCCATGTAGTAGGTGAGGGGTTGCGATGTGACACCGGCTACGGCGGTTACCCGGCCGCCACGCTCCGGGCCAACCAATCGGTAGCGCATGTTGGCATAACGCAGCGGGTCGACCTTTATGGATTGGGCCAGGATTGGACAGAAAGCGAGCAGGAGGATAAGGACGTGGCGCAGCATTTGGATTGTATCCGGTTAGGCTAACGCAGTTCTATCAGTGATCCCGCAAGAGCGACTCATAGCGCGAATCGATTTGATAAGAGGTGATGCCCAGCTTCAGCAGCTTTTGGATATCCTCTTTGGGCCCTTCCCATTCATCCCGCTTCGCCATTGTGTAGCGAAAAGTATTGACCGCCGCAACGGCGTCTACGCCGAGCCGTTTGCACAAATCCGAGGCTTCAGAATCAAGATCGCTGGCCAGTTCAAAGAGAAAGTAGCGTTTCTTTACCTCTTCTCCACGCTCGGCGGCAGCCGCTAGCGCCTTCCGGTTTGCCGATTCTTTTGTGCCACCGGGGCCAAAGACGTTGCGCCACCGGTCTCCACCCAGCATGAACGCCGTATCGAGCAAGCCCGCTTTATCCATGCTCTGGCGCATGCGCTCATAAAATTCAAGCGGCATCGAAGCGTTTTTGATATCCAGCATCAGTCGAATCTTGCCTTTGCACATCTGACACAAGGCATCGAAATGAATCGGGCTTGTACCGCCGGGTTGGGCCTTGAGTTGGCTGAGTTCGCGCCAGTTCATCTGCTCCGGCTGGCGCCTTACGCCATAGAATCGCTCAAGAGTGGCATCGTGTTGCAGGACGGGTTCGCCATCGAGCGTCGCCCGTACATCGACCTCAATCATCCAGTAGCCGCGCTTGATCGCTTCTTCTATAGAGCCACGACTGTTTTCGGCATGGATATCGTCGACGATGCCACCCCTGTGGGCGATCAGGCGCAGTGGCATCGGAGCGGCCATTGCAGATGAAAGGGAGCCAGCTAACCATTCTCTACGGGTCATACTTCTAAACCTTAACAACCCTGTAGATAGGTGAACGAAACTTCGTTTGGCGGCGCTTGCCGAAGTCAATTCCCGATACCGCAGCCAGATCCTGCATTACAACGCTCTAACTCTTAGGCCCATTCCCGGGTATGTCGCCCACCAGTCTCGGAATTCGGGATTTCAGCAATTTATCAATGCCGCTCGAAGTTGAATATATAATGACCCCAACTATGCGATCCCGATCGTTGTACCTCTTGCTGCTGGCCTCGTGTGCTCTGGCTCAGAATGCAACTCAAGCTGGCAAATTCCACGTCGAACATCCTACACTTTTGAACCTGGGCTTTGAATGGCCCATTGCGGGCGACGTAAATCGCAATGCCACAGTCGCGGTTAAGTTCCGGAAGGTTGGAGATGCCGCTTGGCGCGATGCTCTCCCGCTCGTTCGCATCGGTGGTGAGAACGTGTACCGGCGCCGAGAGAACCTCGATTACACCGTCCCTGAGGGCTTCGCCGGCTCGATCCTCAACCTCCAGCCAGGTACTGAATACGAGTGCAACTTTGTCATGGCAGACCCCGACGGTGTTACAGGCCAAGCTACACACACGGTGAAGGTAAAGACCCGAACCGAGCCCCAACCCTATAAAGGCGGCCGCACGCTTCATGTCTATCCTCCCGACTATTTTGGGCCTCGCCAGGAGCCTAGCTTCACTGGGATTCTGGATGCTTATTATGGTGCGGGCCTCGGCGACTGGTCTGTGGTCTGGGAGCGGAGAGCCAAGCCCGGCGATACGCTGCTTCTGCATGCTGGTCTGTATCGCCCTGAGCGGCTTGACTATGTCGATCCGATGATGGCTCCCTTTGACGGCTCCATGTCGCTGACGCTCAAAGGCACCGCAGAGAAGCCGATTACGATTAAGGCTGCCGGGGATGGGGAGGTGGTTCTTGATGGCGACAATAACCACAGGCTATTTGATGTGATGGCATCGGCTCATCACATCTTTGAAGGGCTCACCTTCCGCAACACGGATGTCGCAATCTTTGCCGGCCAGAAGGAAGTGATTGGAGCTGTGGGGCTTACGGTCAAGAACTGCCGTTTCGAAAATATTGGTTTTGGTGTCTGGACCGAGTTTGGTGGCTCTTCTGATTTCTACATCGCCGACAATCTTTTTATCGGCCGTGACGATCGCTTTCGTCTGATTGGCTGGGGCGGCCGGCAGCGACAACCGGGCGGGAATACGTGGAAAGAACCTCTCTATAAGTCACACCGTATGGTCAGCTACTACGCTGTCAAGGTTTATGGCCAGGGGCATGTGATTGCCCACAATTCCATCGCCTATTTTCATGACGCCATTGCGATTTCTACATATGGCACGCCGCCTACTGACCCCGATCATCGTGCATCGTCGATTGACATTTACAACAACGACATGCACCTGTTCAACGATGACTTTATCGAGACCGATGGTGGCGTTCACAACGTGCGTGTCTTCAACAACCGGGGCACCAATTCTGCCATGGGGGGCTACAGTTCGCAGCCTGTCTTCGGCGGCCCTGTATACTTCATCCGCAACACCCTGTATCACTCACCGAACGGCGTAGCCTTTAAGTTTTCGGCCAAGCCCGCCGGCTTGTTTGTCTATCACAATACGATCATCGGCGAACACAATGCCAGCGATACTTCTTCCAACGTGCACTACCGCAATAACCTTTTCCTTGGCCGCGACACCCCAGACAAGGGCATTATGCGGGTTGGCAATGCAACCGATATCAACACCAGCGACTATAACGGCTATCGCCCGAACAAGGGCGTGAAAGAGCAATACGGCTGGCTCTTTCCACCCAAAGGGCAGAAGATTTATGAAGCGAAGCCGGGGGACTGGAAGACCTTTGCGACGCTTGCTGAATTCCAGGCTGCTACCGGGCAGGAGGCACACAGCCGCGAGGTTGACTACGATATCTTCGAGAGCCTCACTCCCCCCGACCCATCCAAGATCCACGCTGTCTATCACGCGATGGATATCAATCTCAAGCTGAAGCCTGGGAGTAAAGCTGTAGACGCAGGCATTGCAATTCCAGGAGTCAACGATGGCTTCGTCGGTAAAGCTCCAGATCTTGGAGCGCATGAAGTTGGCGCGCCGCCCTTGCGCTACGGCCCCCGCTGGCTGACCTGGCAGCCTTTTTACCGGTAAAGCCGCATCAAAGACTGCGATGTTGGAGTCCTAAGCGGTTAGTCCTTGCGCCCGCCGCATTTCACGACGATTGCCTGGGCCCGTTTTTGGTGCGTTTTTAAAGCAGGAAAGAGCCCTGGGGGAGGCTGTTCAAACATTGCAAAAGCCTCTTTCAAGAGTGGGCACGCCTTGTGCAATTGCTTGTTGTTTTGGTAGTTGTCAGCCAGATCTACCAGTGCGAACGCTAATTCCTGGCGTGCAGGAATAGACACTTCTTTGACTTGCTGCAAGGCTCGCGCCTGGGCCAACGCTCTCTCCCCAAATAGAATCGCCTCAGTATATTTGCCCCAGTTTCCATATACATAGCCCAACCGGTCTAATGAGACTCCAAGTCGTAGGGCTATAAACTTGTTATCCGGGTTTTCCTTCAGCAACTGTTCCCGCAGCTGTACAGACTCCTCTATTAGCTCTACCGCCCGCTCCTAGTTGCCGGCCCGCATCTCGGCTACCCCTATATTGGTGGAATAAAGAGCTACGTGAGATCTAGCGCCCTTATCCAGCAATAACCATTCTTTGGAGAGCCGGTAAGCCTCGCGGGCATGCGGCGGCATTTCTTCTTTCCTGCCTGCGTCCCACAGCTTTCTCCCCAGAGCGTCTTCGGCCTCAGCCAGGCGCTGTATGGCTTTGACGTTTTTCTGATCCTTCTGGTAAAGCTCCCGGCTTAGGGCGATCGATTGTGCCAATGACTGCAATATCTCTTCCAGCTTCTTGTCGCCCAGCCTTGAATCCGCCAGGTTCTTGATCGCTTCAGCCAGTCGCTCCTTGTGTCCAGTCCTGGCTGACAGTTTCTCCGCCTCTACGACGCTTTCCTGAGCCAGTGACTCAGCTGCTTTGAAATTTCCGCGAATCCGCTGAGCCATCCCCGCATAGGCCAGCGCATCGACCAGTAGTTCCCGACCCTGGACAGTACCCGGATTTTTTGCAACTACTCGCCTTGCCACCTCAATTGCCTGCTCAGCCAGATGAAATGCATCCCCACGCGAACCCATGCTGGCAACGCCCAGATCTTTTCCGCAAAGATCTGACAATCTCAAATATCCCCTCACCACATCCAGTTGCACGTCTTCTCGGGCCTCAGCATCTTTTGCCAGTGCATCAAGATAACCCAGACTCTTGTCTACAATCAGTTTTCTGGCGGCCGTTGAGCCCTTGAGCGGCATCACTGCATCGTGCAATTCGAACATTACACTTCGCGAGAGTGTCCTCACCTGCTCAAACCGTTCACTGGCCTCCCGTGCCTGCGAGAAGGCAATTCCGGCCGCGGATACCAACCCCACTACTGCCAGACTCACAACCGCCACTGCGACCCGGTTTCTTGCCAAAAACTTCTTTGCCAGATATCCCCACGATGGTGGTCTTGCCGTGATCGGCATTCCCTTCAGATAGCTCTCGATGTCTCCGGCCAACGCCACAACGCTTTCATAGCGCTCGTTGGCATCCCTCCTTAAGGCCTTCCGCGCGATTAGCGCCAAATCGCCAACAAGCGGAACAGATTCCACCTCTTCGGTCTTCACCTTATCCAGCAGCTGCCCCAGTGCCATTCCATCCAGTTCTCGCGGCACTCGTCCGCCCACCAGCGCACACAACAAAACTCCCAATGAGTAGATGTCGGCACCGGTGGTGACACTCTGACCCAGAATTTGTTCCGGGCTTGCATAGTCTGCCGTAAAGGCAGATATTCCACGTGTCTGTTCGGTGCCCAAATCGGCCGCGAGAAGCTTCGCAATTCCAAAATCCAGCAACTTCACTTTGCCTTGCGAATCCACCAAAATATTCTGTGGCTTCAAGTCTCGATGCACCACGAGTGAGCGGTGCGCATAGCCGACAGCTCCGCAAATCTCAAGGAATAACTCCAGCCGCTTCTGCTCGCTCCAGCCGGCCACAACATCCGTGCAGGGCTTGCCTTCCACCAACTCCATCACCAGATAGCGAAAGCCTAAATCCAGTTGTCCCGCATCGAGCATCCTCGCGATATTGGGATGCTCGAGACCCGCCAGAATCTGCGTCTCGCTCTGTGCAAGATCACGCCCTGTGCTCACCAGAATCACTTTGATCGCGACGCGTTTATCGAAGTCTCCATCGACTCTTGCGCCCTCATAAACTACGCTCATGCCGCCCCGGCCAATCTCCTGGCCTGCTCTGTAGGCTCCAAACACTTGCCCGCTAAACTCCAATACCGGACCCTTGAGAAATTCCCCCATCTCGTCTCTGGATCGCAGCAGTGTCAATACACCTGCCAACAAATCAGAATCGTCGCCGCACTGGCTTTCGACAAAAGCAGTTCGCTCTTCGCGCGCTACTTCCATGGCCTCTGCGTAGACCTCTTCCATCCGCTGCCAATTGGATTCCTGACTCATTGTTGGTTGGCAGCCCCGCAACTCGCCATGATCTTTTTCACATAGGCTTTCTTTGAAGCATCCGTGGCTGTTTCTCTTGTTTGTGAAATCGGGCCTTTCATGATCTGCGCTGCTTCTGCAGCGTAGCGACACATTTTGTCGCGGCGCTTCATGGTTTCGCTGGCATCTGTCAGGTCTGACAGAACATACAGCATTTCGCGATTCACGAATGTGTTTTGAGGATCCTTTGCATAGACCTCACGCTGTTTAGCCAAAGAACGCTCGAGGTAAGGCAAGCCCTCTGAAGGTTTATCCATCAGGACGTAAGCGAAGCCTATCCGGCCCAGGGTTCCGGCAACGCCCATGCGCGCATTGTTGTTGCCCGGGTCTTGAGATGCGACGATTTCACGAAGGCGCAACTGCTCCTGAAACAACGGAATTGCTTCTGCGTAGCGTTTGAGCTGGGCTAGCAGATTGGCAAGCAGACCAACGTCGGTGGCTAGCATGTGCTGCACGTCCTCTCCGGGGATGAGCGCAAGCTCTTTATGCATCTGGTAGGCGATCAGAATTATCGCTCGTGCTTCTTCGCGCCTTTTGTCGCGTGAAAGTGCACCAGCCTGGTATTGGTATGTGCGTGCCAGTTCCCGTTTTCTGACGATAGAGCCGGGAGCTTCTGCGTAGAGCTTTTTCCAGGCAGCCGCTGCGTTGCCCCACGCCTCAACTCCCTTTTTGTTGTGCGTTTTGGATTGCGTGTATCCGTTAGCCAGCACGAATAAGGCGTGGGCCAGCTCTTCCTGCACCTTTGAGTCCCCGCTTGCGAGTTTCGCATTTGTATCGGCCACTCGCAGCAGTTCTTCACTGGTTGCAACCGCCCGTGGATCCGCCTGCAAGGAGTAGAGCGTAGCCAGTGCTTCCAACGTCTGGTAGCGGGCCCGCTGCGCCTCTAAGCTGGAAGGGCTGCGTGATAAGACGGCTTGCACCATTTGGTCTGCTGCCAAAAGGCGAGGCAGCGCCTGGCTCTATTGCCCCAGGCTTGGCTCATTACCGACCCCTTCAATGTCTGCCAGGCGGACATAACCTTTTGCTGCTTCCAGTTGGATCGAGTCGTCTGAGCCGGCGCTCCTGGCCAATGCATTCAGATATTGAGCCCCCTGGTTTGCCAGTATGTGTCTTGCGCCCAGTGAAGCAGGCAGCTTGGCAATCTCGTCGTGGATTTCAAAGAGTAGCGAGTTGGCGAGCTTTCGCACATCGTCAAATCTTTGCGCAGCCAGCCTTCTCTGTCTTAAAGCGAAGACGGTTGTAAGGATGAGGGCAATTACTACGAGGGCTGTTGCCGTTGCGGCCAGCCGATTACGCCACAAGAATTTCCTCAAGCGGTAGGTACTTGAGGGCGGCCTCGCGACGACGGGTCGCCCAGCCAGATAGCGCCCAACGTCATCGGCCAGTTCAGCAACCGTGCCGTAGCGCAGAGCGGGATCTTTTTGACATGCTTTGTCTGCAATCAACTTGAGATCGCCCCCTGCGCCTGTCAAAACCCTCAGCAGCACTCCCAGTGAATACACGTCGGTAGCTACTGTTAGTGGACGCCCCTCAATTTGTTCCGGGCTTGCATACTCGGGCGAATAATAACGGAAGCGCGTTTGACTATTGGGCTCTGTCAGATCCGACAGAACGCGGGCGATGCCAAAGTCGAGCAGCTTTACGGTTCCATCCGGGCAGACAAGTACATTCGCCGGCTTGATATCGCAATGGATTACCAGCGAACGGTTGGCATAGCGAACTGCTTCGCAGATTTGAAGAAAGATCCGGAGACGCGCTGACTCATCGAGCTTTTGCTGGTCGACATACTCGGTGCAGGGAATTCCATCGACGTACTCCATGACCAGATAGCGCAAGCCGGACGCGGTTGAGCCCGCGTCGAGAAACCGTGCAATGTTGGGATGTTCCAATTGCGCCAGCACCCGCGTCTCGCCTTGCGGCAAACTTGCAGGAATGTTGCCAAGAACAACCTTGATGGCCACGCGCCGGCTAAAGTCTTCGCTATCCCTTCTGCCCTCGAAAACAATACTGGTGCCACCCTGACCAAGCTTGCGCACTGGCCGGTAATGCCCAAATTTTTCGTCGTCCCGGATTTCTTCGAAACTGGCCAAGCCCTCGTTTTTCCTTTCGTCGTTAGTCCGCCTGGCAATTAGAGCGGAAGAGATTTGAGCTCAAAGACCGGGGCCCAGGTCGATGATGACACGACGTCGTAGAAGGCACCTTCCAGCAGTTCGGCACCATAGAAGAATTGGTTGCCTTGCTTCTTGAGATTGGCGGCAATGGTAGCATCCTGCACACCCTTCTTCAGCAGGTAGGCGCGGACAGGTATACACCAACGCTCGCCAATAAAGCGCCATTGGTTGTTCGCCATAGTCACGTCGAGTGTGGGTTTGTCGGTGCGGTCCGGGATGGGGTCTGCGGTGGGTATTGCCGCAGCCGTTATGAGGCCAATAACCCAGTCTTTTTGAACCTTCGTTCCGGGGCAGCTCTTGTTCGTCTTTGGGTCGTCACGATGGAATAGGATTGTCGTTGGAGTAATCGGGATCTTGAGCCAGTCGGCGAGGATCTTTGTGGCTTGGGCTGTGGTGCGCCAGCAGGCCAGCCCGCGGCCGGACTTGGGGTTCTCGATGTTATAGTCACCCAGCACTTCAATACCGATCGAAGAGGCGTTGAAGCTCTCAGCATGAATGCCGCGCTTGGTAAAGTCGCACATGCCCCAGAGTTGGTCGTCGTCGATAAAGAGGTGTGGTGCTGAAGACCAGCCTTTGGTTACCTCGTAGAAGTTGCGCAGATTCGCCAGGTGCTGTGCGACGAAGCCATCGGGGCGCTGGGCCAGCGACGGCGCACCGCAGTGGTGCAAGGTGATCGACTTTGCCCAGGCGGGCGGCTTGATCGTAGCGAGGTATGTTGCGAAGGTGGAAGGAGTCCAGACGCGGCCAGTGTTTTCAAAACCCATGGGATTGTTGATACCACTTCCTGAGTCTGGCAGCAAGCTGGTGTCTGAATTGGTTGCATCTATTGATGCCGGGCCTCTGCTCAAAGCCTCGATTCTAGCGGGGTGCGGGGATACAATGAGGATCGTGATGCGTCGTCAATATTGGTTATTGCTGCTGGCTGTGTTGCCTGTGATGGGACAAAAGACGAAAGGGGTGGACTTCCAGCGCGAAGTGCGGCCCATCCTTTCTGACGCGTGTTTTCATTGCCACGGGCCGGATCAATCGTCGCGGATGGCGGGGCTGCGTTTGGACACACAGGCTGGTGCGATGGCTCGGGCCATCGTGCCGGGCAAGCCGCTTGAGAGCAAGCTCTATCAACGTTTAACCCATGCCAATGCGGCCTTGCGTATGCCGCCCGCATCCACACACAAAACGATCACCGACGCGCAGAAGGAGACCCTGAAGGCGTGGATTGAACAGGGTGCGCCGTGGCAGGAGCACTGGGCTTTTAAGGCACCAGAAAAGGCCGCCGTACCCGCCGGACAGAACCCCATTGACTACTTTGTGCGCACGCGCCTGCAGGCAGACGGGCTGACACCGGGCGTCGAGGCCAACCGGCGGACGCTGGTGCGGCGCGTTGCGCTCGACATCACGGGGTTGCCCCCGGAGCCTAAGGACGTTGAAGCCTTTCTTGCTGACGCATCGGCAAATGCCTACGAGAAGATGGTGGACCGCTACCTCGCTTCACCACGCTATGGCGAGCACCGTGCTCGATACTGGCTCGATGCCGCACGTTATGCCGATACGCACGGGATCCACGTCGACAACTATCGAGAGATGTGGCCCTATCGCGACTGGGTGATCTCGGCCTTCAACAAGAACATGCGCTTCGACCAGTTCACGATTGAGCAGGTAGCCGGAGATCTGTTGCCGAATCGCACACTAGAGCAACAGATCGCTTCGGGCTTTCACCGCTGCGGAATTTCGACTAACGAGGCCGGCATCATTGTGGATGAAGTGGAGGCGATCTACGCCAAAGACAGGGTGGATACGACAGGTACAGTGTTCATGGGCCTGACCGTTGGCTGCGCTACCTGCCATGACCATAAGTTCGACCCCCTGTCGCAGAAGGACTTCTATTCGCTGGCAGCATTCTTCCGAAACACAACGCAGAACACGATGGACGATAACATTCCCGACACGCCGCCGATCGTAGTGGTGCCGCGGGAGGCAGACCGGGCGCGGTGGATGGCTCTGAAGCAGGAGATGGCCGCGGTGGAGGCAAAGAAGTCAGCTCGTGCGGCGGCAACCATAGCCGGCTGGGAGAAGACTCGCGATATGAAGACGCCGCTCGACGCAAAGTCGCAGATCTTCTCGCTCTGGAACACAAAGCTGGGCGACGCAAAAATCGGTGCAGGACGCACGCAGGGTGAGCGGGCAATCCACTTTGGCAAGGGCGAATTCGCTAGCCTGCCCAATCAGGCGGTCTTTGATGCCGGGAAGGCATTCTCAATTGCCACCTGGATTTACTTTCCCAAGGAAGAAGGCGCCTATGCCGTCGCAAGCCAGAATGACCCTTCGAAGAAGGGCGTGGGTTGGTTGATTGAGATCGCGGCCCGCGTGGCTAACTTCCGGTTGACCGGCGACGATGGCAAGTCGATCACTGTCCGCGCAGCCCATCTGGAACAGATGGTCCAGGGCAGTTGGAATCATCTGGTGATTACCTACGACGGCAGCCGGGAGCAAGCGGGCCTGGCGCTCTATCTGAATGGCCGCGTCATCCTGTTGCAGGGTGGCGGCGACATCAACACAAAACTCACCGGCAACATACAGAGCGGAACGCCGTTGCTGCTGGGCAAGGAGAATACGCGCGGCTTCGAGGGTGGCGCGATTGCTGATTTCCAGATCTTCAACCGGGTGATTTCTGCCGAAGAGGCTCAAGTCGTCAAGCAGTGGCCAGCGGCGGATAAGTTGCGTTATCTCACCTTGTACGACAAGGAATATCGTTCGCTTTCGACGCAACTGGCAGGGCTCAAATCCGAAGCTCGTGCGATCCGACAACGCGGCGCGGTGACCCTCGTGATGGAAGAGCGGAAAGACCGCAAGCCCACGGCGCATATCCTCCACCGTGGCATGTACGATGCCCCGAGAGAAGAGGTGGAGCCGAACGTGCCGGGCGTATTGCCGCCGATGGATGCGAGCCTTCCCCGCAACCGGCTGGGGCTGGCAAAGTGGATCGTGGACGCGCGAAATCCTCTGATGGCGCGAGTGACAATCAACCGTTTCTGGCAGGAGATCTTTGGCACGGGGATTGTGAAAACGTCTGAAGATTTTGGCTCGCAGGGGACACCGCCGACGCATCCGGAATTGCTGGACTGGCTGGCCGTTGAGTTTCGCGAGTCTGGCTGGGACGTGAAGAAGATGTTGAAGCTGATGGTGATGTCGGAGACTTACAGGCAGAGCCCGGCGACGACCCCGGAGAAGTTAAAGCTCGACCCGGAGAACCGGCTGCTATCGCGAGGCCCGCGCTTCCGGATGGACGGCGAGGTCTTACGCGACCTTGCGCTCGCCACTAGTGGGCTGCTGGACCCTGCCATTGGCGGCGCCAGCGTAAAGCCTTACCAGCCGGACGGCGTCTGGGAGGCGGTAGCGATGAATGGCAGCAACACCAAGTTTTATAAGCGCGATGACGGGATCAGCCTTTACCGGCGGAGCCTGTACACGTTCTGGAAGCGCAGCGCGCCACCTGCTTCGATGGACCTTTTCAATGCACCAACGCGGGAGAATTGTACCGTCCGCAGAGAGCGCACTAATACGCCTTTGCAGGCGCTCACCACGATGAATGATCCGCAGTTTGTTGAGGCCTCGCGAAATCTCGCCGAGCGGGCGATGAAGGCCGGCGCTGACTTTGATGCGCGGCTCGAGTATGTTTCCTCGCGCGTGCTGGCACGGCCGCTTGCCGCGAGAGAACGGGATGTCTTGCGGCGGACCTATGTCGATCTGCAAGCGCACTATGAGCGCAACGGCAGTGATGCTCGTAAGCTGGTGCGTGTTGGCGAATCGAAGCCCGACGCAAGCTTGCCCGAGTCGGACTTTGCGGCCTGGACGATGCTCGCGAGCAGTGTACTGAACCTGGACGAGGCTTTGAACAAATAATGTATATCGATCCATCCGATGAAGCAGTATTAGCCGAGACACGGCGACAGTTTTTCGGGCGGGGCGCTCGTGGCCTGGGTGGCCTGGCTCTAGCGTCCCTGGGCGCGCAGGGAGCGTCGCTGCCGCATTTTGCCCCCAAGGCAAAGCGCTGTATCTATCTGCACATGGTAGGCGCGCCGCCGCAGCAGGACTTGCTGGACTATAAGCCGAAGATGGTGGACTGGTTCGACAAAGATCTACCAGCATCGATCCGGCAGGGGCAGCGGCTCACCACTATGACTTCGGGGCAGAGCAGGTTTCCGATTGCACCGTCGAAATTCAAGTTTGCGCAGTATGGCAAGAGTGGCACGTGGGTGAGTGAGTTACTGCCGAATATGGCGAAGATGGTGGATGACATCGCGGTGGTGCGGTCTATGCATACCGAGGCGATCAATCACGAGCCGGCGATCACCTTTATTCAGACGGGCAATATGAACGCCGGGAAGCCGTGTATTGGTTCCTGGGTGTCTTATGGCCTGGGCAGCATGAATCAGGAGCTGCCGCCTTTTGTCGTATTGAACGCGACACACTCCAATCCACGGGCGCCAGTGCAGGCAATTTCAGCGCGGCTGTGGTCTGCGGGCTTTTTGTCGGCACAGTATTCGGGTGTCGCGCTGCGTGCGGGTGGCGATCCGGTCTTGTTTATCAACAACCCCGATGGCGTGGATGCCAAAGTGCGGCGACGGATGCTCGACTCGCTTGGAGAACTCAACCAGATGCAGTTGGCCGAAGTGGGCGATCCTGAGACGCAAAGCCGCATCTCTCAGTATGAGATGGCCTTCCGAATGCAGACTTCCGTGCCGGAATTGACTGATATGTCGAAGGAAACTGAGGCGACCTTTGCGATGTACGGCGATGATGCAAAGAAGCCGGGTACCTTCGCCAATAGCTGTCTGATGGCGCGGCGTCTGGTGGAGCGGAACGTGCGCTTTGTTCAGATTTATCATCGCGGTTGGGACGTACATGGCGAGTTGCCAGAGATTCTACCCAGCCAGTGCGGGGATGTAGACCGGCCCGCCTGGGCGCTGGTGCAGGATTTGAAGCAGCGCGGGATGCTCGACGACACGCTGGTGATCTGGGGTGGCGAGTTTGGCCGCACCGTGTATTCGCAGGGCAAGTTGTCGGCCGTCAGTTATGGCCGTGATCATCATCCGCGATGTTTCAGCTTGTGGATGGCTGGAGGTGGCGTCAAGGCCGGGCTGGTGCATGGTGAGACGGATGAATTTTCGTACAACATCTTGCGGGACCCAGTGCATGTGCGCGACTTCCAGGCGACGCTGCTGCATTTGTTCGGAATCGACCATGAGCGCTTTACTTACAACTATCAGGGCTTGAGCCAGCGGTTGACCGGGGTAGAGCCTGCAAAAGTAATTAAGGACTTGCTCTCCTAGAGTGATTCGGCAAAGTTTCCAAGTGAAATCAACAACATAGAATCCTTCCGGGATCCAAGACCAAAAAGAACCACTTTCCCTTGACGACGTGCAGGAAACAACTGTACACTCGAATCAGGACACTTTCAGTCCGCAATCCTAAATGCTCAAGCTCACCAAAAAAGCCGACTACAGCCTGATCGCCTTACGCCATCTCGCCCTCGCCGGTGAGCGTGCCGCCAGCGCCAAAGAAATCGGCGACACCTACCACATCCCGCTCCCGATCCTGTCGAAGGTCCTACAGAAGCTAGGCAAAGCTGGCTTTCTCCTGAGCGTGCAGGGTACCAACGGCGGGTACAAACTCGCCCGGGATCCCAACCTCATCAGCGTTCTCGAAGTCATCCGCGTTGTCGACGGCCCCGTTATCCTCACCGCCTGCTTCACTCACGACAAGTGCGACCAATCCGGGCAGTGCACCGTGAAAGAACCGCTTCGAAAAGTACATGAAGGCATCTTGCGGCTCCTCGAAGGCATCACAATAACAGCCCTCACCAAGGACGACCCTCTCCCTCAGGGCAACCCACCCCCCGGAGCAGTTTTCGGCGGCGGCCACCTGACCCAGATCCTGCCGAGCTAGGCCAAACAAGGAAAAGTTTCAATTTATGAAGTTACCGATCTACCTGGACAATCACGCAACCACCCAATGCGATCCTCGCGTCGTCGAAACGATGCTCCCCTATTTCTCTGACAACTTCGGCAACGCCGCCAGCCGCAACCACAGCTTCGGCTGGGTGGCCGAAGAAGGCGTCGAAAATGCTCGCAAACAAATCGCTGATCTCATCGGTGCCAACTCCAAGGAAATCGTCTTCACCTCTGGCGCCACCGAGTCTAACAACCTCGCCATCAAGGGCGTAGCCGAAATGTACGCTGAGCGCGGCAACCACATCATCACCGTTGCAACCGAGCACAAAGCCATCCTCGACACTTGCAAGCACCTTGAAAAGCAGGGCATCCGCGTCACTTACTTGCCACTCCAGGGCGACGGCCTCGTCGACCTCGACATGCTGCGCGACGCGATCACCGATAAGACGATCCTTGTCAGCATCATGTATGCCAACAACGAAATCGGCGTTATCCAGAACGTCTCTGAAATTGGCAAGATCTGCAAAGAGCGCGGCGTCCTCTTCCACACCGACGGCGTCCAGGCCGTTGGCAAGATCCCTGTCAACGTCATCAAGGACAACATCGACATCATGAGCCTCACCGCTCACAAGATGTACGGCCCCAAGGGCGTCGGCGCTCTCTACGTTCGTCGCCGCAACCCACGTGTTCAGATCTCCGCCCAGATGGACGGCGGCGGCCACGAGCGCGGCATGCGCTCGGGTACCCTCAACGTCCCCGGCATTGTTGGCTTCGGCAAGGCTGCAGAGCTCTGCAACCAACTCATGGAAACCGAGATGGCCAAGCACCGCATCATGCGCGACCGCTTGAAGGCCACCCTCGAAAGCGCCCTCGAAGAAACCTACATCAATGGCTCGATGACCAGCCGTCTGCCCCACAACCTCAACATGAGCTTCGCTTACGTCGAAGGCGAATCCCTCCTGATGGGCATCAACGATATCGCTGTCTCTTCAGGCTCTGCCTGCACCTCGGCCACCCTCGAGCCCAGCTACGTGCTCAAAGCTCTCGGCCTCGGTGACGACCTCGCTCATACCTCGATCCGCTTCGGCATCGGCCGCTTCAACACCGACGAAGAAATCGATTATGTAGCCAACAAAATGATCGAAGTGGTTAACAAGCTCCGCGAACTCTCACCCCTCTGGGAAATGTTCAAGGATGGCGTCGACCTGTCCAAAGTCGAATGGACCGCGCACTAAATTCACAGGATCTTTAGGAGAACTCAAAAATGGCATATTCCGAAAAAGTTGTTGATCACTATTCAAACCCGCGCAACGTCGGTTCGATGGACAAGAACGACCCGAACGTAGGCACCGGCATGGTGGGCGCTCCCGAATGCGGTGACGTCATGAAGCTCCAGATCAAGGTCGACCCCATCTCTGGCATCATCGAAGACGCGAAGTTCAAGACCTTCGGCTGTGGCTCGGCCATCGCCTCGTCCTCCCTTGCCACCGAATGGCTGAAGGGCAAGACTGTGGATCAGGCCATGGAGATCAAGAACACCGAGATCGTCAACGAACTTGCTCTTCCTCCCGTCAAGGTGCACTGCTCTGTTCTTGCTGAAGACGCCATCAAGGCCGCCATCAACGATTACAAGAAGAAGGCTGTCCCCGCACACGCCAACGCATAAATGGAAACCGCAGAACTTAAGATCGACGTAACTCCCAAGGCAGTCTCGAAGATCCGCCAGGCCTTCGCCAAACAAGGCGTCTCTGGCGGTCTGCGACTTGGTGTCCTCGGCGGTGGATGTTCCGGCTTGAGCTACCAGTTCAAGTTTGATACCAAGCCCCGGGCTACCGACCACGTTTTCGATTACGAAGACGTTAAGGTCTTCATCGATCCCAAGTCCATGCTCTTTCTCAAGGGAATGATTCTAGACTACAAAGAGAGCCTGATGCAGAGCGGTTTCGAGTTCATCAACCCGAACGCCACCAAAAGCTGCGGCTGCGGTACTTCGTTCTCTAGCTAACCAATGGATTACTATCGCGTTCTGGGTATCGACCCCAAGTTGCAGCTCAATCTCAATGAGCTGCAACAACTGTTTTATGGCCGCAGCCGGGAACTCCATCCCGACCGCTTCGCCCGTGCTGAAGCTAGCGTCCGCGATGCTGCTCTACAGGAAAGTTCAACCCTCAACGACGCCTATCGTACGCTTCGCGACCCGTTGCAGAGGGCTGAATACTTTCTCAAGCACCGGGGCTTCGACATCGGCGAGCAGGGTACGAAGGAAGTCCCCCCTGAGTTGCTTGAAGAAGTCTTCGAGCTCAACATGGCGCTCGAAGAACTCAAGGACGGAGACGAATCCGCCCGGCCGCAAC
>JBIPMY010000249.1:0-9214 GCA_044376335.1 Bryobacter sp.
TACGCTCACCTATCCGAGGATCAATGCCAAAGGTGACCCTCTGCTGCCCTCTCCCTTATTGGCCGCCAAAGGTGCTGCGGCCAAACCCATTGAAATCTCGACTCCTGCCTCAGGCTTCACCGAATCTGCGGGGCAACTGGAGCGCAACTACCGTGAGGCGCGACCCTGGTCTGCCAGTGAGTTTGAAAGCTATCTCGCCTGCCCCTGGAAGCATTTTGCAGCGCGAGGCCTGAAGTTACAAGGCCTGCCGGAGACTCCAGCCGAAAGGCTCAATGCGCTGCTTCTCGGCACCGTGGCCCACAATGCCATCAAGATCTGGACGCAGGATTCGTCTAAAAGCATTGAGCAAATTGGCGAACGAGAGCTCGAACGAGCCTGCCGCGAAGCGCGTGTCCCAACTGGCTATCAGTACGAACGAGAGCGCATCAACCTTTTGCGCAACTTGCGTCTCTATGCCCGCAACGCGCCTCCCATTCCCACCGGATGGACAACTTATCTTGAGCAGTCGTTCTCGCTCGAGCTCGAAGATGGCCCTGTGGTGCGCGGCCAGATTGATCGCTATGATCAAAGCCCCAGCGGGGAAATTCACGCTTACGACTACAAGTATTCGAAGGCCACCGGGCTCGATGAAAAGTATCCGATCCAGGGGGCGCTTTATGCCATCGCACTGGGGCCGACGGTAAGCCGCTTCAGTTTTATTGCGCTTCGCGAAGAAGCCCGCGCGGCAGTGCTTGAATCGAACGTGCTCACAAATCAGGTAACGCTTGCCCGGCAGATGATTGGCAACATCGTCGCGGGTGTGCGTTCGGGTAAGGTGCCGGTGCAGCCTCTGAACCAGGAAAACTGCAAGTACTGCGACTTTATGGATGCCTGCCGAATCCGCCTGCGCAGCGCGGAAGAAGAAGCCCCAGCCATTGCCCTTGAGGCGGTGCAGGAATGAAGCTCACTCCGCAGCAGCATGACGCCGTTCATCGTATTGGCCAGGACGTCTGTGTCATCGCAGGGCCGGGCAGTGGCAAGACTCGCGTTCTTGCCGAACGCTTCGCCTGGCTGGTAAACGAAAAGAATATTTCCCCGCGCAACATCCTGGCGCTCACCTTTACTGAAAAGGCGGCAAACGAGATCAAAGAGCGGGTATCGAAGTCCAATCATCCCGACATCGAGTTTGCGCCGATCTCTACGTTTCATGGCCTGTGCAAACGGATCCTCAGCGAGTTCTCAATCGCTGCAGGCCTTGACCCTGCGACCCAGCTTTGGGATGAGCGCATCGCCGATGCCGAACTCCACAGCAGCGCCGAGCAGGTGCTCAACCAGGCAGCGAGCGAACAACGTCCTGCCCTGCGTCGCCTCTTTACCACCTGGAACACGGCCAATCTTGTGCCGGACCTGTGCGATCTTTACAACAAGATCCGTTCGCTGTCAGACGAATTTCCGCAGCCGTCGGAGCCACCGAATATCCCCAGGTTTCTTGCGGAATTCGCAGCTCTCGGTGAAGATGTTGTCGCGGCCAAAGCTACAACAGCCATCTCGCAAGGCTTCCACGAGAGATTCTGTGAAGGCTTTGCGCTCTTCAAGCAACTGGGCTACGACGAACCGCGTTGGGAGCACATCGCCGCCATCTCCAGCTTCCCCAAGCGAGGCAATCTTCCGAAGGGTCTGAAAGAACCAGCCAAGCAATTCTATGAGCTCTTCGATGTCATCAGTGCGACGCTTGTATCTGCGCTGGTGGGTCCGGAGCGCAACTACCTGATTGAGCTCCTACAGCGCATCGCAGACGCTTATGACGAGCGCAAGCGCAATGCCGCGCGCATGGATTTTCATGATCTCGAACACAAGTCGATTCATCTGTTGCGAAACAACAAGGCCGTGCGTGAAGAGTTGCAGCGCCGCTTTGAACACATCCTGATGGATGAGATGCAGGACACCAATCCTGTGCAGTGGAAGCTTCTCGATTTGATCCGCACGCCGGGCACCTTTTTCGCTGTCGGCGATGTGAACCAGAGTATCTACGGCTTCCGTTTTGCCGCCCCCAAAGAGTTCATCGAATATCGGGACAGCATTGAGGCGCGCGGTGGGGCAATTGACTTTCTTGGCGATAACTTCCGTTCGCGTGAAGACATCCTGCACTTTACCGAGACGGTTTCCCGAGGACTCCCGGGGCTGGAGCCGCCCAACCTGCGCGCAGGCCGTAACTTCAAAACTCAAAATCTTCCGGTGAGCCTTCACGCGTTTGAGCAACACCAGGACGAGTTTGCGTGGCTTGCCTCGGAGATCCGATTCCTCGAAGAGACTTTTCTCGTCGAACCCAAAGACGGCAGCCCCTTGCGCCGCCTCCATCTTGGAGACATCGCAATCCTTGTGCGCACCACAAGCAAGGCCGAAGCAATCGCCTCGGTAATGGCCGAGCGAGGCATCCCCTTCACGCTCGGTGGCGGCCGCAAATTCTTTGACACGCAAGAAGTGGCAGACTGCATCAGCTATCTCGAAGTCCTGGCCAACCCCCTCAACACGATTGCCTTCGCCGCTGTCTTGCGTAGTCCTTTTGTGGGGCTGACCGACGATCAGCTCCTGAACAACTACCAGCCACAATCATTTCAACTTCGCCTCGAAAAGCAACGAAAGCAATTGGATGACATCTGTCCTGATCGTTTTCTGATCGAAGCTCTGGATGCTTCCGGCTACCTGCAAACATTGAACCCCGGCGGACGGGCCAACGTTGAAAAGTTTCTTCGCATCGTGCGCGAACAATGGCAACAGGGCCCGAGTAACATCCGCGACTTCGCTGACACCATTCAGCAGATGCGCACGGCCGCACAGGAGAAATCAGCGCCCGTTGCGGGCATTGGTGCGGCGGTGCAAATCCTTACGGTTCACGCGTCAAAGGGCCTGGAATTCCCGATTGTTTTTGTTGCTGGCGCTTACTTTAGTAAGCCGGCTAACCGTGCTTCACTGAGCTTTGCTCCGCCTGACCGGGTTGGGGTCCGCTGGACGAATCCTATCAACGGCAAGACGCTACCCGACGGCCAGGCTCGTGCGATCGAAGAGGAGCAGAAGCAGGAAGAAGAGCACGAGCTGCAGCGGCAGCTCTATGTGGCGCTAACGCGCGCGGAGCAGAAGCTATATGTGTCCTGGGCCGGTACGAGAAAGATTGGCTGGCTGAAGTACCTGGAGCAGCACAAGGATTTGCAGTACACAGAAGGCGAGGAACTGCCGCTTCCAGACCCGGAGCAAGCTCCAACGCAACAAGACCCGATCCTGTTGCGGCCGCTCCCATCGCAGCCGGTGATTCAGTCTTCCTCTACGCCAACAGACATTTCGAAGTACGCCCAGTGCCCGCGCCGGTACTTTCTGGATTCGGTTGCGAATCTGGCGAGTTGGCCGAAAACAACTGAGGTTGAGGCAACCGGTGCAGCAGCGTTGGGTACGGCGGTGCACCAGATACTTGCCGATCAGGAAGTCGAAAACGACACGCCGGAAGCCAGAGAACTTGCTCAGGTTTTCCTCGATAGCCCGATTGCAAAATCCCTTGAGACAGCAAGGTGGATCGAGCGGGAATTCGACATCGTATTCGCTATCGAAGACCTTGTGCTGCAAGGCCAAATCGATCTCTGTTATGAAGATGCAAATGGCGAGATTACGATCATCGATTACAAGACCGATCGCGGTGTCTCGAAGCACTACGAGATCCAGATGGCGATTTACCGCGAAGCGATTTCAAAACTGCACCCGGGGAAACCGGTTCGCAGTTACCTGTATTTTTTGAGGTCGAACCAGTTGGTGGAATCAAGTGAGAAGCTCAGCCTGAAGCTGATCCGGGACTTCAAGACTGCCAGCACCTTCGACACAAAAGAAGGCGCACATTGTCAGCGCTGCCCGCATCTCGCCGGGGCGTGCCCGGTTTTAGAATAGCCCCTAGCTTGCACGGGCCTTTCTTTTGAGCTCGCTTTGAACCGATCGCTTCTTAGCCAATCCCATCTCTTTTGCGTGTTCTTTCGCGTGAATCGGGTCCAGGTAGAGCCGTAACAGCTTGTCCATCGCTTCATCCTGAATCTTTCCCAATTCCCATCTCTTGATGCTTGCTATGCCTATGCCTGTCCGCGTTGCTAATTCCACTTGGCTCCACCCAAGTCCGGTTCTTAAACTTTTAATCTCAGAGCTTGTGAGCAGGCCATGGTGATGTCGGTAGGCATCGGCCATCAATCGCATAAACTCTTGAGTCTGACCAGCGCCGATTGTTGTGTAGCCGCATTGCGGGCACACTAAGGCTTCACACTTGATGGAGTAGGTCTCCCCTTGAACCTCGGCAGCTACACTGGAGCACTTCGTTGCAAGTTCAGCCTTTCGGCAGTTGATACAAATCATTTCATCGTCTTCCTTTTGGCTTTGCTGGCCTGTCTTTGTGGAAGCTAACCAGACAGAGTTCAGGTCCATTCTTGTTACCCAATTCAACGAATTTCAAATAGACTCTGAACCCAAAGTGGCGCGAATTCCTACTGAACGCAAACAACTCCTTTTCTTTGATTCCAGTCTCGTATGCGCGATCTGGGGGACGAGAGCCTGCGTAGTCCTCACTCCTGATTTCAAGAAGTGCAGAGGACAGCCCCATCTGCAATTCATCATCTGTATAAAGGTCCAGCTCTGCGAGGTCGGCATAAACCTTATCCGGTCTCAGGAAAAAGTACTTGCCTGAAGCTACGGCTGCTCGTGCAGAATTTAGTTTCTTGTCGAGTTCTTTATTCGAGGGTCGCCATTGGGGCACTGATGAAAAGGTATCATATGATACCTTGGCCCGTCAAAGGGTGCCTTTGTAGTAACGCTCGAGCACGCCCATCGCTGGCTTCTTCCAAGGAGTTAGGCTGCGGTCTTCGGGTCCTACATCTCCATGCGCACTCACCTTCCATGGATACATCCCGTAGAACCAGGGCTTGCCCCAGAAGGCTTTCATCAGCGCCTCGTAGCAACGAACCTGATGTGCCCAGTCCGGTTCTCGCCGGGGTTCGCTCCAAGGCTCCCTGTGCGAGCCCGCAACACTGGCGAACCCAACCTCTGTCAAAATCAGCGGCTTGCCGAAGCGCTTCTGAACTCCTTCGGCTTTTTCTAAAACCCCCGAGAAATCGAGGCTGTCCGGCAGTGGATAATACTCATTCAATCCGATGTAATCCACCGCATCCCACCAGGCAAGCTTTTCAAAATCCGGCCCCTGAGTAGCCGCATAAGTCAGCGGCCCGCCGTAGACCTTTCTTACTTCAGTCACCACTCGCCGCCACTCCTGCTCCTCGCCACTCAGCTTTTCAAGTTCGGTCCCAACTGCAAATAAATCCGCATGCCCCCTTTCGGCAACCCTCGCCCAGCGCAAGATAAACCTGCGGTAAGACTCAAACCAGATCCGCCTCGCTCCAGCATCATCGATTCGGATCGCACCCGGAAACATCCCCGGCATCACCCACAACTGCGGCTTCAATAGCACCCGGATGCCGCGGGCATGCGCCACCTTCATGAGTGCGACGTACAAGTCCTCATCGTCTGTTTCCCATCCATTGGTGACTCCCGCTTCGCCCTGTCTGTAGGAGCCGTAAGGCACCACTGCCACTGCGTCGACCCCATGCCCTTTGAGCGCATCAAACATTGCAGCCGTCGGCTTCGGATGATAGGCCTCAAACCCGTCGCGAATAAAGCTGACGCCCCGTTGAAAGAACAATTTCTCGTAGGGCTTTACGGCTACATCCGCCACGGCCGCGATCTCCTGCGATAGTTTCCACCGCCGCATCGGTTCGGTGCCAAACCCCACGCCGGCCACCACTCCCAGCGCTGCCGCACCGCTCCACCATCGGCGTGTAAATGGGACAAAAAACAACCCAGCCCAAGCCGCCACACCCAGCGCCAGACTGGCCTGATCCTCTACTCCTGGCCGCCCTCTGCGCCCACCCTCCGTCACAACCCGGATCCCGTCCAGGCGAGGCACAACCGCCACCACTTTAGCCGGCCACCTCCGCGCATAAGACACCACACCGGTAGCCAAATAAATACACACAAGTAGCCAACAAATTCTGCCACCGGCCCGCCCCGCCATGCGTATTACCAACAGAGCTATGCGCATCATCTCTTTCTTGCTCATTCTAAGCTGTCAGGCGCAGGACAACGCCGCCGAAATCATGGCCAAGGTTGCTACCAACCTCGAACAGGGCAGCGAACTCCGCAAATCCTACGTCTACACCCAGAAGATCCTCACTCGGCTCCTTCGAACCAACTCTAAACTCGCCCGCGAAGAACGCCGCGAATATACGGTTACCCCGGACGGCAAATCCACCAAGAAGAAGCTTGTCCTCCTCGAAGGCCAATACGAGAAAGACAAGAAGCTCCGCCCCTATACCGAGACCTCAGACCGTCCCCTCGGCATCGATGGCGTGATGGTACAAATCCTTGCCGACAACTCTGTCAATGACGAAGAATCGAAAGACGGAATCGGCATGGACTACTTCCCTTTTCTTCCCGATGACCTGCCCGGCTACAACTTCAACCTGGTCAAAACAGAAACTTACCGCGGCCGTCCTGTGCACCGCATCGCCTTCGTCGGTAAAACCAAAAAGAATCCGTGGGAAGGGGAAGCGCTGATCGACGTCGAAGACCTTCACCCCCTCTCGATCCAAACCAAACTCAATTTCAAAATGCCGCTGCTGGTTAAAACGATGCTCGGCACAAACCTACGCCAGACCGGATTCTCGCTCACCTATACGCGTATCGCCCCCGGCCTCTGGTTCCCGGCTACTTACGGGACAGAGATGCGCTTTGATCTGCTCTTTGGCTACAAGCGGGTAATCACGATGTCGATGGAATCCTCTAACTTCAAAAAAGCATCCGCAGATTCTGCCGTCACTTTTGATGACGTAAAGTAATTTCGCACGTCACACTAAGGACATGCGACTCATCGCTTTACTGATTCTCGCCACTACTCTTCAGGCCGCAGTAATTGCCGACATCCGCGGCAAGCTTTCCGCAGGAGACCTCTTGAGTGCAGACGCCCTCGCGACGGATTTCTGTGCGGCGAACCCAGGTTCCACCGAATGCGCCGCCGCCCTCTCCTGGCTGGCCCGTGGGGCTCAAATGCTAGGCCAGCCTCAAGCCACAGCCAATTACATAGCGGCTACCAAAAAGATCCTTGCAACCAACCCCAAAGAGGACGCCTTCCTGCGTACCGCCATCGGCGCCACCATCGAAAGCGAAGCCCGCCTCCTCGCTACCAATGGCAAGCTCGATCAGGCCATCCGCCTTCTCCGCAATGAACTCCCCAAGGCCACCAGCTTTCCAGTCAAAGCCCGCATTCAGAAGACCCTCAATATCCTGACGCTCGAAGGCAAAACAGCCCCAAGCTACGACCCCGCCCTTAAAGGCAAAACTACACTGCTCTTCCTTTGGGCTCACTGGTGCGGAGACTGCAAGGCACAAGTGCCAGCCATCGCTGAAATAGCGGCCAAATTCGGTGCGACGCTCAACATCATCGCCCCCACCACACGCTACGAAACAGTCCCAAATATTGAGAATCCCACCGAGCAGCAGGAAAACGACCATATCGAAAAAGTCTGGCGAGAATCCTATCAGGCGATTGAGAAAATTCCTCACCCGATCGACCCCAAGATAATGCTCGACTACGGCGTCAGTTCCACCCCAACCATCGTCATCATCGACGCCAAGGGCATTGTTCGCGCTTACCGGACTAGCCGTATGAGCACCGCTCAAATCGAGAAGCTAATCCACTAAAACATAAGCGCGCACTGGGAAAGTGGCACCGCCCACCCAGGCAATCGGCGCTGCGTGGAGGTAGCCGCCTTCCTTCGGTAAGGCGCTCAAATTCGTCATGTGCTCACAGATCGGAACCCCCGCGGCCAGCAATGTCGTATGTGCCGGGCGGCGCAAATCGGGGAGCGCATCGATGTTTACGGAATCAATCCCCGCAAACAAAGCGCCGCCATCGAGCAAAGCCTGACAAGCTTCCTGGGTCAAGTGCGGGTTCTCCCCAAAGTAAGCATCGGTTCGCCAATGCCGCGACCACTCTGTACGAACCACTACTGCCCGCCCCGCCATCTTCAATCCGCGAAACCGATCCGGTCCGATCGACAACACATCAAGCGCATCCACTACCAGTAAAGGAACATGGGCCAGCCTCTCCAATGACAAGCCCGCCAGGTCAGTCCCGCCCCGATACCGGTGGATCGGCGCATCGACATAAGTACCCGTATTCCCGCAGCAATGCAGCGATGCGATGTAAAACTCGCTCAAGCCTCCATAGCGCCCCGAGTCATAATCGATCAGAACCTCTGCGTGAGGCTCCGGCAAGCCTGGATAGGTTTTCATTCCCATCTCGATCTTGTGACTTACTTCAATGCGTTGCATATAGGCCCCTCAGCGATTTAGAATCTTGGTCAATGCTAACGCGATATCGGACGCCCAATCCCCCTTCGGGATCAATACACCCGGTTGCACACCCTTAGCTTCTACCAGCGTGCCATCTTTGGTGAGAACACTTTCAATCGAAACTGTAAAGCTCCACCCATTCGGCAACCGTTTCGGAATCGCGTCAGACAGTTCTCCGCGCGTAGGCTGGCCGATCAGCATCGCCCCTGGCAGCGCACTCATCGCTAGCGCGAGCGTCTCTCCCGCGCTCACCGTGTTCTCACCGATCAGCACAGCCACTGGCCCTTCAAATCGCTCTTCGGTACTTGGTGTAATCGTCACTTCATAGTCTGCTCCGCCGGTGGCATGTTTGCGAAACACTACCTGCTTGTCCTTCGCAAAGCGCGAAGCAATTTCCATCGCGACGGCATCATAGCCACCTGAATTCACCCGTAGATCCAGCACCATCGCCTTAACGCCCCGCATTTCTCGCAGCACTTGATTCATTGCCTCGCGTGCGGGCTTGAGGTGTTGCGCAACGGGGGACTCTTCAGTCAAACCTTCAGCCCATCCTCCTTCTGCTAACACCGCCAGGTAACCGACATCTTCAGCCAGCTTCTTGTACAACAAGCGCCGGTTGCCCGCCAGCTTTACGTCTTGCAAAGACTCCCGCAGTGAGGTTCTAAGCGCCTTCCAGTCTGCCTTCTCAATGTCGAGACTGCGCTTGCCTGCCTCCAGTGTCAGGTGCCCGTCTCCGACTTGCTTCACCATTCCCGACAGGACATCAAACAAGTCCTCTCCCTGATTCACACGTGCACGAGCCGCT
>JBIPMY010000657.1:0-2651 GCA_044376335.1 Bryobacter sp.
AAGTGGCATCAAATAGCTTCAAAGATGCTGGCGGGGAGTCGATAAAAGAACGCGTGGTATCACTGAAGGAATTTCTTGATAGTCCGGACCAGCATGCGTTGGCTGCTGTGATTGATTCGTACCAGAGGCTGCTTGCTGTCACTGCTGACTGCAACTCCGGATTGTGTACGCATTCAGCTGGGGATCTGGCGATGAAGCTGCATTTGATTGAGGCATCGATTTCTGTCGATACTCGCCCAACGGAACTGGTGCAGAAGCAGCAGGAGGCAGAACAGCATCTCCATGCGTGGCAGGACCGGACGCAGGACTATCTGCGGAAGAAGGCTTCCGAGATGAAGGACCTGATGATGCTGATTGCGAAGACTGCGGAAACGGTGGGGGAGCGGGATCAGCATCACAACAAGAATCTGAAGGGGCTGACAGAGCGGCTGAAGGGGATTGCCGAACTGGAAGACATTACGCGGTTGAGGGCGAGTCTAATGTCAAGCGTGGAGGAGATGAGCCGCACGGTGGAGCAGATGTCGCGAGATACGGAGCAGACGATGCGGGCGCTGGAGGTGGAGCTTTCGAATTACCGCAGCCGGCTGGCGGCGACTGAGGAGGCGGCGCTGGTGGACTCGCTTACGGGGCTAGCGAATCGGCGGCGACTTGAAACGGATTTGAGTGCGCGGATTCGGCGTGGGCAGCCGTTTGCCATGATTCTGGTGGATTTGAATGGCTTCAAGAAGATCAACGATACGTATGGGCATCTTGCGGGGGATCAGTTGTTGCGGCAGTTTTCTTCGGAGTTGAAACATGTGTTGCGGCAGACGGATCTGGTGGGACGTTGGGGCGGGGATGAGTTTCTGGTTCTATTGAACGGAGAGATGGCGCAGGCGGAGGCTTCCAAGCAGAGGATCATGCAATGGGTTTGGGGCACCTATCCACTCAAGGTGGAAGCAGGTGCCCCATCGATCAAGGTTGAAGTGAGTGCCGCTATTGGCATTGGCCTTTGGAAGCCGGAGATGAGTGCGGCAGACTTGATTGGAGAGGCTGACGCGGACATGTACCGGCAGAAGGCCAAGGCGAAGACGGCTTAGCGGATGGCGCGGTTTACGGTCGCGCCGCTGATTCCTTTGCCGCGCTGGTTGAGGGGGCCGTTGGCCGTTGCGGTTTGACCGGGCAGGTCCATGCCGAAGACAGCGTTGAGAGTGTTGATAGAACTCTTGAAGGCACCGTCGCTCCAGGTGGAACGTTGCGGGTTGTACGATTCGCCGACCAGGGAGATTGCTTCGCCCTGCAGGGGGGCAATGGCCCAGGCGGCGATGTCCATGTTTGAGTAGGGAGAGCCGGCGCGGAGCCAGTACCAGCCGGCGGGCCAGATCTTGATTTCGGTCTTGAGGGGCTTGGGGATGTTGACGCTCGGGAACATGTTCTTGAGGCCGCGATCGATTTCTGCTTCGACGGCGGGAGTGCCGCGGCTGGTGAGTTCTTCCCAGAAGTCGACGCAGCTCTTTTCGTCTTCGTAGACACTGCGGGTGACGAGTTGGTTGGCGCCGTAGGGAGTGGTGGGGATTTCGATGTAGTTGACGCAGCTTTCGGTGGTCCAGGCGCGGCGGGTTTTCTTGCCGGGGTTGGCGTTCTGCCACCAGGCGCTGGGCCACCACTGGTTGATGCTGGCTACTTTGACTCCCATAAGGTCCTGGAATTGGGCTTGCTTCTGGATCTTCTGTGCTACGTCACCTTCGACTCTTTTGAAGGCTTCGGCGTCGATGGCAACGATGAGGCGATTGGTTCTAACGACGAAGTTTGCCGTGGTGACTTCATAGCGGCTGCCTTTGCCTGATGCGACTTCGAGGGCTGGCTCTGAGGTGTAGATGCGGGCTCCTTTTTGGGTGGCGCGCTGGGCCATGCGTTTGATGAATTCGCTCATGCCGCCGACGGGGTAACTGGGGGTGCAGCAGACGTCCCAATCTTCGTCGAGGAATTCGAGGTAGGCTTTGGCGCTTAGGGGATAAGTGAAATCGCCACGGAAGCGGAAGATGTCGGCCAGGAACTGGTAGTTTTCAGTGCCGATGGTGCCGCGCATGTAGGAGCGCATGTCGGGGTATTTGCCGGCGTTGGCACGTTCGGGGCTGAGGCGGAGCTGATCGTAGAGAGCGCTTTCGCCGGCGGTGGTGCGGGGGTATGCGGCGGTGCGGAGGGAGTCTGAATCGTTGGCGCTGACGCCGCGGGCGCGGATGAGATCGTCTTCAAAGGGGGCGGCTACGTACTGGATGCCGAGCTCGTCGGCGAGCTTGAAGACGACTTCCTGGGTTTCCATGATGCGGAGTGCGCCGAGGCCGAATACCGGGCCGCCGGGGGTGCGGGAGACGTCGTAGATACGGCCGCCGAGGCGGTTTTCTTTCTCGAAGAGACAGACATTCTGGCCCATGTAGGGAGCGAGGCGGAAGGCGGTGTGGAGGCCGCCGGCGCCGCCGCCGAGAATGACTACCTCGCAGTTCAGGTTTTTCTTTTTGTCTTTGTCGTCAGCGAATGCAAGTGTCGAAACCGCGAGCAGGGCGGTGGAGATTGTAAGTATCGAATGAATCCTCATATGTCTGAGGAGCCAAGCGATGGCTGTGCCTGAAATCGATCAGATTGACTTAGTTTTTCTTGAGTAACCAGACTTC
>JBIPMY010000658.1:0-2649 GCA_044376335.1 Bryobacter sp.
TAAGAGAGATTGGCTTTCCACCAGGGGAAGAACTCGTGATCGAACTTGGCGGTGTATTGATCGGCACGATCCACGAGGACGTCGTTGCCCAGGTAGGCAGTGTCGCCAAAGTAAGAGACGGCGCGGGTTGGGTTGGGATAGAAGCTGGCGAGCCGGAGGCCGATGGGGTTGAGACGGGAGGCGGGGATGATTCCGTTTTCAAAGGGCGTGCGGGTAACGGTGCCGTTGGATTCGAGACGGCTGGTGAGGGGGTCGAAGATGGCGTAGGGTCGGCCGCTGCGATCGAGGGACCGGGAGAAGTTGCCGTTGCGCTCGAGTTCTGTGGGGGTGGCGAGTTCTCGCGAGAGGCCGGACTTTTGACGGTAGGCTTCTTGAGAGACGAACCAGAAGGACTTGTTGCGACCGTTGTAGATTTTGGGGATGAAAACAGGGCCACCGATGGAACCGCCGAAGTTTCGGAAGGGCTGATCGGGACGGGCGATGCCGTTGCGGTTGTTGAAAAAGCTGTTGGCGAGGAATTGTTTCTCTCGGAGGTAGCCCATGAGGGAGCCGTGGATCTGATTGGAGCCGCTCTTAAGGAAGGTGTTGAACATGCCGCCGCCGGTGCGGCCTACTTCAGCGTCGAAGGTGGAAGCCTGGATTTTGACTTCCATGACGGCTTCCATGGTGGGAATGATTACTGCGCGATTGGTGGAATCGGTGATGGGTACACCGTCGAGGAGGTAGTTGTTGCCGCGGATGGGTCCGCCGGCGATGGAGATGGCGGAGCTGCCGCTTTGATCCTGCATGCGATTGAAGCGGGGGTCGCCGGCCTGGACGACGTTGGGGGCGAGTTTGGCGAACATGAAGGGGTTGCGGCCGAGGTTGGGGAGGTCTGTCATTTTTTGTGCGTCGATGACCTGGCCGGTGGAGGCATTGGCGGTCTCCATGAGGGGGACCTCTTCGGTGACGTTGATGGACTGGGTGACTTCACCGACGTTCAATTTGAAGTCGAGGGTGAGGAAGGTTTGGGTGGCGATGATGACGCCGGTGCGGTCTAGCCGACTGAAGCCTGGGGATTCAATGATCACCGAGTAGGTGGCTGGGTTAACACTCTGAAAGACGAATTCACCGAGATCGTTGGTGAGGGTGGCACGAGTGATGTTGGTGGCCTCGTCTTTGAGGGTGATTTTGGCGACGGCGACGGCGGCACCGGCGGGGTCCTTAACACTGCCGCGAAGTCCGCCCTGGTACGACTGAGCAGGGAGCATCGTGGCAAAACAAAACAGAAGAAACGGGAGTGCAGTTACGCGATGGCGCATGAGACACACCTCTTTCGAGATTATTTAATTTGTTCTGGGTTGCTCAGGACGTTGAGCGGTAGGTTCGTGAAGGATCCTGGGTGTACCGGGATCAGTGTGGAAGAGCCGTAGCGCTGGTAGATGGCGCATCGGCCGAACGGGGCCGCGCCAGGACAGTGTCATAAAACCAGCGCCCTAGATAAAAGCTGCAGCCGATAGCGACGGCAACAACGGCATTGATCAACAGCGTGGCCAATGCAGTGGACAAGAAGGCGCCTGAGTCGACCAGACGCATGCGCGTCAGACGACCCCAGGTGCCCCATTCGAGCAGACAGATACCAACGTAGGCAGTAACGCCAGCAAGGGCGGGAAGGGGGATGTGAGAAACCATTTCAGAGCCGAGCCCCAAGAACAGGAGGAGCATGCCGGCGTGGACGAGATTGGACATGCGGCTTGAGCCGCCGCAACGGACATTGGCAAGGGAGCGGGCGGGAATGCCGACGCTCATGGGAGCAGCAAAAATTCCGCAAACGACATTAGCGATACCGTATGCGCCGAGTTCACCATCAGCGTCAGAGGGACGCATGGGGCGATGGCGGCCACGGAAGTGCTCAACAACGCGGGAGGTGATGAGGAGGTTGATACTGGAGACGACGGCAAGGCCAAAGCCTTCATTGACGAGGGCAAAAACTTCCTGGGGGCTCCAGGTGAAACCCATAAAGGGCGGGATGTCGAGATTGAGCTGGCCTACTTCTTTTTCGTGCATGTTGAAAAGCACGGACACGCCGATTGCGGCGATGACTCCAAGGAGAGGAGCCGGAAGTTTGTTGTTGATTCTGGCAAAGAGGAAGGCGCCGCCGATGACGATGACTCCGAGAAGCAAGGGGGACCAGTGGGCAGTGCCGATGTAGAGGAAAACCATTTTAAGCTGGCCGGGGATGGCAGAGGGCCAGGTGACGTCTTTGGGGATCTGAAGGCCCAGGAGTGTGCGGAGCTGGTTGACGACCATCATGGCGCCGATGCCACAGGAAAAGCCGGAAACAACGGTTTGCGGGATTTTGGAAATGTGGCGGCCGAGCTTGAGAACGCTGAAGATCATCATGAAGACAGCGGCGACGAGGGTGACCTTGGCGCAACCGGCAAGGCCTTGTTGCTGGACGGCCGAGACCATGAAGGGAAGAGTAACGGTAGAGGTGCCGCCGATTAGAACGGGATTGCGGCCAAGAAGTGCAGTAAGAGGGGCTGAAATGAGGGAAGTAAAAAGACCGTAGATTGGAGGAATGCCCATCAGGGTGGCCATAGCGAGGCCGTAGGGCAAGGCGATTAAAGCTGCAATGGCACCACCAAAGACATCGCCACCAAAGTGTTT
>JBIPMY010000659.1:0-2642 GCA_044376335.1 Bryobacter sp.
CTTGCACTGATCCTTGGGATTGATCGTTTTATGAGCGAAGCCCGTGCGCTCACCAATGTTGTCGGCAACGGGGTTGCCGCGATCGTGGTGGCGCACTGGACAGGAGATCTGGACAAGGATCGAATGAACGAGCGTTTGCGCTAGCGGAAGAAGAAGCGCATCGTGGCTGTGACATTGAGCGGCGTGCCGGGGTAAACCTGAGTGTCATAGATACCGGCGACGAAGTAACGGTCGCGACCGAGCAGGTTGTCGGCATTGACTCCGATTTGATAGAAGCGCTTGCGATATGAGATCGCGCCCGAGAATGTGGAGTAGCCGCCGAGCTTGAAATTCTGTGTGTTGTTGTTGTCCACAAACATCGAGCTGATATAGCGCTGCCCGACGCTAGCGGTGATGCCATTGTTGAAGGCCTTTGTCAGCCACAGGTTTGTGGCATGGCGCTGCGTGAAGCGGGGGCGGAAGCCGGAGAGATTGATCGTGCGGTTGGCCGCGAAGAAGTTATCGAAGCGGGGCAGCGTATAGCCGTAGTTGGCAATCAGACGGAAACCCTTGCCGATGTTGCCGTTGATGTCGAGATCCAGTCCCCGTGAAGACTGCTGACCCGCCTGTTCAAATTGCGCGAGCGGCAGCGCAATCACCACATTCTGTCTTTTGATTTGATAGAGCGCTGTGTCTACCTTGAAGCGTCCGCCAAAGGCCTGGATGCGATGGCCGACTTCAAAGCTGCGTCCGGTTTCTGGAACCAGTTCACGGCCGTCAGCCGGGATGTTAGTTACCGGTTGAAAAGACGAAGAAGAACTGGCGTAGAGTTGCTGGTTTTCAGCAAGCAGATAGGTGAGGCCGGCCCGGTAGGTGTATGCGTCCTGCTTGCGGCGAAGCTCCGGGCCACGAGCCGTGGGGGCGTTATTTGCGTATGGGTCGTTTCTTGCGATTCGATTGAAGCTGTCGAGTCGGCCGCCGATATTCAGGCGAAGCTTGCTTGTAAGGTGGATGAAGTCCTGCCAGAAGAACGCGTTGATCTTGTTGGTGAAATAGTCGACGCGGCTGAGGGGGAAATCAGGAAAGGGCTGGAATGTTTCTGCTCTGGTATTCAGATTGATCGGTGCGATGTTGATACTACGGCTAGCAGACCTGTCGGTGATGTTGTAAAAATCCTGATATTCGTAGCCGGTGACCAGGGTGTGCTTCATGCCGAACAAGGTGAAGTGGCCAAGAACGTCAGACTGATTGAGCAGCGGGCGTCGGTGGTGCTGAAAGTAAAGAAGCCCGCGGTTGACCTGATTGCTGGCCGGGACGTAGGTGAGTGATTCGGCGCTGAAGTATTGGTCGTCGGTGTGGCGATAAAGAAAGCCATTGCGGAATTCCCAGTTGGGATTGATATTGATGTTCAGCAAAACGTGGGATTGAGAGTCGAAGACGCGGCCGAAATCTTGCGGAGTGTTGAAGCGGAAGTCGAGGGGGAAGCCCGGGATGGCTGCTACGCCAATCGGAATTCCTGCGTCGGTGGCAAAGCGATCGCGGTTGAATGCCTGGTGAAGGGTGACTCGTGCTTTATCGCTAAAGAGGTAAGTAAGCGAAGGTGAGACGTTGATTCTTCTGGCCGCTGCGTCGCGCCATCCGTCGGAATCCTCAAAGCTGAAATCTGCGCGATAAAGCAGGCGCTGCCAGTTTCCTACAGGGCCCGTTGCACCCAGACCCACCTGGTGGGTGTTGAAGCGGCCACCGCGATAGAAGGCGTCGTAGGCGCGGTTGGCGGCCGGTTTCTTTCGGATAATGTTGATGGCTCCGCCGAGAGCCTGGCCACCGTACAGGATGGAACTGGGGCCCTTGAGGACGTCGACTTGTTCGACATTGTTGAGCTGGGTGTTAATGCGATTTCCTTCCAGGCGCATTCCATCTACTAACTGCACGTCGGCAATATTGAAGCCACGGATCGTGTAGTACTCGTACATGCCATACCAGCGGGTTGCCGAAACACCCGAAACGTTTTGGAGTGCGTTGACAAGGTCGTTGGTGCCGCGTTGCTCCAGCAGTTGCGCACTTACCGAGGTCACTTGAATCGGTACTTCGAGGTTGGGGACATCCATGCGCGTTGCCGTTGTTTTGCCGGCAACATCTTCGACTGTCACTGAGGTGGAGACCTCGGCCAGGCTAAGCGTAAAATCGAGGTTGTCGACCGATGTTTTGACCTGGATCACCTGTTGGAGTTCTGTAAAGCCGGCTTTGAGGATCCGCAAAGTGAGCGTGCCAACTGGCGCCTTGGGGAATGTGTACTGTCCTTCAGCAGATGTTTGCACATAGATCGGCTTCACCCCGGGTCGAGTCAATGATACAGATGCCGCATCAATCGGCTGCTTGCTTGCGTCAAGAACGCGGCCCGACAATGTGATTTCCTGCCCATGCAGGAAGATTCCAGTGGCAATCAAAATTGTTGAAAATCGAAGCAACATGTCGAATAGAATCGCAAGACTCACTCAAAAGTTGAAACGAAATTCAATGAACGGATATCTTCGCCGGATGAGCGGGTTCACTTTGCCTTCTCGTGCTCTAAATTTGTTGCGAAGCTGGAAGCTATGAATCGCAGTGGGATTGCCATTCGAAAGTATTCGATCCTGATTCACCGCTGGCTGGGCGTCTTCTTT
>JBIPMY010000250.1:0-9128 GCA_044376335.1 Bryobacter sp.
CGGTAGTTTCAGCGGTGCACTGGAGACCATCGATGCCGAGGGAGAATGCAGGGTTCCGAACTTCCGTCTATCGATGGCCGGCAACCCTGTTCCTCTGACGGTCAAGTATAAGGCTCTGGTAGATGGAGCGGACGGAGATACGTACCTCAAGCAAATCGACGCGCGACTAGGGAATACGTTCTTCACAGCAAAGGGTGAAGTGGTTGGCCTGAAGGGGCATCCTGGGCGAGCGATCAACCTGAATGTCGTGATGCCGAAGGGCGATCTGCGAGACATTCTCAAGCTCACTGTAAAGTCGACGAAGCCCTTTCTGGAAGGGACGGTGAACCTGAAGTCGAGTATCGAGATCCCACGCGGCAACGTCGATGTCGTGGATAAGCTCAAGCTCAAGGGCCGCTTTGAAATTCGGGAGGCCAACTTCACCTCGGATGCAATTCAGGACAAGATCGATGGGCTGGCCAAGCGCGGATCGGGTCGGCCCAAAGATCAGAAGATGGACAACGTACCGGCTACTTTCAATGGGCAGTTCCGAATGGCAGAAGGCAAACTCGACTTTGAACCCGTTGTCTTTGTGGTGCCTGGTGCGCTTGTAGACCTTACTGGTTCCTACGTAGTGGACGCCGGTACGCTGGACTTTGTTGGGTCGCTCAATCTCGACTCCAAGGTGAGCAACACCTTCTCCGGCTGGAAGCGCTGGGCGCTGAAGCCCTTTAATCCGATATTCTCGAAGAACGACGTTGGAACATATCTCCCCATCAAGATCACCGGTGATAAAGACAATCCGCAGTTTGGGTTGGCTCGCGGTACTGACCCTACCTCTGCTGGCAGGGCTCGGCGGCTTCCCTGAAAAAGCTGAGTTCTACTTCCTGCGTCTCGAATACACCGATGCTCCTTTCGTACGCCGACCGTGGGGTCGAGGCTGGTGGATGCAGGACATGCCCGAGGCCGAGATTCATTTCACCAAAGGCATCGAGCGGCTCACCCGTGTCCATATAGGGGAGATCCGTCACACCCCACTTACCGACAACCGTGTCTTTGATTACCCCTGGATCTATGCAACCCAAGTGGCCTGGTGGGATCTCTCTGAGCCTGAGGTAATTCGCTTAAGAGACTACCTGAATCGAGGAGGCTTTCTGGTTGTCGATGACTTCCATGGCGACCGCGACTGGGAACTCTTTGAAGCCTCGATCACCAGGGTTCTCCCCGGCAAACCCATCCTCGACATCACAGACGACGACCCCGTTATGAACCTCGTCTTTCAAATCAAAGAGCGCACCTTCATCCCGGGCCTGCGTCACCTGCGGCGGGGCCCCAACGGAACCACCACCGTTCAACCCACTGCCATTCCACCGAGATGGCGAGCGATCTATGATGACCAGGGCCGCATGATCGTCGCCATCAACTTCAACATGGATATCGGCGATGCATGGGAGCATGCCGATATGCCTGAGTATCCTGAGCAGATGACCAGCCTCAGCTATCGCTTTGGCATCAACTACATCCTCTACTCAATGACTCACTGAGGGTCTCGCGTCCAGACGTATTCTCCGCCCACCAGCTTGAACTCGATGATTACGCGTTCGCCTATGCCGGGAATGCTTCTGTAGAGCCAACTGGTGCGGTCCGGGTGCATTTCGAGTTCATCGGGTGGGCCATAGATGATGTAGACACGGCCGCGATCGGTCTTCCAGCCTTCGATCTTGGAAGCGAATTTCTGGTTTGCATATCCGATGCGCCGGTAGTGCTCATCTTTGAATTCGTTAACGTCTGGAGTGGCTGGAGTGGGGTCGCGTCTGGCCCAGAACTGGACTATGAACTGCTCCCGTTCCGCATCGGACTTCAAGGTCTTGAAGCGGGCCTTCTCGTCGTCCTTGATGATGTAGGTCACGTCCTGGGTGAGCCATAAGTCACTGCTCTTCTGACCAAACGCCGCCAGGCAGCCTAAGACAACCAGGACCATCACGCCACCCAGGCTTTTCGGTTCTTCTCTTTGGCCAGCCATCCTTTGAATTCGTTCCATAAGGTCTCCTCCGTTTGCTGCGAGGGCCGGCTCTAGCCGGGTCGCGCGTTGTTCCTCCAAGGTCAACAGGGCTCGCGCATAGTCTCGTGCATTGCCCTGCAAAGCCACTACCAGATCGTCACAGCAGTGCTCCCGCTCCTGACGAATTACACCCGACACCCACCACACTGCCGGATGGTAGAAAAGCAAACTCTCCACCGCCGTCTGCAGCAGATTCACCAGAGGATCTCTGCGATACAAATGAGCCAGTTCGTGAAGCAGGATCGATTCCACCTGCGACACTGGCATACCCGTCAACATACCTACGGGAGTCAGCAGGACAGGCCGCAACCAGCCCAAGACTATCGGCGCTTCAACGAGGGCAGATTCAAACCACCGCACTGGCTGCGATAAACCGATACGCTTCTCAAGTGTTTTCATGCGTTGCTGCCATTCGGAGTTCGCCTTGCAGATTCCCTCCCGGAGCAGCTTTCGTGTCATCCACCAGCCTCCTGCCCGATACCCGGCAAGCAGCAGGACGCCACAAATCCATGCCCCGCTCATCCAGGGCAAGAAGGCCTTCCAACTCTTTACCTGGCCCTTCCAGACATCAGCCGCATCGTCCACCAAATTTGCGCCTTGAGTCATTGAGCGTGAAGCTGTCTCAGCAGCCGGTGTAGACGTGATGAGGGTCGTGGCGAAGCTGGCGACCATGAAGATCATCGCTGCCACGCCGATGCCGTGGCGCAGGCGGGCCTGCCCGATCCAGCGCATTGCTAGAAAGAGCAGCAGGGCGATGATTGCGCCTTGCCAGAGGAAGTGAACCAGGGTCATCCCGAGTGCTGTCCAGGAAATCACTTGGCACCGCCTTCCATGTCTTCAATCAATTTCTTCATCGCCGCCAGTTCTTTCTTTGAAGCCTTCTTCGCGGAGAGAGCGCCCAACATCAGACTGCTGGCTGAGCCGGCGAAGGCTCGTTGCAGAAGGTCTCCCGCCAGTTGGCGCTGCGTCCATTCCTGGGGTTGGCTTGCGGCAAAGCGGTGTGCTCGTTCTGAGTCATCACGCAGTACGAGCCGCTTCTCAAGCATGATCTGAAGCATCTTCAAAACGGTGGTGTACTGGGTTGGCTTGCGCTCGAGGATGGCCTCATGAACTTGCCTCACCGTACTGGCCCCGCGGCTCCACAGGACGGTCAGGATCTCAAGCTCGGCATCGGTTGGCCGTAGTGGTTCTGTGTGATTGTCAGCCATCTACGAAAAGACTACTACTAATTGTTTCGTAGTTCAAGCGGAATTTCGTTCACAGGTATTTTTAAGTTTTTTTTAGGCCATAAGTGCTTTACTTGCAACATTTCATGACCTGAGAGAGGAGGGCCATGTGCGGAGCGCTTGGTACCGTATCTGCTGTAGGCGGGCTTGGCGCTTCCAGTTAGGGGGTGTTGGAGCCCGCAATTTTTTTGAGGATTCCGCCATGCCTGAAACCATTTACAAATTACAACCGAACCGCACGATGCAATTGCGCGGTTTTGATGCCTTCGGCGCTGCTGCTGCCATGCACCAGGCCACCGCCAACTCCTTCAAGGTGAGCGGAGTCTTCCGCGATGCAGCCGATTTCGCCGTGCTTATTATTTACGACGCAGATAACTTCTACGAGCATTCGAGTCTGAAGTATCTGCCGGACTTCGATTTCAGCGATCTTACGCTGAGCTTTGATGTGCATTACGACGGGCTGCGCCCGCTGCACTCCCCTCGATTTGCCACCATCGACTGGCCTTATCTCGATGTCATCAAGGCCGACAACACGACGGCTCGTGTTCGTCTCAGCGACTACGCAACTTTGCAATCCGGCACACACACGAAGGCAACGGCCACCTTTACGATTGTCGACAACGATCTCAAAGAATTCGATCGCCTCACCGTCTGGTACATGAACTTTGCCTTTGATTATCTGGTGCCCAAGGTGGAATGCGCCTACGCTTTCACCGGCGCTGGAGCGGGCACTCAACACCGTATCTCGATCGGCGCAACCGACTATGTCTACACAGAACTCGCAACCGATACCAACACCACAATTGCCACTAACCTCGCCGCACTCGTTGACGCGTCGACTCAACTGAAGGCAACCACGGGCCCCGCCAATCAGATCAACCTGCGCACCAAGATCGATAACGAGCAGGCCTATGTCATCACAAGCTCGGCAAGCTCGACCAGCTACACACTTTACGGAATCGGAGTCCAGGCCGTCGCTGCCAACCTGGCCTGGCAAATCAATAGCGTGAACTGGACTGCGCTTGAGATCGCTCTGCCACTTTTTGCGAGTGCAACAGCCGGCGTGCTCACTATCGAATGCAGCAAACCCGGTGTCGACGGTAACGCGATCCGGATGTACTCCGTTTCCAAAAACACGCGCCTAACCACCACGTCGAGCATTGCCACATTCGCTGGCGGCTCGTCGGATTGTGTCTGGCGGATCAGCCTTGACTTCTCTGCGCTCGGCATCCCGTCGATCCGGCAGATGTGGTTCACCTTCGCACCGCCGATCCCGGATGGTGCGCCTCTCACCGATACCGAATGGGAAGCAGAATTCACCAACTGGGCAGTCACCGGGCCGAGCTCGAAACGCGAGCTCAAGGTGGCAGGGACAGATTCCGTGCGGGTTGAAGAAGATTCTTCCTGGTGTAAGTTCACAGGCAACTGGATCCCGCAAGTCGGCTTCTACTCAGGAGCTTTCGCGCGTCGAACAGCCGAGACAGGAGCCAAAGTCGAGGTCTTTTATGCCTGCAATTCGACGCACAAGCTCTACCTCGGCACAACGCTCTTTGCGGATCGTGGAGAGGTGAGCGTCACTCTCGATGGCGATGCTACGACGACGCACAACTTCGCCGTATCGGCTGAAGCACCTATCTATGCGCGCAGACTGTTGCGTACAGCAGTACCCGCCGGCCGCCACACCGTCACGATCACACTGACCAACACGGGCAACTTCGACTTTGATTTCATCGAAGCCGTTGTTGAATCTGATATTCCAGATGCGCTGCCAGCTCGTGCTCATGCCTCTCCGGCCTTTGACTATTCGACAGACCACACCTTCAAGCTCCCTCCGGCTCGTACCCACTGGATTCTTGATCAACTGGGTTTTGCCGGGCCGATGAACGAATACATCGGCGTCTTCTGGTGGAACCAGCGCAAGCGGGTTGGCGCAACTGTCCCTGAAGCCACCGTCACCTTTGGGGGCACATACGTACCGAACGATCAGGTGATCCTCTCGATCGGTGGAAGCCCGATTGGAAAGACTGTGTTTCCAAGTGAGTCTAACGACACGATCGCAACTCATATGGCCAACTTCATCAACTCTAATCTCGTGGGCGTTTATGCAACGGCGACGGGCAGTGTCCTGACCATCGTCAACCGCTCACCCACTCCTGCTTACGCCTTTCCACTGACAGTTTCAGTGACCTCGGCTGGCGGGACGGCAACTATCACAGGGGCACTCGATAATGGAGTCCCCGGGAGATGGGAAATTGACCTTACACAAAGCCCACCCCTCAATCGTGCGGCGCGGGATTGGCATGCTGATTTCTGTGCTGAGGCAGCAGCGCGATCACGGGATCTGGTGATCGCTTGCTCGATGGAGTTGGTGTATCCGCCGGCTGGTTTTGCTGCGGTGTATCCAGATGGCAATGAGGTAGTGACCGACGTTGGCTTTGCGAGCTTGAAGTCAACGCACTGTTGCTTCAATACGGCGATGCTCGATTTTCAGAAGGCGGTGTATCTGGAAATCGCGGATATCCAGGCGGCTGCCGGGCTTGATCCCTACATCCAGTTTGGAGAATTTCTATGGTGGTTCTTCACCAACTACAACCCAACGACGAACCCGGCCGGTGGCATGGCACTATATGACGCGGAAACGGCATCACTTGCGGCTACCGCGCTAGGGCGGCCATTGCATGTGTTTCGGCGCCCCACCGATGATCCAACCGTAAACTCCAGTGCTGACGCCATCTTTTTGCGGAATCGACTGCGGGACCATATTGCCGCGCTTCGGGCTCACATTTTGGCGACGCACTCGAATGCGAAGTTTGAATTGCTGTATCCGTACGATGTGAATCACCCAACTCCGGCTGGCGTTCACCAACTGGGCGGGGCGCTGAACTACTTCATCAATTTCCCGGTGGAATATGAGAATAAACCAGGTAGTGGCCTCGACACGCTCAAGATGGAAGCTCTTGATTTCGGGGCATGGTCTCGCTCGCTGGATCTGAGCCGAACGGCCATCGAATTCCCAATTCTGCTGGGCTGGCCTAAAGACTCTCTGCGCTATTTGGTGCCTGTCTTCCGAGGTGGCTCTGCCTGGGAGAAAGAATACATGGAGGCCAGAGGCCAGGGGATTCCAGTGCTCAACTTCTGGGCCTTTGACCACTTCAATATCTACAACCTGAACTGTCGCGAACCCGAGCGGGCCGCGACAGTTCAGTCCAGTACCTAACGCAAAATCTTTTCGATGAATTGCTCGGCTTGGGCATCTTTGGAACGCGCCAGCCAGAAGAAGGCTTTCTTCTGGCGGCGCGTATTTTTCCCGTCCCGCGCCATGGCGATCAATTGCTGGGCAGCTTTGGGGTCTTTATGTAAAGAGATCGCATAGAGACTGGAATCATCATCGCGCCCTGAGAGATAAGCAATGCTAGCGGCCGGAGTGATTCCGTTCAACATCACCAAGGTTTGATTGCCCGCGTCGATCTCGCAATCGTCACTGGCAAGCAAGATCTTGTCTACTTTGCCGTGATCTACCCGAAACAGAATCTTCAAGCGGGTTGGCCCATCGAGCTTCAATTTGGTTTGGCGCGAAGTAAAGCCGCCTGACCAGTTGCTGCAAATGGTGCCCTGCCCTGGCTGCATCGGAACTTCATAGCCCACATACTTAATGGAATCGCGAGAGGCAGCTGCTAGTGTTGCCCCAAGATCCTGCCCTGCCATCGGCAGGGCCAGCATCAGCAGCGCCCACTTCACTTGAGAAGCTCCGCCATGAAGTCGGCAGACTCCTTGCTGTTCATCATGCTTAGGTAGCGCACCGCTTCTTTCTTGATCTGGACGTCTTTCTCGGAACGAGCTACCTGCACTAACTCTTTGGCTCCGCCACCAATAAAGAGCCCGTGTATGATGTCTTTCTTGAGCTTGACGCTTGCCTCGCCTGAGTAGAGTTGAGCGAGCATTTCGCGTCCGCCGCTTACGCCCAGCCAGTGGATCGAGGCAGATTTCAGGTCGTCGTTCTTTTCTGATTTAGCGAGCCCGAGAAGGCGTTCTTTGTCGCCCATGATCATGAAGCTATGCAGGATCTCCTTCTTGACGGCAACATCGCTGGCGCTTTTGTAGACGTCTTCGAGAATGCCACCATTCCTTTTGCCGCCAATGCCAAGGTTATGGATCGCGAGTTTCTGAAGCTCAGGATTACCGTTCCCCTTGGCGATCTTACCGATCAATTCCTGTGCCTTCGGATCCCCACTCTGGCCCAGAACGAATAATGCTTGTTTCTTTAGTTGGAGACTCTTTTGCGAGTTAAGAATGCCCTCAATCAAAGGGACACTCCGAGACGCATCGGCATTCATCAGACCTTGAATGGCCATCAGCTTCAGTTCTTCATCGGACTGCTCTTCGGGTGAGATCTTCTTGCCTGAGGCCTGGTTGATCTCCAGTTGAAGGGCACGGGCATCGTTGGCCCATTTGCTGGTGCTGAACTTGGCCTGCAAATTTGCGAGTTGCTTTAAGGCTGCGGCTCGATCGCCAAGTTTGTTGGCTGCATAGGCGCTCCAGTACATGGCTGCGTCGGCGCGCGAGCTCATCGACTGGATCTCGGCCCCCAGCTTGATCATGGCCTCCTGATATTCTTTGCCGTCGATCAACGACAGCGCGGCCTGGTAGTTTTTCTCATCGGCGTCGGCACCCATCAAAAGTGCGCCAGCCATGAAAAGTGGCAATACGATTTTCATTAGTCAGTTAACTCCGTGTTCTGTTTGTTCTTGTTTTCGAGAAGACGCACGCGAAAGAGAAGTCCCTGTTCACGAATACGTGCCCGGAGTGCCGTGGCCTCCTCGGGTGTCATGGTTTCGGAACTGTGGGCGACTTCGAGCAAAACACGCTCGAGTTCTTCCAGCAATTCCGCTGTCTGTAATTCGCCAGCCTGCTGTGCACCACGACGCAAAAGGCGATTGGTGGAAAGTAATTGTTCGGCTCGCTCCTGTGCCAGAGGAGCAGCTCCGTTGGCTGTTTCCATGAGCACAAGCTTGCTTCGCTCAAGATGCTCGGATGTTGCGGCGTGCAAGAGTTGTTGTTGCGGCAGGTAGAAAATTTCGGGTTGCTTGGTCGACCGTCCAACAAAGAAGGCGATGGCGAGTGCAGCCGGAACCAGCATCCACAAGAACTTGTGGCTCACGCCGGGGCGGGCCCCCATCTCAGCCGATACTCTGGCCCAGATGCGTTTTTCGAAGTCTGCGTCGGGTTCGGGGATTTTTAGATTCTCATCGTCCAAGTGCATAACGCCTCAATTTCTCAACGGCCCGAAACACGCTGTGCTTGGCCGCGCTTACTCCAATCGACAATTTCTCGCTGATCTCTGGAATCGAATTGCCTTCGACGTGACGCATCAGAAAGGCTTGCCGCTCCTGCTCGCTCAGGGTCTTGATACCGTCTTCGAGACGCTGACGGGTTTGGGCACTCTCGACCAGTCGATCCGCTTTGGGAGCTGTGTCGGCACGGTCGGGGAGATCGCCGCCGGTGTCAGCAGTCCATTTTCTGCGACGTACGAGGTCGAGGGCGCAGTTGGTTGCGATGCGCTGCAGCCAGGTGGAAAAACTGGCCCGCTCGTCGAAGCTTTCCAGATTCCGGTAGGCTCGCAAAAAGCTCTCCTGCACCACGTCTTCGCTGTCTCCTTCGTTGCGTGTGATGCGGTAGGCGACCCGGAACGCAGTTCGGGCGTGACGATCTACCAGGTGTTGGTAGGCGTTCTTGTTGCCCCTACGTATCTGGCCGATGATCTCGGCGTCAGTCGCTTGCATCTAACCGATAGACTGACAGAGAGGGCGGCGGTTAGCCTAATTTTCGGGCAATGTGAGAAATGATGTGATAACCCACTACGA
>JBIPMY010000660.1:0-2631 GCA_044376335.1 Bryobacter sp.
TCGGGTGCCGCTCCACCACCAAAGCGGGTTCGCTCAGCGATGCCGCCGGTAACAAAGACAAGCACATCAAACTTAGACCGCAACTCGCCCTGATCGAGCGTCGGCGGATACACAACCTCAAACGGAAACTGGAACTGTTCAAAGAGCCAGCGAGTCCAGCCCGAGGCCATCGAGCCACCAACGTTGTCCCACAGCCCGATCCGGATCGGCTTCAGCTTCAGCGCGTCGCCGGTCGGCTTGGTCGCCGCGGTGGTGAAGGTCACCTGAGCATCTTTGGCAATCGTCGCCACGGTTTGTGCGGTCTTTGCCTTGGCTGGAATGTAGATCGTGCCCGCTTCAAGGCCATTGCTGCCCTTGAGCCAGTACACATCCTCACCAGCGGCCAGCAGCTTGTTGATCGCCTTGAAGGAATCATTCACGCGGTGGCTCAACAGATAGCCTGCCGCGCCGTTGCCATTCACCTTGCCAGCCGGCATTTCGATGAAGCCATTCAGCTTCTCAAAGGGTCCGCTGAAGTCATCGAGAATACGGTCAAACTGTACACCCATCAGATAGGCCAGCGTCCAGCCAGCGCTGTCATAGGGAGCGATTGGCGGCCCGCCCGGAAAGCGGAAGTCGTTCGGATAATTCTGCGGCTCAAACATGTCGAGCAGGTGCGGACGGAAGGCCTGGTTTGCCTTGAAAATGATCGAACCTTTGGCGTATTTTTTGCCACCAACTTCAAAGTCAGCCGTCGCCCGATGAACGGCCAAACCCATCCACTGCAGCGTCTGGGTAAACTTCACAGCCGTGTTGAAGTCCACTTGATCTGCCGGCAGAATGTAGCCACGCGGGTCGCGCCATTCCGGCTTGAGCAACTCCTGGTAATACTTCATCGGCACAACGCCACCAGCGCGGCCTTCGCCGGTTACGATGCCGTCCTTTGCCAGCCGCTCGTTCAGCCATTCCAGACGCTTCGGAACCATCGTCCAGTTGTCTTTGCTGCCGCGTTCGATCGAGTTCTTGCCCATACGGTAGATGTTGAAAAGCAGGTCGTCTTTGTGGCGCGATGCGTAATCAAGGATGGCCCGGTTGGCTGAGATCGAATATTCAATCGACTGCTGAAAATGCCACTTGGCTTGCGGCGCAATCGGGAAAGGAGTCGTCTTGTTCTGCAACATGCGCGACGGAACAAACGGAATATCCATCGGAGTCGGGTTGCCAGCAGACTCGGTCAGAATCCCGATCATGTTGTGGAAGTAAGACGTAGTGCGAAGGCCGCCGTTGTACCAGACCGAGAAGTTCGCCCCCTCACGCGTAGTGAATCCAGCCTTGCCTTCCACGGCAAAACGCGAATGCATCGCCGACCCGATCTGATCGACACCAATCATCATCAGCGGATCAAATAGATAGCTCGACGGATCACGGAAGGGCGGGCAGAACAGAATCGTCCCGGCGGGGCCTTGCTGGTGATGGTTGTAAAGAATCTGCGGAATCCATTCGAGGTAGAGCTGCCGGTTGATGTTCTGCGTTTCCTTCTGCGTGCTCATGAAGAAGTCGCGATTGTTATCGTGGCCGGTGTACTTCTGATACAAGCGCTCGGGTGTGTACCGGCGTTTGGTAGGGTCCGGGTTGCGCATGTAGTTGGAACTCACCAGCTCCATCCCGTCCGGGTTCGCATGCACGAGCAGGATGATGCAATCCCGCAGCATCCGCAGCGTTTCTTCGTCGTTGCGAGACACCATCTGGTAGGTCATCTCGATCAACTGGGCTGCGCCAAGTACTTCGGAGGCATGCAAGCCACCATCGATCCAGACCACAGCCTTGCCTTCTTTTGCGAGGGCGCGCGCCTGCTCATCACTCAGGCCTTCGGCCGTCGCCATCCGCTTGGCAATCTCCTTGTAACGCGCGAGATTCTTGATGTTCTCGGGCGACGACACAATCGACATGTACTGTGTGCGGCCTTCTTCGGTCTTGCCGATGTCGACGAGCTTCATGCGGTCTGACTCGACCGCAAGCTGTTTTACATACTTTTCGTATTGTGTGTAGGTGGCGAGAAAATAGTCATCGCCAACGTTCGACCCGAAAACATCTTTGGGCGAACTGATCTTGCGCTGTGCTGCGGCGCTGAGGCAAAAAGCGAGAAGGACGATCCAGATCCGAAAATTCTGCATATCAGCAGATTGTCGCAAATTAGAGCGTCAGTCTGCGAGCCCAAATATTCCGGTACCTCACCGGCACATCGTGATCCTGCAGGGTAAGAGGCAGTTCGGGGGCATGGGCCTCATACGTACCCACTATTTTATGAGGCGTACGTCCAATCAGCTCTTTGCGGTGCTGCACGACAATGCCATTAAAGATCACCGATACAAATGCAGGCTTTGCCAGATCTTTACCTGCAAATCGCGGAGCTTCCCAGATGATGTCATATACGTTCCATTCCCCTGGCTTGCGAATTGGGTTTACCAGTGGCGGATACTGTCCGTAAATCGCCCCGGCCTGCCCGTCGGCATAAGTCGGGTTGTTGTAGCTGTCGAGCACCTGCACTTCGTACATCCCCATGATCATTACCCCGGAGTTTGCACGCCACTGCGAGTCGCCTGAAATCTCTGGCGGCGCAGACCATTCCAGATGCAATTGCATGTCTCCAAA